>NZ_JBJHAA010000030.1:0-33932 GCF_054050795.1 Blastococcus sp. SYSU DS1024
GAAGCTAAGCCTCTCAGCGCCGATGGTACTGCCCTGGAGACGGGGTGGGAGAGTAGGACGCCGCCGGACAACCATTCCCGAAGGGGCCCCAGCATTCGTGCTGGGGCCCCTTCGTCGTTCCCCGGACTCCCGCGCGAGACGCGGAGCGCTCCCCCGACTCCCGCGCCAGACGCGCACCGCCGAGCGGAAGGTCGCGCCCGCGGCGGAGCGGAGCGGCTGCACCGAGCCGCTCAGGTACCGAGGGCCTGCACCTCCGGCGCCGGCCCGAGTGCCAGGCCGGGTGCGGTGCGCAGTGCCGGCCGGACGGCCGACGTGCCGGCGCCCGCGGTCCGCTGCGACCGGGCTCCTTCACGCGCGAGCGCGCAACTGCGGCCCCCGTTCCGTCACGTGAGGGAACGGGGGCCGCAGTGCGGGAGGGGCTGCCGGGGCTACGGCACCACCCGCCGGATCCCGGGGAAGGAGACGAGCGCCGCCACCGCGGCGAAGGCCAGGGGCAGGCCGACCGTCAGCGTGGCGGTCGACTGGTCGGTGAACCACGTTCCGATGCTCTGCCAGGCATCGAGCCAGGTGATCAGCACGGCGAGGCCACCCAGCACCACGATGGAGCCGAGGATCAGTCCCCAGTTGCCCGTCTGGCCCCAGCGCTGGTGCACCACACCCATGCCGACGCCGACGAACATGAAGGCCAGCAGCGGGGCACCCGAGGCGGGCACCTGGAGCACGGGATTGCCGACCTCGAAGATCCCCGGGGCCCAGAAGTCCATCCCGGCACCCCAGCCGCCCGTTGCGTTCTCGATGCTGACCAGCGCCGAGAGCGCGATCCCGTAGCCGACCGCCTGCACCAGCGCGATCAGCGCGGTCCCGAGGTAGAACGCCCGCCGGCTGAGGCTGATCCCCATCGCGAACGGCAACACCTGCGTCACCGCCTGCACGTAGACGACCAGCACGGTGATGTAGAAGGCGAGGATCCCGCCGGTGATGCCGCTCTCCTCGCCGGCCGGGGTGAGGTGCCAGACGGCGAGGTTGATGGCGAAGCTGATCGACACGACCAACCAGGGGATGCCGAGCGCCACCAGCGGGTGGACCAGGTGCAGGCGAGCGGCCTGCAGCACGCGGGTCATCGGGAGACCTCCTCGAGGTGGACCGGGACGGCCGGGTCGCCGGCCGCGGTGTGCAGGCTCATGGCGACGACCAGCTGCTGGAGGCTGGTGGCCTCCGAGGTCAGGCCGGCCGCCGTGGCGTCGTCGCCGTCGGCACCGTCGCGCAGCCGCACCACGGCCCGGCTGGTGCCGCCGAGGGACTCGGTGTGCAGCACCTCGTGCCGGCCGCTGAACGCGGCGACGCGCTCCCGGGGTCCGGTGACCGTCAGCGCCGTGCCACGCAGCGACTCCGCGTCGGCGTCGAGCAGCACCCGGCCCCGGTCGATCAGGATCACCCGCTCGAGCAGGGCGGCGATCTCCTCGATGAGGTGCGTGGAGAGGACGATCGTGCGCGGGTGCTCGGCGTAGTCGGCGAGCAAGCGGTCGTAGAACAACTGGCGCGCGACGGCGTCCAGGCCCAGGTACGGCTCGTCGAACAGGGTCAGCGGCGCCCGGGAGGCCAGCCCGACGATGATGCCGACGGCGGAGTTCATGCCGCGGGAGAGCTTCTTGATCGGGCGCTTGGCCGGCAGGTCGAAGTCGCGCAGCAGCGAGGCGGCGAGGCCGGCGTCCCAGTCGGCGAAGACGAACGCCGCCGAGTCGAGCGCGTCCTTGACCCGGAAGTGGTCGGGGTAGCGCTGGCCCTCCTTGATGAAGCAGATCCGGCGCAGGACGTCGTCGTTCTCGTACGGCCGGGCCCCGAAGACCTCGATCCGCCCGCTGGTCGGGACGCGGTGACCGGTCAGCAGCTGCATGAGGGTCGTCTTCCCGGCACCGTTGCGGCCCAGCAGCCCGGTGATGGCGTGCTGCTCCAGGGCGGTCGACACACCGGTGAGCGCGGTGTGCCCCGGGAAGCGCATCGTGACGTCGGAGACGGTGGCGACGACGGTCATCGCGGGTCCTCCCAGCGATCGATCATGTCGGTGAGCTCGTGGGTGGAGATGCCGAGCTTCTGGGCCTCGGTCATCAGGGGGCGGACGTACTGGTCGGCGAACTCGCTGCGCCGACGCTTGAGGACCTGTTCGCGGGCGCCGGTGGCGACGAACATCCCGACTCCTCGTCTCTTGTAGAGGACCCCGTCGGTGACCAGCTGGTTCAGGCCCTTGGCGGCGGTCGCGGGGTTGATGCGGTGGAAGGCGGCCAGTTCGTTGGAGGACGGCGCCTGGCTCTCCTCGGGCAGTGAGCCGTCGACGATGGCGTTCTCGATCTCGGCCGCCACCTGCCGGAAGATCGGGCCGGCATCCTCGTTCACGAGGCGACCCGGGCGTCACCAGGGCCCGAGTGGTCCCTGGGTTCACTACTCATGTAATGAACCATAGGACCTCGAGAGCCCCGGGCACAAGCGTCGTGCCCGACGGTCCGCGGCAGGGGACTACCGCGGGGCGGATCGCGGTGCGCTCAGAGGGCGGCGGCGAGGGCCGCCAGGTCCTCCACGGTGGCGTCCAGGTGGGGGGAGACCCGCAGGACCGGGCCGGTCATCTCCCCCGGCGCCCGCTCCGGGCCGGCCGCGGTCAGCACGATCCCGTGCTCGGTGAGCAGCCGGGTGCGGGTCGCGACGACGTCGACCCCGTCCGGCGGCCGCAGCGTGGTGATCGCCGTCGGCTCCTCCAGCGGCTCCACCACCCGCCAGCCGGCGACCCCGTCGAGCAGCTCCCGGGTGGCCCGGCCGAGCCCGGCCAGCCGGGCGCGGACCCGGTCGGGTCCGGCGGCGAGGTGCTCCCCGACGGCCACCACCAGGCCGATCCGGCCGGCCACGTGCGCCTCTCCCGACTCGAAGGCCCGCATGGGCGGGACCCCCTCCGGCTCGGCCAGCACCGGCACCAGCTCGGCGGCGATCGACGGGCGGACGATCAGCACACCCACGCCACGAGGCCCGGCCAGCCACTTCCGCGAGGTCCCGTAGACGACGTCGGCGCCGAGGTCGACGTCGACGTGCCCGAGGGACTGCGCGGCGTCGAGCACCAGGGGGACGCCGGCCGCGCGGCACAGCGCCGCGACCTCGCGCGCCGGCTGCACGATCCCGCGGTGGCTCCCGATGTGCGTCAGGTGGACCACCCGCGGCGGGTCGGTGGCCAGGAGCCGCTCCACGCCGTCGACGTCGGTCCGCCCGAGGCCGTCCACCGGCAGCGGCTCCGGCCGCAGGCCGGCGGCGCGCAGCTGGGCGACGTTCGGGGCGTACTCGCCGGGCAGGCAGGCGACCCGCGACCCCGCGGGCAGCCGCCAGCCGCCCAGCAGGGTGACCAGCGCCGCTTGCGCCGACTCGACGAAGGCCACGTCGGCGGCGGCCATGCCGGCCAGGCCGCCGATGACCGAGCGTCCCTGCTGGAGCAGGTCGTCGGCGGTCGCCTCCGCGACGTAGCCGCCCAGCTCGGCCTCGTGCCGGGCGTGGTGCGCCGCGGCCTCCAGCGCCCGGTGGCTCTGCCGGCTGGACGCCGCGCTGTCGAGGTGCCGGCCCGCCGGCCGGGGACGCACCGTGCGCCAGTGGGTACCGAGGTCGTCGAACGGCAGGGAGGCGTGCGCGGCGGTCACGTCCAGCACGCTAGGCGGCGCTCAGCTCTCGAGCACGCCCCGGGCCACGGAGACGCCCGAGTGCGCGGGGTCGCCGTCGAGCGGCTCCACCGAGACGTCGACGATCGGGAACTCGCCGAGGTCCAGCCCCGCCGGCAGCTCGAAGGTCTGCGCCCCGGGGCGCAGGACGCCCAGCGGCACCATGTCGACGATCCCGGGTTCGATCAGCCAGATCTCGTAGTAGCCGTCCTCGACATCCGGCGCGTCGAGATCGACCTGCAGGGCCCGTGACCCGTCGGGGCGGACGACGACCTCCGCCAGCCCGGCGGCCGGCTCGTCACCGAGCGGTTCGAGGGCCACGGCGGTGATCGGCTCGACGCCGTCCCCACCGCGCAGCAGCGCCACGGCCCCGGCACCCACGACGGCGCCGGCGACCGCGGCGGCCACGGCGAGGAGCAGCGGCCGGCGGCGGCGGAAGGGCAGCACCTCGCCGCCGCGCGCCGGCGGCGGAGCTGCCGCGGGCGGCGTCGCGGCGGTGACGGCCCGGGTGCCGCCGGCGGTGGCGGGAGGCGTGGTGGGAGTCGCTGCGGCGGAGGAGGCGGGACGCGGCGCCGACGACACCCCGGTGGCCGCGGCGATGCCCGCCCACACCGTGGCCGGCGGCGCCACGGGAGGGCCGGGCTCGGCGAACTGGGGGACGGTGACGGCGTCGACGGCCCGCTGGAGGCAGGCGACCTCCGACTGGCACCGGGCGCACGCGGAGAGGTGGGCGGCGTCCTCGGTCGGAAGCGGTTCGTGCAGCGCCGCGAGGAGCTCCATCTGCCCGTCCCCGGCGACGCCGACCGGATCGACCGGTGCGGTGACACCGAGGCCCGGCAGATCCAGCCGGACCGGCGGGGGTGCGGCGGGGGTGTCGGTCGGTGCCGCGTCGCGGACGGACACCGGCGGGAGCGCTGAGGCCCCGGACGGCGCCGGGGTGGCGACGTCGGGGCGCTGCAGCACTCGCTGGACCGGCGGACCCGCCGCCGCGTCCGGCCGGGTCACGGCCCACGCGGTCGGCGCACCGACGGCGAGGGCCAGCCCGAGCACGGCGGCTGCGGCGGCGGGTCGCACGGTCAGCTCCTCGGAGTGCCGGTGATCAGCGCGTGGAGCGGGCGAGCCGCAGCGCGCCGGCGCCGGCCAGGGCGAGACCGGCCACGGCCGCAGCGCCCACGGGCAGGGGGAGGCCCGAGTCGTCGGCCAGCCCGGCCGTACCACCCGGGACGCCGCTGGGCGCGGAGTGCTGGGCGGAGACGTTCTGGACGGCGAGCTCGAAGCCGGCGTCCTCCGAGCCCCACGCGTAGACGACGGTCGAGGTGCCCTCGGCCAGCGTCAGGTCGGCGGGGCCGATGGCGACGGTGTCGGTGCCCGCGAGCACGACATCGGCGTTGATCGTCCCGGCCGGGACGGTGAGGGTCTCCTCGTTCGGGTTGGTCAGCCCCTCGATCACCGGCTGGCCGCCGGCGCGGACGTCCACGGCGGGCGCCGCGGCGACGTGCCGGACGGTGACGCGGGCCTGGCCGGCGGGCACGGAGCCCGTCTCGTTGACGAATGGCGTGAGCGCGGGGTCGCCGCCCTCGGTCAGGTGGGCCACCACGGTCGCGTTGGCGCCGGCGGGGACGTTCACGCCGGCGGCCGACAGCAGGGGATCCCCGGAGTCGTCGGCGGCGTCGGCCGGGTAGAGCGCGAGGTCGTAGCTGCCACCGGGCAGCTCCAGCGGGTCGGTGAGCGTGCCGGGCTGGAAGTCGTCGATCAGTCGCTCGCCGTTGGCGTACACGTCCACCGGGGTGCCGGGGACGCCGTGCAGGACCGAGACCGTGGCGGTGTGGTTGTCGGCCATGGCCGGGGTAGCGACCAGGACGACGGCGCCGACGGCACCGAGGACGCCGGCGGAACGGCCGACTGTGCGGATGGTGCTCACGGGTGGCTCCTCTCGTAGGGGATCGTGCTGCCTGGTCTTCCGCGCCGCCCCCGCCGCCGGATGCGGTCGTCCCCCAGAATCTTGGGCGCGACCGAATCGGGTCCCTCCCGGCGAGTGCGCCGAACCGGGCTCCCGCCGCCCCGCGAGGCGCTCCCCCGGGCGCACGGGGAGGATGCCCCTGTGCCTGACCGTGACCGCGACGAGCAGGGCCGGGCCCGCAACGCGCGCCCCCGGGACGCGCTCGGGCGGCCGCTGCCGCACGGCGCCGTCGGGGAGGACCGCGCCCCCGAGGGGGTGGTCCGGGTGCCGGAGGTGGCGCTCGCGGAGGCGCAGGCGCTGCTGGACGCCGGCCGACCGTTCCACGCCCACGAGGTGCTGGAGGACGCCTGGAAGTCCGCGCCCGAGGACGAGCGCGAGCTGTGGCGGGGGCTGGCGCAGCTCGCCGTCGGCCTGACCCACGCCGCCCGCGGCAACGACCGGGGTGCGACCACGCTGCTCGAGCGCGGGGCGTCGGCCATCGGCGCGTACGCCGACCGCCGTCCGCACGGGGTGGACGTGGCCGGGCTCGCCGGGTGGGCGCGCGCGCTGGCCGCCGCACCCGCCACCGGCCGCGACCCGGTGCGCAGCGCTCCCCGGCTGCGCGGGTGAGCGGACGGCGCGTGGCGGGGCGACCGGCCAGGGTTCGGGTCCGGGCGGTGCCGGGCACCGACGGGGGGTGAGCAGCGCGGCAGACCGGCACGACGGGATCCGGGCCGCAGCGGTCCTCGCCGCTGCCGTCGCACAGGTGGTCGGCAGCCCCCTGGGCAGCGCGATCGCCGGCCGCAGCGTCGGCGCGGTCAGCGACGAGACCGGCTCGCTGGTCACCCCGGCGGGCTACGCCTTCAGCATCTGGGGCGTCATCTTCGCCGGGTCGCTGGCCTGGGCGGTGTACCAGGCGCTCCCCGCCCAGCGCGGCCGCGAGCTGCACCGGCGCACGGGCTGGCCGCTGGCCGCGGCGTTCGCCGGGAACGCGGTCTGGGAGGTGCTCTTCCCGCTGGTGGGCGTCTCCCTGCCGCTGCTCCCCCTGGTGCTGCTCTTCTGCATCGTGGCGGCCACCGCGGTCGCCTGGGCGCGGCTGCAGGACATCCGGGTCGAAGGACTGGGCCGGGTGCTGCCGGCCGCCGTCGCCGGGCTGCTGCTCGGCTGGGTGACCGTCGCCGCGGCGGTGAACGCCGGCCAGGCCGGGGTCGCCCTCGGCGCGCCGGCGTCCGGCACCACCGCGCAGATCTGGGCGGTGGTGGTGCTGGCGGTCGTCGCCGCGATCGCATCGGCGCTGGTGCTGTCGGCGCGCGACGCCGCCGGGCCGTTCGCGCTCGCCGTCGTCTGGGGCCTGGTGGCCGTCGCGGCCGACGGCCCGCCGGCCCCGGTAGTGATCGCCGCCTTCGCCGCCGCGTCGGCGGTGGCGGTCGCGCTCGTCGTGCGCACCGTCGTCCGGCGGGACCCGGTGTCGCTGCTCGTCGGCTGAGCCGGCGCGGAGCTCAGCGGCCGCGGACGCGGGCGTAGCGGTCGAGCGCGACCCGGCGCTCGTGCGCGTGGTCGACGACCGGCTCCGGGTAGCCGGCCGGGATGCCGCCGGGCGCCGTCCAGGGCTCGTGCACGTGCTTCGGGTCGAGGTCGCGCAGCTCCGGCACCCAGCGCTTCACGTACGTGCCGTCCGGGTCGAACTTCTTCCCCTGGGTGACCGGGTTGAAGACCCGGTAGTAGGGGGAGGCGTCGGTGCCGGTACCGGCGACCCACTGCCAGCCGTGGTTGTTGCTGGCGAGGTCGCCGTCGACCAGGTGCCGCATGAAGTACTCGGCGCCCAGCGTCCACTCCTGGTGCAGGTCCTTGACCAGGAACGAGGCGACGATCATCCGCACCCGGTTGTGCACGTACGACTCGCCGAGCAGTTGCCGCATGCCGGCGTCGACGATCGGGAAGCCGGTGCGGCCGGTCTCCCAGGCGCGCACCAGCTCCTCGGCGTCCGGCCCGGAGTCGTAGCCCATCGCCCGCAGCTCGGGCTTGACGTACTCCCGGGCCGACTCCGGCCGGTGCCACAGGACGTCGGCGTAGAACTCCCGCCAGGCCAGCTCGTCGGTGTACCGGCGCACCGACTCGGTCTGCTCCACCGCGGCGAGGTCGGCCAGCAGCGTGCGCGGGTGGATGCAGCCGTACTTGAGGTAGGCCGACAGCCGGCTCGTCCCGTCGCCGCCCGGGGCGTTGCGACCGTCGGCGTAGCCGAGCATCCGCTTCTCGCGGAAGCGCACCCAGGCGGCCAGCGCGGCGGCCTCGCCGGGCGCCGGCAGGACGACGCCGTCGAGCTGCGGTGCCGTGGGGTGGTCGTCGGAGCGGACGCCGGTGCGCCAGCGGGCGCCGTCGGCCGACGCCGCCGGCGGGCGCCAGCCGTGCTCCCGCCAGGCACGGGCGAACGGCGAGTACACGCGGAACGGCGTCCCGTCGGCCTTGGTGACCCGGCCGGGCGTCACCGCGTACGGCGAGCCGGTGCGCACGAACGGGACGTCGCCCAGCGCCCGCTCCACGGCCTCGTCCCGGCGCCGGCCGTACGGCCCGGCGTCGGCGCTGACGTGCACCGACGTCGCGCCGACCTCGCGCACCAGCGCCGGCAGCACTCGGGCCGGATCGCCGTGCCGGAGGACCAGCGCGCCGCCCAGGTCGGCGTCCAGCGCGGCGAGGCAGTCGAGCAGGAAGCGCCGCCGGGGCTCGCCCGACGGGCCCCACAGCCGGTCGTCGAAGACGAACACCGGCAGGACGTCGCCGTCCGGGCCGGCCGCGTCGCGGGCCGCCAGCAGCGCGGGGTGGTCGCGCAGGCGCAGGTCGCGGCGGAACCAGAGCAGCGCGGTCGGCACCCGGCCGAGCGTAGGAGCACCGGGCTCCGGGCGCGCCTCAGGCGGAGCGGTCGAGGTCCTCCAGCGCCAGCACCCGCCACAGGCCGGTCCGGCGCAGCAGCCCCAGGGTGCGCCGGTTCGCCCCGCGGACGACGACGCTGCCGCCGCGGGCCCGGCACGCCCGGTGGGCGGTGAGGAGGCTGGCCGCCGCCGGGCTCGACAGGTGCTCCACCTCGCCGACGTCGACGACCACCCGCCGCGCACCCGCCAGCAGGGCGTCGTGCAGCAGCCAGCGGATGTCCGCGACGCCGTCGGCGAGCATCTCCTCGGTCAGCCGCAGCACGACCTCGCCGGGGCCGCCCTCGGCACCGGGGGCACGGGTGTCGCGGTCGGCAGGGCGCACGGCGGTCTCCTCGGCGGTCGGTCTCCGCACGGTCCCCAGCAGCCTCGCTCCCGGAGTTTGCGATTCCCCGGGTCGCGACATTGCGATCGCATGACGGTGACCGCCGCGCCCGGGGCGGTCGGCCCGCGGTGGCAGCATGTCCGCGTGTCGTTGCGGATCCTGGTCGTGGAGGACGACGACTCCATCCGGACCGCGCTGCGGTGGGCGCTGGAGGACGAGGGGTACGACGTCGCCGAGGCCGCCTCCGGGGAGGACGCCGTCGGCATGGTCGGCATCGCCGCGCCCGACATGATGATCGTCGACCTGATGCTCGGCTCGATGGACGGCTTGGCCGTCATACGCGAGGTCCGCCGCGCCCACGACCTGCCCGTCGTCGTCGTGAGCGCCCGCGCGGACACGAAGGACATCGTCGAGGCGCTCGAGGCGGGCGCCGACGACTACGTGACCAAGCCGTTCCAGATCAAGGAGATCACCGCCCGGCTGCGCGCGCTGCGCCGCCGGACGGCCACGGCGCCGGCGGGCTCCCCGGCCGACGCCGCCCGGGCGGGCGTCGTCCTCGACCACGACCCCGCGGGTCCGCTGGTCCTGCGGGAGGCCAGCGGCACGGTCTACCGCGGGCACGAGCTGGTCCCGCTGACGCTGACCGAGTACCGGGTGCTCTGCGAGCTGGCCGCCGCCCCGGGGCGGGTCTTCAGCCGGCAGGCGCTGCTCGAGCGGGTGTGGGAGCACGGGTTCTTCGGGGACGAGCGGATCGTCGACGTGCACGTGCGGCGGCTGCGGACGAAGGTCGAGCGGGACCCGAGCGCTCCCCGGCTCGTGGTCACCGTCCGGGGGCTGGGCTACCGCCTGGACCCGCAGTGAGCGGCCGGTGAGCAGGGTCCCGGGGCGGCGGGGGCTGCGGGGGCGGATCGTGCTCGGCTTCGCGGCCACCACGCTGCTGGTCTCCGCGGTGCTCGTGACGACCACCTGGCTGCTGGCCCGCAGCTTCGTGGTCGAGCAGCGCGAGCAGGCGCTCACGCAGCAGGCGTTCGCCGACGCCGAGGTGCTGCGCAACCGGCTGTCCGGCGCCGGCGCCGACGTCGGGCGGGTGCTCGGGGAGCTCGTCCCGTTCGGCGACGCGGAGGTCGTCGTCCGCAGCGGCGACGACTGGTTCTCGTCGAGCCTGGAGGTCGGCGGTCGCGACGTGCCGGCTGCCCTCCAGGAGGTGGTGGCCACCGGCGCGGCGGGCACGCTGCGGGTGAACTCCGCCGACGGGCCGCGGCTCGTCGTCGCCGTGCCCGTGGTGAGCGCGGGCGTGGAGTTCTACGAGGTGGCGCCGCTGGACGACCTGGAGGCGTTGCTGCGCGCGCTCGGCGTCGTCCTCGGTGCCGGTGCGGTCGCGGCGACCGTGGCCGGTGCCGGGTTCGGGGTGTGGGCCGGCCGGCGCGCGGTGCTGCCCCTGGAGCAGGTCGCCGGGGCCGCGACGAGGATCGCCGGCGGGGAGCTCTCCACCCGCCTCCCGGCGACCGACGACCCCGACCTGGTCGGGATCGTGGCGGCCTTCAACAGCATGGTCGACGCCCTGGCCGCGCGGATCACCCGGGACGCCCGGTTCGTCGGCGACGTCAGCCACGAGCTCCGCAGCCCCCTCACCAGCCTGACCACGAGCGTCGAGGTGCTGGCCACCCGCCGCCAGGAGCTCCCGCCGCGCGCCCAGCAGGCCCTGGCCCTGGTGGAGGGGGAGGTCGCGCGCCTGCGCGTCACCCTCGACGACCTGCTGGAGCTGGCCTGGCACGACGGCGCGGGCCAGGTGCCCGACGCCGTGCCGGTGTCGATGGCGGTGCTGGTCCGGGAGGTGCTGGAGCGGACCGGCCGGCCCGTCGGCCTGCTGGACGCCGGCCCGGTGGAGGAGACCACCGTCCTCGGCGACAAGAACCGGCTGGAGCGCGCCGTGCGGAACCTCCTGGACAACGCCGACCGCTACGCGGGCGGGCCCGAGCGCGTCGGCGTCGGGCGCTGCGAGGGCTCGGTCGTGGTGACGGTGGACGACGCCGGCCCGGGCGTGGCCCCGCTGGACCGGGAGCGGATCTTCGAGCGCTTCGCCCGCGCCCCCGGTTCGGCGCGCGGGTCGGTGCCCGGGGCCGGGCTCGGGCTGGCCATCGTGGCCGAGACGACCGCGCAGCACGGCGGGGCGGCGTGGTGCGCCGCCAGTCCCAGCGGCGGCGCCCGGTTCGTCCTGTCGCTGCCGGCGGCGCGGCCGTGAACCGCCTGCGCCGATTGAGCGCCGCGGGCACCCTCGGTGCGGTCCTGGCGGCAACGGCCTGCGGGGTCCCCACCGGCGGGGGCCCGTCGACGATCGCGGCGTCCGATGTCCCGTACGGGCTCGCCGCACCGGCTGCCCCGCCGTCCGCCGCGCCGTCGTCCGTCCCCGGCCAGGCGGGGTGGGCCTACCTCGTCGGCCCCGACGAGGCCCTCGTCCCCCGGGCCCGGGACAGCGGCACGGGGCCGCTCGAGGAGCGGCTGGGCACGCTCCTGGACGCGCTGACCGCCGGCCCGACCGAGGAGGAGCGGGCCCAGCAGCTCTCCACCGCCCTGCCCGCCGGCGTGCGGCTGGAGGTGGCCGGCATCGACGGCGCTACGGCCACGATCGACATCTCCGGCACCGCTCCGCTGTCCTCCAGCCGCCGCGCTGTGGCGCAGATCGTGCTCACCGCGGCGAGCCTGCCCGGCGTCGAGGCCGTCCTGCTGACCAGCGGAGGGGAGCCGGTGGAGGCGCCGCTGCCCTCCGGGGCGCTCACCGACGCGCCGCTGCTGCCCGCCGACTACGCCGACTTCCTCTCCCCTCCACCGCCGCCGGCGGCGTCCCCCTCGGCGGCCGTGCCGGGCGCTCCCGCCACCGGTGCACAGCCCACCGCCGCCGGGCCGCGGGCGTCGCCCACCGTGGCGCCGCCCTTCGTCGCCGACACCCGGCCGGACACGGCATCGCCGTCGCCCGGGGCCGCCGTCACCGTGACCGACCTCCGGGTCGGCCGCCACGAGGGGTTCGACCGGGTCGTCCTCGAGGTGGCCGGCGCCGGGCTGCCGGGCTGGGACGCGCGCTACGTGCCCGAGGCGCGGTCGGAGGGGAGCGGCTCCCCGGTGCAGGTCGCGGGGGAGGCGGTCCTGCGGCTCGCGCTCACCGGGGTCGGGCTGCCCGGGGACACCGGCGCCGCCCCGTACCCGGGCCCCGGTCGCCTGGCGCCGGGGTACCCGGCCGTGCGCGAGGTCGTCCTGGACAGCACCTTCGAGGGGCAGGCGGTGTCCTTCCTCGGCACCGCGGCCGAGCGGCCGTTCCGCGTGTACCGCCTGCAGAACCCCGCCCGGGTGGTGGTCGAGGTGCTCCACCAGGGCTGAGGCGACGAGATCCGCGCACCGGTGCGCGCCCGGTGCGCGGATCCCCACGGGGCCGGTCCGGTCACCAGCGGTGGGCCACGTCGATCACGAGGCGCACCGCGTCGTCGTCCCCGGGGGTGCCGAGGAGGGTGAAGGTGCGGAACGGCAGCCGGGCGCGGGTGCCGACGCCCAGCGTGGTGCGGCCCTCGAAGGAGCCCGCCCACGCGACCTGCTCGAGAGTGCGGAAGCCGTCGACGTCCACGACCTCGCTGCGGCTCGGCGGGAGGTAGGTGGCACGCCCCGAGGCGTCGTAGGCGGGGGCGTCGACGACGACCTCCAGCGCCGCTCCGCCCGCCAGCGGGACGGGGGTGCCCGAGCCCTCCCGGTGCACCGTGCCGACGTAGCGCACCGAGTAGCCGGTGGCCGCCGCCGGACCGCGCAGGTCGACGACCAGGCGGTCGAAGCAGGCGTGCCGGCCGGCGCGCACGTCGCTCACGGTCAGTCCGGCGGTGGATGCCGCGCTGCTCTCCGGCAGCGAGCCCCACACCAGCCCGCAGTACGGTGCGCGGGTCGCCCCGGCGGCCGTCGCCGGGGTGAGGACGCCGACCAGCAGTGCGATCACGCCGGTGAGGATCGCCAGCGGGCCGAGTCGGTACCTGCTCATGGTGGCCTCCCTGCGTCGTGCCCGCGCCCCTGCGGAACGGGCTGACGGGGGAAGGTGTACTCGCCGGCGAGGGGCCCGGGAGCCGCCGCAACAGGGTCTCCACCAGGTCGTCGTCGCCGTCATCCGGTCGTCGCACCACCGCAAGATCCTCGACCGTCCGCGCGCCTCGGTGCACGTGCCCGGGGCGGTCGGGCACCACGGGTCCACCGATCGGGGGCCGCGCGGCGGGCGCATCGGGTGGATCATGGTCGGGTGCCCGAGTTACCCGAGGTGGAGGCGCTGGCGGCGTTCCTGCGCGAGAACGCCGTCGGCCACGTGCTGGCGCGCGCCGACCTCGCCGCCGTCCAGGCGATCAAGACCTTCGACCCGCCGCTGTCCTCCCTGGCCGGGCTGGAGATCACCGGCGCGGCCCGGCACGGCAAGTTCCTCGACCTCGACGTGAGCGGGCTGCACCTCGTCGTCCACCTGGCCCGGGCCGGCTGGCTGCACTGGCGGGAGAACCTGCCCACGGCACCGCCCAAGCCGGGGAAGGGGCCGCTCGCGCTGCGCGTCCACCTGGACGACGGCGACGGCTTCGACCTCACCGAGCAGGGCACCCGCAAGGGGCTGGCCGTCTACGTCGTCCGGTCACCGCACGAGGTTCCCGGCATCGCCCGGCTCGGCCCGGACGCCCTGGAGGTCGACCGCGAGACGTTCGCCCGGCTGCTGGCCGGCCGCAGCGGCCAGCTCAAGGGCGCGCTGACCGACCAGACGCTGGTCGCCGGCATCGGCAACGCCTACTCCGACGAGATCCTGCACGCCGCGCGGCTGTCGCCGTTCAAGATGGCCGACAAGCTGAGCGACGACGAACTGGTCCGTCTCTTCGACGCGGTGCGCGGGACGCTGACCGAGGCGCTGGGCCGTCAGGTCGGCCAGCGCGCCGCCACCATGAAGGGGGAGAAGCGCTCGGGGCTGCAGGTGCACGCCCGCACCGGCCTGCCCTGCCCGGTGTGCGGGGACACCGTGCGCGAGGTCAGCTTCGCCGACACCTCGCTGCAGTACTGCCCCACCTGCCAGACCGGGGGCAAGCCGCTGGCCGACCGGCGGATGAGCAAGCTCCTGCGCTGAGCCCCTCGTCGTCGGCGGCGACGATCAGGTGACCTGATCATCGAGCGTCCTCCCTCGTGGTCGGCGGTGAGGGAGGACGCCGCGCGGCGGGGGAGGACGGCCGTCGCCGCCCGAGCGGGCTCAGCCCGGCAGCAGCGAGACCAGGCGGGTCAGCGCCCGCACGAGGACGCTGCTGCCGACCCCGGCGTCGTCCGGGCGCCCGGCGGAGTCGGCCGCCGAGCCGACCGCCGACCACCAGTCGCGCAGCGGCGGCGGGGAGAGGACGTCGATCCGCTCCCCCGGCTGCGGGACGACGACGTCGACGCCGCGGGCGCCCGCCGCGGCCAGCAGCCGTTCCACAGGCTCGGCCCAGCGGTGGAACGCCAGGTTGAAGGTGGCCCAGTGCACCGGCAGCAGCACCCGCCCGCCGAGGTCGCCGTGCGCCCGCACCGCCTCCTCCGGGTCCATGTGGATGGCGTGCCACGCGTCGTTGTAGGCGCCGACCGGCAGCAGGGTCAGGTCGAACGGGCCCAGCTGGGCACCGATGCCCGCGAACGCCGGGGTGTAGCCGGTGTCGCCGCCGAAGAAGACCCGGTGCCGGGGCCCGGCGACCACCCAGGACGCCCACAGGGTGGTGTCGCGGTGGAAGTAGCGGCCGGAGAAGTGGCGCGCCTCGGTGCAGGTGAGCGCCAGCTCGCCGATGCGGTGCTCGCCGTCCCAGTCCAGCTCGACGATCCGATCCTCGGGCACGCCCCACTTGCGCAGGTGCTCGCCGATGCCGAGCGGCACCACCCACGGCGCCCGCTGGGTGCGCAGCAGGGTGCGCACGGTGGGCAGGTCGAGGTGGTCGTAGTGGTCGTGCGAGATGAGCACCGCGTCGACCGGGGGCAGCTCGTCGAGGGCCATGGGCGGCTCGTGCAGCCGCGTCGGCCCGATGATCGGCGACGGCGAGACGCGGTGCCCCCACACCGGGTCGAGCAGCACCCGCCGTCCGTCGACCTCCAGCAGCGCGCTGGCGTGGCCGAACCAGGTGACGGCGAGCTCGGCGGCGTCGGCAGGGAGGTCGGCGTGCGCCAGCGGGATGGGCCCGCCCGGCAGGCCGACGTGCCGCTCCTCGTGCCACTGGCGGAGCAGCCCGTCGCGGGTGTTGGCGGGTGAGAGCGCGGGGGTGGGCATGCGGTTGTGGAACTTGCCCTCGGAGAACTGCGGCGAGCCGGCCACCACGCGGCGCAGCCGGTGGCGGTGGGCGCCGAGAGCGGTCGGCAGCCCCCAGGCGGCGGTGGTCACCCAGCCCACCGGACCGGCGAGCAGGGCAGCGGCGACGGCGGCACGGCGGAGAACAGGGAACGGCACGTCCCCCAGCATCCCAGCCGGAGGTGGACGGCGGCTGTGAGGCGAGCGACGTCTCCCCCCGGGCACGATCAGGGAACCTGATCATGGAGCGTCCTCCCTCACCGTGGGCGCTGAGGGAGGACACCGCACCAGGTTCCCTGATCATCGCCGCGTCAGCCGGCGATGGCGGCCACCGGTGGGGTCCGCGCCGCCCGGCGGGCCGGCAGCACCGAGGCGAGCAGCCCGGCCACCGTCGCGACCAGCACGATCGCGCCGAGCTGCAGCCACGGGATGCTGATCACCACCTCGCCGTACTCGCCCAGCGCCGAGGCGACCCCGACCAGGCCGTAGGCGCCGCCGACCAGCACGCCGAGCACCGCGGCGACGCCGGCGACGAGCAGGGCCTCCCAGGCCAGCAGCCCGCGCAGCTGGCCGCGGGTCAGGCCGAGCGCCCGGAGCAGACCGCTCTCCTGCCGGCGTTCGACCACCGACAGCGCCAGGGTGTTGCCGACCCCGATCAGCGCGATGAGCACCGCCACGCCGAGCAGCCCGGTGACCACGAGCAGCAGGACGTCGACCACCTCGTCGATCGCGGCCCGCTCGCTGGCCACCCCGGTGACGAACGACGCGGGCAGCGCGTTGCCGGCCAGGTCGGTGACCTCGTCGATCGTCGCGGTCTGGTCGGCGTCGTCGGCCAGCCGCAGCCACATGGTGTCCACCGGTGCGCCGGGGGCGAGGGCCTGCAGGTCGGCATCGGTCAGCAGCGGGTACTCGGTCTCGCCCGCCACGACGGTCAGCGTCCGGGAGCGGTCCTCGGCGGTCAGCGTGAGGGGGTCGCCCGGCTGCACCCCCCACATCTCGGCGCTCCACCTGGCCAGCACGACCTGTCCCGGCTCGGGCAGCGTCGTGTCGGCCGTCGAGCGCAGCACGGGCAACGCCTCCTCCACGTCGACGCCGACGACCACGGTGGCCATGTCGTCCGGCCCGGTGAGCTCCGCCCCGGTCAGCGCGGTGGTGGCGACGACGCCGTCCACCGACGCCAGCTGCGCCTGCAGCGAGCTGGTCAGCTCGTCGCCCGAGCCGCTGACGATCACGTCGGTCGGGTAGGCCGCGGCGAGACCGGCCTGGGCGGTCGACCGCGTCGAGCTGGCGCCCACCACCATCGCGGTGGTCAGCGTGACCCCGATCAGCAGTGCGGTGGCCGTCGCCGCCGTCCGGCGGGGGTTGCGGGTGGCGTTGCCGGTGGCCAGCCGCGCCGGGAGCCCGCCGATCCGGCTCAGCAGCCGGCCCGCCGCGGCGACGACCGGCGGCACCGCCCGCTGGGCGAGCAGCAGCAGCCCGAGCGCGCTGAGCACTCCCCCGGCGAGCGCGATCACGATGTCCGCCGAGGTCACGCCCAGGGCCATCAGGGCCACGCCGGGGACGGCGAGCAGCAGGCCGACGACCAGCCGGGCAGCGCCGCCGCGGGAGCGCAGCGGCGCCGGGTCGGTGGGGCGCAGCGCGGCGAGCGGGGCGACCCGGGTGGCAGCGCGGGCCGGGGCCAGCGCGGCGATCAGCGTGGTCGCCGTGCCGACGGCGAGGCCGACCAGCACGGCGTACAGCGGCACCGACACCCCGGAGAGCGGGACGGGGGAGTCGATCCCCGACACCACCGCGGAGACGGCGGCGGAGAGGCCGATGCCGGCGAGCACGCCGACCACGGAGGCGGCCAGCCCGGTGAGCAGGGCCTCGCCGAGCACGCTGCGGCGCACCTGCCGGGCGGTGGCGCCGACGCAGCGCAGCAGCGCCAGGTCGCGGGTGCGCTGGGCCAGCAGGACCGCGAAGGTGTTGGCGATGACCAGCCCGGCGACGACGACGGCGATGGTGGCGAACACCAGCAGCGCGGTGGTCAGCCAGGTGGCGTCGCCGGTCAGGGCCGCCACGGACTTCTCGGCCTGCTCCGTGCCGGTGCGGACCGTGACGTCGGCGTCGGACAGGGCCGCGCGCACCTCGCCGGCCAGGACCTCGGCGTCGGCGGTCCCGGCGATCCGCAGCTCGGTCGGCTCGATCGCGCCCCAGGCCCGGGCCTGGTCGGCGACGACGTAGGCCTTGCCGTAGATCCCGGCGGTGGGGTCCCCGCCCAGGTCGACCACGCCGGTCACGGTGACGTCGGCCGTGGTCGGGGTGCCGTCGGCGTCGTAGCTGGTGACCGGGAAGACGTCGCCGGCGGCGGCGCCGACGCGCTCGCTGACCGCGACCTCCCCCGGCCGGGCCGGCAGGGCGCCCTCGGTCAGCTGCTGCCAGCGCAGCTGCGGGTCGGCGGCCACCGACTCGACCAGCAGGTACTGGGCGCCGGTGCGCCCGGGGGTGACCGCCTGCACGGAGGTCTGCCAGGTCGGGTCCACGGCCTGCACGCCGCCCAGCCCGGTGAGCGTGTCGACGTGCCCGGCCAGCCCGGCACCGCTGCCGGAGGTGACGACCACGTCGGTGTCCACGTACTGGGCGCCGGCCGCCTTCAGCACCGTGGCGCGGGTGGTCTCGTTGAGCACCAGGGTGGCGACCACGAAGCCCACGGCGATGACGATCGCGAGGGTGGAGGCGATCAGGCGGGGCAGGTGCGCCCGGATGCTCGCCAGCGTCACTGCGCGCATGACGTCAGGCCCCCAGGTCGCGGAGCGCGTCGAGCACGGAGGCCGCGGTCGGGTCGGTGAGCTCGCCGGCCAGCCGCCCGTCGGCCAGCAGCACCACGCGGTCGGCGTAGGCGGCGGCCGAGGCGTCGTGGGTGACCATGACGACGGTCTGGCCGGTCTCCTTCACGCTGGAGCGCAGCAGGCCGAGCACCTCGGCGCCGCTGCGGGAGTCGAGGTTGCCCGTCGGCTCGTCGGCGAAGACGACGTCGGGGCGGGCGAGCAGGGCGCGGGCGATGGCCACCCGCTGCTGCTGGCCGCCGGAGAGCTCGTGCGGTCGGTGCCCGAGCCGCTCGCGCAGGCCCAGCCGGGCGACGACGTCGTCGAACCACACCGGGTCGGGGCGCTGGCCGGCCAGCTGCATCGGCAGCACGATGTTCTCGCGGGCGGGCAGCACCGGCAGCAGGTTGAAGGCCTGGAAGACGAAGCCGATCCGCGAGCGGCGCAGCGTGGTCAGCTCGTCGTCGCGCAGGCTGGTCAGCTCGGTGTCACCCAGCCACACCTGCCCGGCGGTGGCGGCGTCCAGCCCCGCCAGGCAGTGCATCAGCGTGGACTTGCCCGAGCCGGACGGGCCCATGATCGCGGTGAACTCGCCGCGGGCGAACGCGACGTCGACGCCGGCGAGCGCGTGGACGGCGGTCTCGCCGCCGCCGTAGGTCTTGCGCAGGCCGGTGGCGCGGACGGCGGCGGCGGAGAGGGACGCCGGCGGCTCGCCGGGGACGGTCATGACGGGAACGGGCACTGGATGCCTCCGAGATCGGGGACGACGACGGTGATCACGTTCTCGCCGCGACGTGTCCTCCCGCGTCGGAGCGCAGGACGATCTCCGGCGTCATCCCCAGGGAGGACGTGCGGTACCGGAAGGGCTCCGTGTGGGGGACCCGGGGTGCCCCTAGGCGTTGCGGAGCAGGTCCGCCGGCGCGACGAGGCCGCTGCGGTAGGCCAGGACGACGGCCTGCACCCGGTCGCGCGCGCCGGTCTTGGCCAGCACGCGGCCGACGTGGGTCTTCACCGTCGCCTCGCTGACGAAGAAGTGCGCGGCGATCTCGCTGTTGGTGGCGCCGTAGGCCATCTGCTCCAGCACCTCGCGCTCGCGCGGCGTGAGCTCGGCCAGCGCGGCGTCGTCGCCACCGGTGGGCGCCGCGGTCCCGCCGCCCCGCAGCATCGGGGCGACGTGCTGCAGCAGCCGGCGGGTGGAGCTCGCCGCGATCACCGAGTCGCCCGCGTGCACGGTGCGGATGGCGTCGAGCATCTCCTCGGGCGCGGCGTCCTTGAGCAGGAAGCCGCTGGCCCCGGCGCCGATCGCGGCCACCACGTACTCGTCCAGGTCGAACGTGGTGAGGACGACGACCCGCGGCGGCTCGGGCAGGGCGGTCACCTGCCGGGTGCCCTCGATGCCGTCCGTGCCGGGCATGCGGATGTCCATGAGGACGACGTCGGCGCGGGTGCGGGCCAGCAGCTCGACCGCCGCCGCGCCGTCGCCGGCCTCCCCGACCACCGTCAGGTCGGGCTGGGAGTCGATGACCATGCGGAACCCGGCCCGCACCATCTGCTGGTCGTCCACGAGGACGACCCGGATCGCGTCGCTCATCGGGCCGAACGGTAGGGCAGGGCGGCGTGCACGCCGAACCCGCCACCGTGCCGGGGCCCGGCCTCGAGGTGCCCGCCGTGCAGCTGAGCGCGCTCGCGCATGCCGCGCATCCCCTGGCCCAGGCCGTCGGACCCGGTGATCGCCGCCGCGGCGCCGCGGCCGTCGTCGAGGACGGAGAGCTCCAGCGCGTCGGGCCGCCACTGCAGCCGCACCCAGGCGCGGCCGGCGGGGCCCGCGTGCTTGAGCACGTTGGTGAGCGACTCCTGCACGATCCGGTAGGCGGCCAGCTGCGGTCCGGCGGGCATCGGCTGCGGCGTCCCCTCCACGATCAGGTCGACGTCGAGACCGCTGGCGCGCACGTCCTCGACCAGGGCCGGGATCGCGGCGACGTCGGGCTGCGGCGCGTACTCCTCGCCGCCGCCGTCGCGGAGCACGCCGAGCAGGGCGCGCATGTCGGTGAGCGCCTGCCGGCCGGTCGCGGCGATCGCCTCCAGCGCGTCGGTGGCCGCCTGCGGATCGGCCTTGCCGGCGTAGCGGCCGCCGTCGGCCTGCGCGATGACGACCGACAGGGAGTGCGCGACGACGTCGTGCATCTCCCGGGCGATGCGGGCCCGCTCGGCGGTCGCGGCCAGCCGCATCTCCTGGTCGCGCTCGAGCTCCAGCAGCTGCGCGCGCTCCTCGAGCGCGGCGAGCCGCTGGAGCCGGGCGCGCCGCAGGTCGCCCAGTGCCCAGGCGGCCACCACCGAGACGCCGATGGCACCCGCGGTGAGGATCGTGCTGTCGCTGAGGCCCCCGCCGAAGTACCGCAGGGCGGCGAGGACCGCCCCGACGAGGCCGATGGCCAGCCCGGCCTTCCCGGCCCAGCGCGGGGCGTACCCGGCCAGCGAGTAGACCATCACCAGCACCGCGACGTTGGCGGCCAGGAAGTCGTCGGTCAGGACCAGCTCGAGCAGCCCGACCGCGACGACCACCGCGGCGGCGGGCACCGGCGCGACCCGGCGCCAGGCCAGGGGGGCGATCAGGAGCGCCCCGAGGACCAGGGCGCGGATCTGGTCCGACCAGTAGTAGGCCCCGGCGAGGGCGGGCAGCACCACGGTGACGAGACCGAGCGCGGCCGCGAGCGCGGCGTCGACGGCGAACGTCCGGTCCCGCAGCCAGGCGGCCGGACGCTCGACGACGGCCGACCGTTCCACGACCAGGAGCCTAGGGAGCCGGGCCGCCCGCCTCGTCGCCCCTCGGGATGATCTGCGTGTCCTCCCGCAGGCTGATCAGTTCTCCCCGGTCGGGTCCTCCGGGGCGCCGAAGTCCCCCTGGCCGGGGGGCGAGGAGACCACGGGAGCCTCCATCGTGACCTCGCCGGCCTGCTCGAACACGAACGTGACCGGGATCGACTGCGACGAGCGCAGGTCCGTGCCCAAGTCGGTGAGCACCACCGACGGCGGGCCCTCGGGCTCGAGGTAGACGTTGTCCTCCTCGGGCACGTCGATCGCGCCGTCGGTCCCGTCCAGCGCCGTCAGCTCCGCCCCGGCGAAGTCCTCGCCGCGGACCTCGACCAGCTGGTCCCCGGTGGTCCCGGTGTTCGTGATCGCCGCGTACAGCTGGACGTCCTCGCCGACCTCCCACACGCCGTCCTCCGGGTAGGCGAGCCCCAGCGCCGTGATCGAGATGTCCTCGGTCACCGCCGTGTCGGGGCCGGGGTTGCCGCCGTCGACCTCCGTGCCGATCTCCTCGATCGGGTTGGCCGACTCCTCCTCGTCGGCGACCCCGCCGCAGGCGGCCAGGGGCAGGGTGGCCGCGAAGAGCAGGGCGGCGAACGGGTGGGTGCGCGTGCGGCGGGTCATGCTGGTCCTCCTGGAGTGGCGTTCGACCGTCCGGGGCTACCCCGGCCGGCGCGCCGCCACCGCACCGGTGGGTGGACCGCAACAGAGTTGTCGCATTGGGGGGCGCGTGGACGACGACGAGCGCCGGCGCGCGGCCGGCGACGACGGCGGTGACCCGGCCTGCTGGCTGCGCCGGGTGTGCCCGGCCTGCGGCGGTCTGGCGGACGAGGACCCGCCGACCGTCTGCCCCCGGTGCGGGGAGCAGCTGCCCGCGGGGTGAACGGGTCAGGCGGCCGCGGGCGCCCGTCCCGCCGACCGGAGGTCGCAGAGCGCGTCGCGCAGGGCCAGCCCGAGGCGGTCGGCGGGGAGGTGCAGCTCGTCGCGGCGGTCCAGCGGCAGGCCGGGGAGCCCGGTGCCGGCCACCAGCGCCAGGTCGGTGTCCAGCGCTCGCTGCTCGGCCGCCACGTGCTCGGCGAGCAGCGCGCGGGAGGGCAGCGGCTGCCCCGGCCCGGCGGAGTGCAGCAGCCGGGTGAACACCCGGGTGGAGTCGGCGTCCTCCGGCTGGAGCAGGGTGACCACCGTCGTCGTCGACCCGGAGTCGAGCTGGTCGCGGCGCACCCGGAGGGCGAACGGCGCCCGGTAGGCGTAGGTGACCCGGCGGCGCTGCCGCAGCGGCCGCCCGCCCAGGGCGACCTCCGGGTCCAGCGGGTCGTCGCACCACTGCTCCTGCACGGAGCAGAAGCCACCGGGCTCCCGGACCACCTCGTACGGCGCCACCTCCGGGTGGTCGGCGGCCGCGGACGTGCCCCCGTGCACGAACGGCAGCCGGGCGACGTCGAGCAGCAGGTCGGCGACGACGGCCGCCGGTGCCGCGGTGCGCCGGGGGGCCAGCCAGCGGGTCAGGAAGCGCCGGTCGGCGTCCTCCGGCACGTCCAGCGGTACGTCGCCCGGCGCGCACGGGGCCAGCTCGACCACGCCCCGGCGCTCGCGGACCCCGTGGGCGGGCGGATCGGCGCGCAGCCCGTCGCCGTCCCGCCGCAGCGTCCACGTGCGACCGAGCAGCCGCACCTGCAGCCAGCCGCCGGGCCGCAGCTCGCCGGCGAGGGCCACCGGGTGCCAGGCCGCGGCGAGCGACGGGTCGAGGTTGCCGAACAGGGGCCCCACCGGCGCCGGTGCGGAAGGCACCGGCTCGGGCGTGGGCGGCCCGGTCGGGCGCGGCGGCAGCGGGAGGGCGGTGCGGTCGGGGGCCAGCCAGATCCAGCCGTGCCGCTCCTCCACCGCCCACGGCACCGGCAGGTCCGCGCGCGGCGGCGGGACGCCGGCCGGACCGAGGGAGGGGACGGTGACGCACCGGCCGTCGGCGTCGAACCGCCAGCCGTGGCGCGGGCACTCCAGCCGGCCGCCGGAGACCGAGGCCGCCGCGAGCGGCACGGCCCGGTGCGGGCAGCGGGCCGGGAAGGCGCTCACCTCGCCCCCGGGCCGGAGCCGGACCACCACGAACGCCCGCCCGCCGGCGCCCACGGGCACCGGCGTCGTCCCCACGTCGGCGGCGCGGGCCACCGCGAACCATCCCGACGGCAGAGCGCTGATCGCGACCATGAGCCATTGCACCGTGGCCGGATGTTCGCGGCGTTACGGGCGGCTCAACGTCGTGGGTCGACCGGGCCGCGGCCCGATGCGGGAGCCGCGGCCGGGTGACCGGTCAGCTGGTGGGGGAAGCCGCCCGTGCGGCCCGGAGCAACGAGACCCCGGCGGAGCCGGCGAGAACTCCTCCGCCGACGGTCAGGACCAGGCCAGGACCCGGCGCCCAGCCCGAGGCCCCCACGAGGCTCACCAGGTGCAGCACCTGCCACAGCGGCAGGGCGATGGCCACCACGGCCAGGACCGCCGCGTGAACGGCGGCGAGGGTGGCGGAGCGGATGATCGCCCCGGCGACGCCGAGCAGTGCCGCGTACATCGTCCACAGGCCAGCGCCCCGCACGCCCGCGACGTTGCCCGCGGCCGTGGCGACCCAGGGGAGGAAGGCCCCGAGGAGCACCAGGAGCGCAGCACCGAGCAGTCGTCTGCTCCCGGGGCTGCGGCGCCGGCCCCGGCGCCCCGACTCCTGCGCACTCGTCGCCATGAGCAGGGAACTGTAGGTGCTCCGGCGCCGGCGCGGTAGCCCGTTCCCTGCGCAGCCCCGCCCGAGCGCCCGTCGGGGTTGCGCCCTCGTCGCAGCGCCCTCCCGGGCGATTGACCGTCCCGGTCTGTTCTGGTTCCCTGTCCCGCGCATGTGTGACCGGACTCACACTGTCGACCTCTGGAGGAGCGGGTGGACGCTACACAGCGCAAGGAGTACTGGCGGAGGAACCTCCGCCTGATGAGCGTGCTGCTCGTCATCTGGGCACTGGTGTCGTTCGGTGCGGGGATCGTCTTCGCCGAGCCGTTGAACACCATCGAGATCCTCGGCTTCCCCCTCGGCTTCTGGTTCGCCCAGCAGGGGTCCATCGTCACCTTCGTCGTCCTCATCGCCGTCTACGTCTGGCGGATGGACAAGCTCGACGCCGAGTTCGGCATCGACGAGTACGAGGAAGAGGTCCACCACTCGTGACCGACATCCAGGTGTGGACGCTCGTCTTCGTCATCATCACGTTCGGCACCTACATCTACATCGCCTACGCCAGCCGGGTGTCCACCACGTCCGGCTTCTACATCGCCGGTGGCGGCATCCCGGCGCCGGCCAACGGTGCCGCGATCGCGGCGGACTGGATGAGCGCCGCGTCGTTCATCTCGATGGCCGGCATCGTCGCGTTCGCCGGGAACGGGTACGCCGGGTCGGTCTACCTCATGGGATGGACGGGCGGCTACGTGCTGCTGGCCCTCCTGCTGGCGCCCTACCTGCGCAAGTTCGGGAAGTACACGATCCCGGACTTCGTGGGTGACCGGTACTCCGAGAGCGCCCGCCTGGTCGCGGTCGTCGCGGCGATCGTCGTCTCGTTCGTCTACGTGGCGGGACAGATGGCCGGCGTCGGCCTGGTGTTCCAGCGGTTCCTCGGGGTCGGCACCGCGGCCGGTGTGGTCATCGGCATGGTGATCGTCTTCTTCTACGCCGTGCTCGGCGGGATGAAGGGGATCACCTGGACGCAGGTCGCCCAGTACAGCGTCCTGATCGTCGCCTACCTCATCCCCGTGGTGGCGATCTCCGCGCAGTTCACCGGCAACCCGTTCCCGCAGATCGGCTTCGGCCAGATCCTCGGCGAGCTCGACGGCCTGCAGCAGGACCTCGGTTTCGCCGCCTACACCGAGGCCTTCACCCAGACCAGCATGCCGAACATGCTGCTGATCACCGCGGCGCTGATGTTCGGTACCGCCGGTCTGCCGCACGTGATCGTCCGCTTCTACACCGCCAAGAGCGTGCGGGCCGCCCGGTACTCGGCGCTGTGGGCGCTGTTCTTCATCGCCCTGCTCTACACCTCGGCGCCGGCGGTGGGCGCGTTCAGCAAGCTCAACTTCATCGAGCAGATCGCGGGCACCCCGGTCGGCGAGACCCCGGGGTGGTTCGACACCTGGGCCGACGTCGGGCTGATCACGGTGGACGACGTCAACGGCAACGGCATCATCGACTACGGGCCCGACACCGGCGAGCTCGTGATCAACAACGACATCATCGTGCTGGCGACGCCGGAGATCGCCGGGCTGCCGGCGCCCGTGGTCGGCCTCGTCGCTGCCGGTGCTCTGGCCGCCGCCCTCTCCACCGCGTCCGGGCTGCTGCTGGTCATCTCGTCCTCGGTGGCCAACGACGTCTACTACAAGCGGATCAACCCGGGCGCCACGGAGGCCCGGCAGCTGCTCGTGGGACGGATCGCGATGGGCCTGGCGATCCTCGTCGCCGGCTACCTGGGCATCAACCCGCCCGGCTTCGTGGCCCAGGTGGTGGCGCTCGCCTTCGGCCTGGCCTGTGCCAGCTTCTTCCCGATCCTCGTGCTGGGGATCTTCTGGAAGAAGACGACGGCAGCCGGCGCGACGGCGGGCCTCGCGGCCGGCCTCCTCACCACGGTCGCCTACATGCTGTGGACGATCGACATCTACGGCAACAGCGAAGGCCTGTTCGGCATCCCCGAGACCGGCTTCGGCACGATCGGCATGCTGATCAACTTCGTGGTCACCATCGTGGTGTCGCAGTTCACCACGAAGCCGTCGCCGGTGATGCAGGAGCTGGTGGAGGAGATCCGCTACCCCGGCAAGAGCCGGCTGGTGACGGCGCACGCCGAGGGCCAGCTGGACGAGGTGATCCACGAAGGGGGGTCGGGGGAGCCGCCGCACGAGCCGCGCACCCGCTGATCGCAGGGGGCGGTCGATCGTCGGCCGCCCCTCGTCGTACCGGAGGCGCGCGCTCCCCTCCCCGGGGGGCGCGCGCCTTCCACGTCCCGGTCAGGCCGCGGTGGCCGGGGCGGGGGCGTCCTGGTGCAGGACGACGACCTGCGCCGGTGTGCGCCGCCGGTGCCGAGCGGCCCAGCGGGCGGTCAGCCCGGCGAGGACGAAGAGCCCGCCGAGCGTCGGCAGGCCGGGGTGGGCGACGGCGACGGCGATGGCCGCCACGTAGACGAACGTGAGCATGAGCGAGGGCACGGGCAGTTGGGACGGGTGCACGGCAGGACCTCCGGGAGGGGCTGGGCCCGCCGGGCCGGCGGCCGCGCCCGTCGAGGGCGGGCCGCCGGCACGGCGACGGCACAGGTGAAGGTGCAGGTGGGGCCTACTTGAGCATGTCCTTGGCCCGCTGCAGCATCGACTGACCCTCCATCTGCGGGGTCGGGAAGAGCCGTGGGTCGCCCGGGGGCAGGATCGGCGCATCGGCGGTCGCCTCGATCGGGGCGGCGGACATCTCGCCGCGACCGTCCACGGCCGGGCCCGAGGCCCACCGGCCGGCGGCGGCGTCCGGGCCGTCGGAGGCGTCGATGAAGGTGTAGCCGAAGTTGCCCGGCTCCTCCTCGAGCGGGAACGCCTCCGGCACCGGGATGCCCTCGAGCCCGTCCTCCTTGAGCTCCTCGATCGCGGCGAGCCACTGCATCTGGTGCATGTGGTCGCGGGCGATGAGGAAGCGCAGCATGTCCTTGACCCCGGGGTCGTCGGTCATGTTGAAGAGCCGGGCGACCTGCAGCCGGCCCTGCATCTCGGCGGTGGCGTTGTAGTGGAAGTCGGCCATGAGGTTGCCGCTGGCGGTCACGTAGCCGCCGCTCCAGGGCAGGCCCATGGAGTCGCGGTAGTAGGCGCCGCCGCCGTTGACGATCGCGTGCTGCGGGTTGACGTCGCCGTACCCGGCGGCCGCCTCCTTGGTGCGGTCGGCCGAGTCGGGCTTGAGCGGCTGGTGGTCCAGCAGCCGGTCGATCATCGTCACGATCATCTCGACGTGGGCCAGCTCCTCGGTGCCGATGGCCAGGAGCATGTCCTTGTACTTGCCGGGCAGCCGGCAGTTCCAGCCCTGCAGCAGGTACTGCGTGGCGACGGTCATCTCGCCCCACTGGCCGCCGAGGATCTCCTGCATCCGGCGGGCGAACGCGGCGTCGGGGCCGTCGGGCTTGGCCTCGTACTGCAGGGCGTGGGTGTGCGTGAACACGGGCTCTCCTTGCGTCGTCGCTCCACCGCGTTCGCGGTGACGACGAGGTTCTGCCCGCCCCGGGTGGCCCACCGGTGCCGTCCCGTGGCCCACCCGTGCCAACCTCACGGACCAGGGCGTGGACGGACCTGACACCTGCTCCGGAGGGGAGCCGGGCCGCCGGACGGGCAGCCGGGCCGCCGGACGGGCAGCCGGGCCAGGACGCGGCTGCAGGGACGGTGGGCCGGCCTGACCCCTCCGGGAGCCACGCCTGGGAGCGCGGGCGACCCGGACGACAGTGCTCAGCGGTCCGGGAGCTGCACGGTGAGGGTGAAGTCCTCCCCCTCCCGGAACCACAGCACCCGGCCCCCGAGCTCCCCTGCCTGCCGCTGCACCGACCACAGCCCGAGCCCGGTGAGGTCCACCGGCGGCCGGGTCTGCCGCAGGTGCTGGACGATGCGGTCGACGGGGACCCCGGGCTGGGTGAGGGACAGGTCGACCCAGCCGGCGCGGGCGGTCACGCGGAGCCGCACCGGGGCGCCGTCGCCGTGGCGGTGGGCGTTCTCCAGCAGGTTGACCAGGATGCGCTGCACCCGCGCGTCCCCGACGGCGATCTCCCCGGCGTCGTCGTCCACCTCGACCGTGAGCTGGGACCGGGGCAGCCCCGAGGCGGCGACGGAGGCGTGGAGGACGTCGCGGAGGCGGCGGGTGCCGGGTGCCCGCCGGACCGCGCCGCCGGTGGCGTCGGCCGTGCGGAGCATCGACGACAGGTGCGCGGTCTGGGCCCGCGCGAGCGCCAGCAGCTCACCGGCCTGGCCGGGGGCGCGGTCCAGCGTCCCCAGCACCGCCTCGAGCGAGGCCAGCGGGCTGCGCATGTCGTGGCAGAGCGCGCGGACGACGGCGTCCTCCGGGCTGGGCGCATCCGGCTCGGGGGCGGGCGCCCGGCGTGGGCGCGGAAGGTGCGCGCGCAGCACGCGGGCGAGATCGTTGAGCAGTCCGCGGCTACGCGTCGACGCCTGCGTGTCGGCAGCCAGGGTCACGGGCACCTCCTCGGGGGAGCCGGGCAGTGGCGCCCTGCGGCGCACCGACCGTCAGGAGTGATGTGGGGCAGACCGACGACGCGGCCGCTGCTGACCGCAGGCCGCCGGTGGACGTGGTCGTCGTGGACGACCACCCGTTGTTCACGCGTGGGCTGAGCCTGCTGCTGCCGGGGCTCAGCGAGGGCCGGGTCCGGGTGGTGGCGACGACGGACGACGCGTCGGCCGCCGCTGCGCTGGTGCAGCGGCACCACGCCGACGTGGCGATCGTCGACCTGCACATGCCGCCCCCCGGCGGCACCAGGGCGATCGCCGCCATCCGCCGGGCGGACCCGATGGTCCGGGTGGTCGCGCTCTCCGGCCTGGCGGAGGCGGACGCCGCCATCGAGGCGCTGCGCGCGGGCGCGGCGGGCTTCCTGCCGAAGACAGCGGACCCCGAGGCGCTGGTGCGGCCGCTGCTCGCCGTCCTCGACGGCTGGTCGGTCGTGCCGGAGGCGCTGCTGCGCCAGCTGCTGGAGGACGCCGCGCCGGCCGGGCAGCAGAGCATCGCCGACCAGCTGACCGCCGACGAGCGGCGGCTGTGGCGGCTGATCGCCGACGGCACCAGCACGGTGGACATCGCGACGACGCTGCACGTCTCGGAGCGGACGGCCAAGCGGCTGGTGGCCCACCTGCTGCGCCGGCTGGGCGTGGCGACGCGGGTGGAGGCGGCGGCGCTGGCCGGCCGCGTCGGGCTGGGCGCCGGGGAGCCGGTGCGGCACACCGGTGGCCTGGTGGGCTGACCTTCCCCGGGTCTCATCGCCCGGCCAGCTACCCGGGGGCGTGATCGACAACCGCCGGTCTCGGAAGGTTCGCCTTCCCTACACCGAGCAGCTCACCTGCCCAGCGCGCCGGCCCACGGCTCGGAGGCATCCAGCGTGAACGCGGCGACCTCGTCGGCAGCCATGTCGAGGGCGGCGTAGCCGCCGCTGCCCGCGCCCACGCAGGCGGTGACCGTCGCCAGGCCCGCCCGCCGCTGGAAGAACGACTGCCGCACCTGCCAGCCGACGACCGCCCGGCGTTCGAGCACCACCTGCTCGCGCACCAGCCAGCCGCTGCGGACGGAGAAGGTCCGCGGCCCGGTGGCGTGCCCGAGGGAGCGGTACCGGGCGACCCCGGCCGGAACGCCGAGCACGGTGAGCACGACGCCGGCGGCCAGCAGCCACCACCAGCCCTGCTCGGCCAGGAGGACACCGCCGCCCGCGGAGACCAGCAGCCCGAACACCACGGCCCGCAGCACCCGCCGGCGCCGGGCCGCGGGCGGGTGCGGGGTGAGCTCGCCGGGGTCGTCGGTCACCCGCCGGGCCAGCGCCCATGCCTCCGCGCGCGGGCCGAGGGGGAGCAGCTGGCCGCGGCCGGCGGCGTCGCCGAGGCCGGTGACCAGCGCGTTGACGCGGGCGATGCGGACCAGCCGCATGCCGAGCCCGTCGGTGACGGTGATCCCGCGGATGCGGTCGACCTCCAGCTCGGTGTGCCGACGGGTCAGCAGCCCGCGCGACGCGACCAGCGAGCCGCCGCGACGGGCCAGCCGGAACCGCCAGTTGACGACGGCGGCGCCGACGATCGACCCGAGCAGCAGCACCAGCAGGGCGATGCCGATGCCGGCGCCGATCAGCTGGACGTCGGAGAGGTCCGGTTCCTCGAACGCGGGGGTGAACTGCTCGGGCAGCTCCTCGGCCAGCCGGAACAGGGCGCCGACGGCGGCCAGCGGCACGGCGAGGTAGGTGCCGACCAGGGGGGCGTAGAGCAGCCAGCGGTGGTCGAGGCGGGCGTACTCCTCCTCGGCCGGCTCGGGTGCCGGTGCGCCGTCCGGGGGAGTCGCGGGTGCGGCGGCGGCGCGGTGGGTGAGGACGGCGACGCGCAACCGGTCGCCCTCGGCGCGGGGGACGCCGTCGACGAGCAGCTCCTCGTCGCCGTCGGAGACCGCCCCGGCGGCGGCGTCGATCCGGACGCGGACCAGGCCGAAGAGGCGGTGCAGCGGCGGCGCCTCCACCTCCACGCCGCGGATGCGGTCGTTGGGGACGGTGCGCACCGAGCGCGCCAGCAGCCCGCGGGTGATGACGACCGCGGACGGCCCGTCGGCGTAGCTGAACCGCCACCAGTTGAGGGTGGCGGTGAGGAGCGAGAGGACGGTGACGCCGAGGACGAGGGCGACGACCGTGCGCGTCCCGCCGCCGAACCCGGTGGCCGCGACGATCGGGATGACCGCGGGCACGAACTGCCGGGCCTGCCGGAACGTGGCGGTGTGGACGGCGATGACGCGCGGGGAGAGCCGCCGTCCGGGCGCGGTGGGCGGGGCCGGTGGCGGGCCGAGCGGCGGCGGCCAGGGCGGCAGCGGGCGGGCCGGTCGGCGCGGAGGTGGGGGCGCGGGCTGCACGGCGCTCAGGTCGCCTGGTCGCGGACCAGCTCGGCCCGGCGGGCGAGGTCGTCGGCGACGCGCTGGGCGACGTCGTGCTCCAGGTGCCAGATGCGCACGGTGCCCTGACTGGAGGCGGTGAGCACCGCGACGGTGGCCAGGCCGAACATCTGCTGCAGCACGCCGCGGGTGACGTCGACGGTCTGGATGCGGGAGATCGGCACCAGCGTCCAGGTCTGGGTGAGCCAGCCGGTGCGGGTGTAGGCGGCCTCGTTGGTGATCTCCCACCGGTACACGCGGTGCCTGAACCACGGCCGGATGCTCAGGGCGACGACCGCGTAGACGGCGCCGGCCAGGGGGAGGAGCGTGCGGAGCAGGGGAATCGGGTCCCCGGCGTCGGCGGGGACGAAGAGCAGGAAGGCGCCGATGCCCAGCCACACGAAGGCGGCGCTGATCAGGCTCTCCACCACCCACAGCCCGATCGCCGAGCGCGGCAGCTCCCAGGCGGGCTCGCGCACGGGCGACAGGGCGGCGGCCCGCGGTGCGGCCCGGTGGCTGGGGGACATCGGGCCCATCCTCCCAGTGCGGTGGTCGTCGGTCGCACCGGAACCGCGGGGGGTCGTACGGCGGACCGATCCGAGCCCTACGGGCAGGTCGCCGAGGCGAACCTCACCGGCAACGCGGTGACCGCGCTGACTCCCTACCGCTTCGCCGGCGGGATGTACGACCGGGCCGCGCCGGCGTACGTGAAGTTCGGGATGCGCTGGTACGACGCTGGGATCGGCCGCTTCACCCAGCAGGACAGCCTGGAAACCCTCGCCGATCCGAGTCGTGCCAACCGCAATGAATACGCCGCCGGCAACCCCATCAATTCCGTCGACCCGACTGGCAAGGATTGGGAAGGCGTTCTCGAGTTCGCGGAAGATGTACTGCAGATTGGACTCGGCTGCGTCGGTGGGGCGGCCCTAGTCTGGGAGACAGGCGTCGGGTACATGGCGACTGCCGCCGCCGGTACGGCTGGATCGATCGCCGCAACTCTTGGTGGTTGCGCCGTAGGCGGACTTGTCGGCAACGGTGAGATCATCACGCCATGAAGCCGCTGGCTGCCCAGTTGATCGCGTTCTGAGTCCTCGTAATCGCGCTTTGCACGCTCGCGTTGATTCGCGGACTCGACTCAGAAGGTGAACAACGGATCGTGTGGATTGGTCTGGGGGGCTCGGCTTGGTTAGTGCCCTGATATTCCTCGTGGGATGGGTGCGCCAGTCCAGACGTCAGTGAGTCAACTCCTTGACATACGTGACACTCCCTTCTAGGCCTTGATCAGCAAGTTGAGCGGCTCGGTCAGAGCGTCGTCATACGAGTCGCCAGCGGAGCCGACGGGAACAACCGCGCTGGCCTCGGCCAGGCGCTGGGTGTGCCGCACTGCGACGTAGTGGACGGCCTGGCCCGAGTGATGAATGAGCCCGCCGAGATCCCGGTCGCGCTGTCGGCGGGTCCGGATGCGCATCTCCAGGGCGGTCGAGCGCCGGGTCGCTGCGCAGGGATTGCGATAGCTGCGGAGCTCGGATGGGCTGGACCGCCAGTCCGGAGATGTAGACGGATGTGGATGTCGACGAAACCCGTGAAAATCGAAGTCGGCGTGCCGCTGTCAGCCTTGCGTTAGGTGCGGAGCCTCGGGCCACTTCGGCGATCGTAAGGATTCAGGCGTTGGCTTACTGTGGCGCGGCGCGGCGCGGCGCCGGGGCTTGGTCGCGACGGCACAAGCGTTCTGGTCGCGCTGGCTGAAGAAGCCGCGGAACCTGACTGTCCGGGTAGCCAAGGCGGTCGCGACACCTGCAACGTGCCACGATGGAGAGCGTGATGCCGCAGCAGGTCCCGACCGTGCCCGCCTCCGAGCTGCCCGCGGACGCCGTGGTCCTCGACGTCCGGGAGGACGACGAGTGGGTGCACGGCCACATCGAGGGCGCCACGCACATCCCGATGGGCGACGTCCCGGCCCGGCTCGACGAGCTGCCCGAGGCCGACCCGCTCTACGTCACCTGCCGGGGCGGTGGCCGCTCGGCGCGGGTCGCCGCGTGGTTGAACGCCAACGGCTTCGACGCGGTGAACGTCGGCGGCGGTATGGGCGAGTGGCAGGCCGCGGGCAAGCCCATGGTGAGCGAGACCGGCGAGGAGCCCTTCGTCCGCTGACGTTCAGCGCCAGGCGGCCGCGGTCTCTTCGTCGTAGTAGCGGGTGAACCCGCACAGCCAGGCGATCGGCTCCAGCGGCTCGCCCTCCCAGCGGTCGGCACCGCTGACCAGCAAGCGCGACCCGACCCCGTAGACCGGGCCCGGTGTGCTGCTGCCCGCGGCCGGGTCGTACGGCGCCGGGAGGTCCACGGTCACCGTGTCGCCGGATCCGCCCGAGAACCACTCCTGCACGGCGAAGGTCACCCCGACCAGGTCCTCCGGCGGGCCGGCCGAGCCGGGCTGCGTCGTGACGGCGGGCCCGATGCCCACCACCACGCCGGCGAAGGCGAAGTCCTGCTTGCCGATCGCGGCCGGGCTGTACTCGACGGCGCAGGAGCTCGTGGGGGTGCTGGCGAGCGGTCCGGTGCGCCCGGCGGTCGGGTCCTCGGGGAGCTGGGAGAGCTCGCTGCCGGCCGCCGTCCCGGACTCGTCCCCGCCGTCCGCCGGCGGCATGGCGCTGCCCGGATCGCCGTCGGCCGCCTCCGGACCGTTCTCGCGCGGCTCCTCGGCACTCAGCACCGCCGCCGAGCCGGCGGCGTCGCCCTGCCCGCTCGGCAGGTCGACGACCGTCACCACGCCGCCGGCGACCACGGCCACGCCCGCGGCGACCGCCAGCGAGACGCCGGCGGTCCGGCGGCGGCGCGCCCGGCGCCCGGCCTTCAGCAGCTGCCCCACGGGTGCGGGGCCCACCGGCACGCGGTCGGCCAGCTCCCCCAGCAATGTCGAGGTCTCCCGGTCGGTCACGATGCCCTCCCTCCCCGCAGCTCGGCGACGTCCAGGTCGGTCTGCAGTTGCGCCAGCGCGCGGGAGAGCCGGCTCTTCACCGTCCCGGGTGCGATGCGCAGCGCGTCGGCGATCTGCTGCTCGCCCAGGTGGGCGTAGTAGCGCAGGACGACGACCTCGCGGTGCGCCGGGCTCAGCCGCGCCAGCGCCCGGCGGACCGCGTCGGCGTCGTCCACCTGCCCGGTCCGGTCCTCGGTGGCGACGTCGGGCACCTCGGCGGTCGGCCGCTCGCCCCACCAGCGCCGGCGGCGGCTGTCGTGGTGGCAGTTGACCAGCACCCGGTAGACGTAGGCGTCCCGGTTGTCAGCGGTGCCGACCTTGTCCCAGGAGACGTAGCAGCGCACCAGCGCCGTCTGCACCAGGTCCTCGGCCTCGGGGCGGGCGCAGCCGAGCAGGACGGCGGAGCGGACGAGCACCGGCCAGCGCTCGTCCACGTAGCGCGTGAACGCCTCGTCCCGCTCCACTCGCCCTCCGGAAGTCGTCCTCTGGAGAGCATGACGGGTCCGGTGGCGGGCGCGGTTCCACCGCGCCC
>NZ_JBJHAA010000031.1:0-33789 GCF_054050795.1 Blastococcus sp. SYSU DS1024
CCCCCCCCCCCCCCCCCCCCCCCCCCCCCCCCCCCCCCCCCCCCCCCCCCCCCCCCCCCCCCCCCCCCCCCCCCCCGCCGCGCCCCCCCCCCCCCCCCCCCCCCCCCCCCCCCCCCCCCCCCCCGCCACGAGCAACCGCCAGCCGACCACGGCCTCGCCGGCCCGGGCACCCACCCAGGCCAGCGCCTCGGCGGTGCTGCGCGCCCGCAGCACGCTCACCGCCGCGCCGGCGGCCGCGGCTTGCGCCGCCCAGGCGGAGACGACGGGGTCGGCGGCCTCGCCGAGACCCAGGACCGCGGCGCTGCGGACGCCGTGGGGAAAGGTCGGCGGAGCGGCCGCCCACCGCGGCACGCTGGTGTGCTCGATGCCCATGCCGATCAGGGGGCGAAGGACCGCTGGCCGGTGTAGAAGCCCAGCGCCCGGTCGGGGGTCTCGAAGCGGATCCGCGAGCCCTTCGGGAAGAACAGCACGTCCTTGGGGCGAGCGATCACCTGCGCGCCGCTGTCGAGGTCGGTGAGGTGGAACTCGCCCTCCACCACGACCTTCATCTCGTCGTAGGTGTAGGTGTAGTCGAGCGGCTCGCCCGCGAGCAGCTCGAAGAAGCCGGAGCACAGCTCCGAGCCCCCCGGGTTGGCGAACGTGTCGCCGATGGCGGCGTTGACGCCGGGGACCTCCATGCTCGGGAGCCCCTCGTAGGTGCCGCTCGCGTGTCCGAAGACGATGGTGCCGGTGGTGGTCATGTCCGCCTCCTCAGCGCGGGATCGGCCGGGGCGACCGATCCCTGTGGGTGGACGACATGTAACGGCAGTAGACGATTCGATGGGTGTCGGCGCTGTAACGAGTGGGTGACGAGGGGCATCCGCGGGTGCGGTCACGCCCCTCCCGTCCGGGTCATGCGGCCGCGGCGGAGCCCGCTCGTCCGCCGGAGCGGCACCTATGCTCGCGCCGTGGAGGCAACCCCCGAGCCCGGCGGGCACGACGACGCGCCCGGCGGACAGCTGGAGGACGTCATCGCGATGCGCGTCCGCGAGTTCCGGCTGGCCAAGGGCGTCTCGCTGGCCGAGCTCGCGCGCACGACCGGCCTGAGCAAGGCGATGCTGTCCAAGATCGAGCACGCCCAGACCTCCTGCAGCCTGTCCAGCCTGGCGCGCCTGGCCGAGGCGCTGGCAGTGCCGGTCACGGCGCTGTTCCGGGGCGTGGACGCCGAGCGCGAAGCGGTCTTCACCCCGGCCGGCCACGGGGCCCAGATCGTCCGGCGGGGCAGCAACGTCGGGCACCTCTACCAGCTCCTGGGGGCGCTGCGCGGGGAGCACAAGCGGCTGGAGCCGCTGCTGGTCACGCTCACCGAGGCGAGCGAGGTCTTCCCGCTCTTCCAGCACCCGGGCACCGAGTTCATCTACGTGCTCGAGGGCGCGCTGATCTACGGCCACGGGGAAGCCCGCTACGAGATGCGCCCCGGCGACTCGCTGGTCTTCGACGGCGAGGGGCCGCACGGGCCGGTCGAGCTGATCGAGCTCCCCATCCGCTTCCTGACCGTCACCGGTTACGGGCACGTCGTCTAGGTCGCGACCAACCGCACCGCGCACCCGTGCGGCGGCACCTCTCGCTTTCGTAACGCAGATTCACGTCCGCGTAACCACGGGGGTGTCCAACACCATGAGACTGCGTTTCACGACGTGACACGCAACGACCGCCTCGCGCCCGGTGCCCTCGGTACCGGTCTTGCGGTGGTCGCCGGCGTGGCGTTCCGCACCCGTGTGTCCCGGTGCGACCCACCGATCTCGTGGCGTGGCCGGTCCCGCCCGACTCACCTGAGGAGAGTGGCTCATGCCCGCAGCCGACCTCGCCTGGCTCCTGGCGGCGTTCGCGCTCGTGCTCCTGATGTTCCCGGGCCTCGCCCTGTTCTACGGGGGCATGCTCGGCAGCAAGAACATGCTCAACATGGTCATGATGGTCATGAGCACGCTGGCCGTCACGAGCGTCCTCTACGTCCTCTTCGGCTACGGGCTGGTGTCGGGCGACTCGCTCGGCGGCTGGGGCCTGATCGGCAACCCGGTCGACCACCTCGGTCTCGCCGGTTTCCACGACGACGGCGGCACCGGTGGTGCGGAAGGCGTCTACTGGACCGCCTTCTTCATCCTGTTCGCCGCGATCACGATCGCGATCGTGGCCAGCGGCGCGGCCGGCCGGATGAAGTTCGGCTCGTGGCTGGTCTTCTCCGCCGTCTGGCTGACCCTCGTCTACTTCCCGCTCGCGCACTGGGTCTTCGCCTTCGACGACGAGGAGAGCGGCGTCGTCGGTGGGTGGATGCGCAACGTGCTGCAGCTGCACGACTTCGCCGGTGGCACCGCCGTGCACATGAACGCCGGCGTCGCCGCCCTTGCGCTCGCGATGGTCCTCGGCAAGCGGCGCTCGCCGACGCACCGGCCGCACAGCCTGCCGCTGGTCGTCCTGGGCGCCGGGATCCTGTGGTTCGGCTGGATCGGGTTCAACGGGGGCTCGGCGGCCGGGGCGAACTTCCTCGCGCAGTACGTCGTCCTGACCACGCTGCTCGCCGGGTCCACCGGCATCCTCGGTTTCCTGCTGGTCGAGAGGCTGCGCGACGGCCACGCGACGACGCTCGGCATGGCCTCCGGGGCGATCGCCGGACTGGTCGGCATCACGCCTGCGGCCGACACGGTGAACGCCGCCGGCGCGCTGGTGGTCGGCTTCGTCGCCGGCGCCCTCGTCGCCTGGGCGGTGACCTGGAAGACGAAGCTGGGCATCGACGAGAGCCTCGACGCGTTCGCCGTGCACGGCGTCGGCGGCATCGCCGGAACGCTTTGCGTCATGCTCATCGGCGCGTCGAACTCGCCGGGCGGGGTGCAGGGCGTCCTGCTCGGCGGCAGCTTCGACATCGTCTGGCGCGAGCTGGTGGCGATCGTCGCGACCTGCACCTTCTCGTTCGTGACGACCTACGCCATCGCCTGGGCACTGCAGCGCACGATCGGGCTGCGCGTCGACGAGGCGACGGAGGACGCCGGTCTGGACGTCGCCGTCCACGCCGAGTCGGCGTACGACTTCGACCGGGGCGTGAGCCCGACCCGGGTGGGTGCGACCGTCTACGGCCTCGACGAGGTGCCCCCCGCGCCGGTCGCCGTCGCCCCGACGTCGGCGCGCTGACCTGCGCCGCCCCCCGGCGGCAGCCACGTGACACCGGAGGCCGGTCCCCGATGGGGCCGGCCTCCGGCGCGTCGCGCGAGGTCTGCGGCAACACGAACCTGGCGCGACCGTAACGCCGCGGAAACGGTGGGCGTGTTCACTGCTACGTGACAGAGGTTCATGTCAGTGAACAGCCGCAGGAGGATCCCGTGTCGCTCACCGCCACCCGTCCCGAGGCCCCGCCCGCGGCCGTCACGGCCGAACCCGAGGCGCTCGACCTCGCCACGCGGGCCCGCGCCGACGGCACGCAGTTCATCCTGGCGCTCTTCGTCGACCTCACCGGCAAGCCCTGCGCCAAACTGGTCCCGGTCGAGGCGGTCGAGGAGCTGCAGACCGAGGGTGTCGGCTTCGCCGGGTACGCCGTCGGCGCCATGGGTCAGGAGCCGAAGGACCCGGACCTCGTCGCGATCCCCGATCCGGCCTCGTACATGCCGGTGCCGTTCATCCGTCCGGGCCTGGCGATCGTGCACTGCGATCCGCACGTCGAGGGCCGGCCCTGGCCGTACGCGCCGCGGGTGATCCTCAAGGAGCAGCTCGCCCGCGCCGCGGAGCTCGGCCTGGACCTCAAGGTCGGCGCGGAGGTCGAGTACTTCCTCGTCGAGCGCGGGCCCGACGGCGCCCTGCGCCCGGCCGATCCGAGGGACACCTCCGAGCGCCCGTGCTACGACGCCCGCGGCCTCACCCGCATGTACGACCACCTGACCGAGGTCTCCCGGGCCATCAACTCGCTGGGCTGGGGCAACTACGCCAACGACCACGAGGACGGCAACGGGCAGTTCGAGCAGAACTTCGCCTACGCCGACGCGCTGACCACCGCCGACCGGGTGGTCACCCTCCGGTACCTGCTCTCGGTCCTCGCCGAGCAGCGGGGCATGACCGCCACCTTCATGGGCAAGCCGTTCACCGACCGCACCGGCAGCGGCCTGCACATGCACCTCTCGCTGTGGCGGGGCGGCGCACCGGTCTTCCCGGACGCCGAGGACCCGCGCGGCCTCGGGCTCTCGCCTCTGGCCTACTCCTTCGTCGCCGGTCTGATCGAGCACGCCTGCGGCCTGCAGGCGGTCCTCGCCCCCACCGTCAACGCCTACAAGCGCACCGGTGCGACGGGCACCCGGTCCGGCGCCACCTGGTCCCCGCGGACGGCGTCCTACGGCGGCAACGACCGGACCCACCTGCTCCGCGTGCCGGACGGCAACCGCGTGGAGTTGCGGGGTGGTGACGGCTCGGCCAACCCCTACCTCGCCGCGGCGGCGGCGCTGGCGGCCGGGCTGGACGGGGTGCGCCGGGGGCTGGACCCGGGCGACCCGGGGGCTGCCACCAGCAGCCCGCTGCCTCCCACGCTGCTGCACGCGGTCGAGGCGCTGGAGAGCGACCCGGTGGTCGCGGGTGCTCTCGACGTCGCCGGCCCGGGTGTCGCGGCCTACTTCGCCGGCCTCAAGCGCGAGGAGTTCTTCGAGTGGCACGGACAGGTCACCTCCTGGGAGGTCGACCGCTACGTGACCGCCTTCTGACCAGCCGGATCGTCGAGAGGAATCACCCCCATGTGCGGGATCGCCGGGCTCCACCTGCGGGAGCCCTCCCTGTACCCCCGGCTCGGTGAGCTGCTGACCGGGATGCTCTGCCAGATCACCGAGCGGGGACCGGACTCCGCCGGGATCGCCGTCTACGGCGATCCGCGCTGGTCGCCGCCGGGGGAGTCGACGGTGTCGCTGCTCCCGGGAGCCGCGAGCGCCCAGGAGGTCGGGACGGCGCTGCGCGAGCGGCTGCCCGAGGCAGTGGTGGTCGACGCCGGGCAGACGCTCCTGGTGCACGCCGCGACCGACCCCGACACGCTCGTCTCCGCCGTCCGCGCGGCGGTCGGGCGGGTGGGGAAGGGCGAGGCGATCGTCATCGGCCAGGGGGAGGACCTCGCCGTCCTCAAGGGGGTCGGCCACCCGCAGGCCCTCGCCGCCGAGTTCGGCCTCGCCGCCGCCCAGGGCTGGCAGGGGGTGGCGCACACCCGGATGGCCACCGAGTCCGCGGTGACCCCGCAGGGCTCGCACCCGTTCTCGGTCGGCCCGGACCAGTGCCTGGTGCACAACGGATCCTTCGCCAACCACGCCACGATCCGCCGCGAGCTCCGGGCCGCCGGTATGACGTTCGACAGCGAGAACGACTCCGAGGTCGGCGCCCGGTTCGTCGCCGCGCAGCTGGCCGCCGGTTACGACCTCGAGAAGTCGCTGAAGCTGCTCTGCGAGCGGTTCGACGGCTTCTACACCCTGCTGGTCGCCAACCGGGACAGCTTCGCCGTGGTCCGCGACGCCATCGCCTGCAAGCCCGCCGTCGTCGCCGAGACGCCGCAGTGGGTGGCCATGGCGTCGGAGTACCGCGCCCTCGCCGGGCTGCCCGGCATCGAGAACGCCCGCATCTTCGAGCCCGAGCCGGAAGAGGTCTACGCATGGCAGCGCTGAGCACGTCCCTGGAGTTCGCGGAGGGACGGGTGGAGCTGGCCGAGCCCACCCTCGTGGACCTGGCCGTGTCCGACGTCCGCGCGCTCAACAGCGCGCTGCACGCGGTCGACGTCGCCGAGAAGGCGCCCACCTGGCGGGTCGCGAACCCCGACGGCCGGCACAACATCGCCGTCGGCCTGGACGCCGACATCGACGTCGTGGTGGACGGGCACGTCGGCTACTACTGCGCCGGCATGAACAAGGTCGCGACGGTGACCGTCAACGGCAACGCCGGCGTCGGGGTCGCCGAGAACATGATGAGCGGGACCGTGCGCATCCGCGGCAACGCCTCGCAGTCGGCCGGGGCCACCGCGCACGGCGGATTGCTCGTCGTCGAGGGGTCGGCGGCGGCGCGCTGCGGCATCTCGATGAAGGGCGTGGACATCGTCGTCGGCGGCGACGTCGGCCACATGAGCGCCTTCATGGGCCAGGCCGGCCGGCTGGTCGTGTGCGGCGACGCCGGCGACGCGCTCGGTGACTCCCTCTACGAGGCCCGCATCTACGTGGCCGGCTCGGTGAGGTCGCTCGGGGCCGACTGCGTGGAGAAGGAGATGCGCGCCGAGCACCTCGCCGAGCTCGCCGGCCTGCTCCGTGCCTCCGGGGTCGACGCCGACCCGTCGTCCTTCCGCCGCTACGGCTCCGCCCGGCAGCTCTACAACTTCCACGTCGACAACGCCTCGGCGTACTGAGAAAGGGCACCCCGTGACCGACAACCCTGCCCTGCGCCAGCCCGCCCTGCCCCCGGACCCCGCCCTCCGCGAGTCCGCGACCTTCGACCGCGCGACCATCGCCGAGATCCAGCGCGCCGCGGAGACCGGCATCTACGACATCCGCGGCGGCGGCGCCAAGCGCAGGGTGCCGCACTTCGACGACCTGCTGTTCCTCGGCGCCAGCATGTCCCGCTACCCGCTCGAGGGGTACCGGGAGCGCTGCGACACCGACGTCGTCCTCGGCGACCGCAACGCCACCTACCCGCTGCACCTCGCCACGCCGGTGACCATCGCCGGCATGAGCTTCGGCGCGCTCTCCGGCCGCGCCAAGGAGGCGCTCGGCCGCGGGGCCAGCGAGGTCGGCACCTCCACGACCACCGGCGACGGCGGGATGACCCCGGAGGAGCGCGGCCAGTCCAAGCACCTCGTCTACCAGTACCTCCCGTCCCGCTACGGCATGAACCCCGATCACCTGCGCATGGCCGACGCCATCGAGGTCGTGCTCGGGCAGGGTGCCAAGCCCGGCGGCGGCGGGATGCTGCTCGGCCAGAAGATCACCGAGCGGGTGGCGGGCATGCGGACCCTGCCGATGGGCGTCGACCAGCGCAGCGCCTGCCGGCACCCGGACTGGACCGGCCCCGACGACCTGGAGATCAAGATCCGGGAGCTGCGGGAGATCACGGACTGGGAGAAGCCGATCTACGTCAAGATCGGCGCCACCCGCACCTACTACGACGTCAAGCTCGCCGCCAAGGCCGGGGCCGATGTCATCGTGCTCGACGGGATGCAGGGCGGCACCGCCGCGACGCAGGACGTCTTCATCGAGCACGTCGGCATCCCGACGCTCGCGGCGCTGCCGCAGGCCGTGCAGGCGTTGCAGGAGGAGGAGCTGCACCGGAAGGTCCAGCTTGTCGTCTCCGGCGGTGTCCGCAACGGCGCCGACCTCGCCAAGTGCATGGCCCTGGGGGCCGACGCCGTCGCGATCGGCACCGCGGCCCTGATCGCCCTCGGCGACAACGCACCGCACCTGGACGCGGAGTACCGCCGGCTCGGGTCGGCGGCGGGGTACTACGACGACTGGCAGGCCGGCCGCGACCCGGCCGGCATCACCACCCAGGACGACGAGCTGGCGCAGCGTCTCGATCCGGTGCAGGGCGGGCGGCGGCTGGCGAACTTCATCCGGGTGATGACGATGGAGGCGCAGATCATCGCCCGCGCCTGCGGCAAGGCGCACCTGCACTCGCTCGAGCCCGAGGACCTGGTCGCGCTCACCATCGAGGCCGCCGCCATGGCCCGCGTGCCGCTGGCCGGCACCAGCTGGATCCCGGGGCACGGGCTGTGACCGCGACGGCCACCACCGCCGACGTCGTCGTCGTCGGCGGTGGGCTCGAGGGCACCTCCATCGCCTGGTCGCTGGCTCGACGAGGGGTGACCGACGTCGTCGTCTGCGAGCGGGACACGGTCGGCTCCGGCGGCACCGGCAAGTCCAGCGGCATCGTGCGGTGCCACTACGGGGTGTCCTCGCTGGCGGCGATGGCCACCCGCAGCCTCGAGCTCTTCGAGAACGCGGAGGAGGTCCTCGGCGAGGACGTCGGCTTCCGGCAGACCGGCTACGTCGTCGGCGTCGGCGAGGCGAACGTCGACGCACTGCGGGCCAGCCTGGCCAACCAGCGTGCGGTCGGCGTGCAGACCGAGGAGGTGGACCGTGCCGAGGTCGCGCGCCTGTGGCCGGTGGCCGATCTGTCCGACTTCGCCGCCTTCGCCTGGGAGGCGCGCGGTGGCTACGGCGACGCCTACCAGACCGCCCAGGCGTTCGCGGTGGCCGCGCGGCGCCTCGGCGTCCGCATCCGCCAGGGCACGGCGGTCGCCGAGGTGCTGGCCGGCGGTGGCCGGGTGACCGGGGTGCGGCTCGCCGACGGCTCGGTCATCAGTGCGGGCACCGTCGTCGTCGCGGCCGGCCCCTGGTCGGTGCCGCTGCTGGCGGGGCACGGCATCGACCTGCCCATCCGGGTGCACCGCGAGCCGATCGTGATGCTCGACCCCGGCGCCGACCTCGGCCCGGTGCCCGTCTTCTCCGATCTGGTCTCGCTGCAGTACATCCGCGCCGAGAGCGGCGGGCGGCTGCTGTTCGGCAACAGCGACCTGTCGACGCCGGAGCCCGCCGACCCCGACGCCTACCTGAACCGCGCCACCGACGAGTTCCTGGAGATGGCGGTGGAGAAGATCTCGCACCGCTTCCCGGGGCTCGAGGACGCGTCCATCGCCGGCAGCTACGCCGGTTGCTACGACGTGACACCGGACTTCAACCCGGTGATCTCCGAGACGCCGGTGGAGTCGCTGGTCGTCGCCGCGGGCTTCAGCGGGCACGGGTTCAAGATCTCGCCGGCGGTGGGGCAACTGGTCACCGATCTGGTCGTCGACGGCAAGAGCTCCGACGCCGACGTCCCCGAGTCCGACTTCCGGTTGTCGCGATTCGCGGAGGGCGCCCTCCTCACCAGCCCCTTCCCCTACGTCGGCGCGGGCGAGATGCGCTGACCGGGCGTCCCCGCACCCGTTCCCCACGCCCCTGCGCCGCAGCTCCTGGTCCGCACAGGTGGGCGGGCCCCGGACCCTCCGCTCGCTCACACGGCCGACGGGGGACCGAGGGCACCGTGGTCAGGGGCTCAGGAGCTCCCCGGTGCGGACCAGGTGGTCGGCGACGTCGCGCAGCTTGGTGTTCGTGGTCATCGACGCCGTGACCAGGAGGTGGAACGCCTGGTCGGCGGTCAGCTTGTGCCGTTCGATCAGGATGCCCTTGGCCTGTTCGATGACCGCTCGGGACGCGAGCGCGGCCTGCAGGTGGTCGGCCATCTCCTGGGCGCCCCGGTAGGCCCGCACGGTCGCGGCGGCGATGCCCGCGTAGGGGGCGAACCCGGTCGCCACGGCGCGGCTGGTCTCGTCGAAGGCTGCGACCTCGCGGGCGTAGATGTTGAGCGCGCCGGTGAGCTCCTGCTCGCCGGCGAACACGAGTGGCACCGACAGCGAGCTGAGGTTGCCGCGCTCGGCGGCCTGCCGCGCGTAGTCGGGCCAGCGGTGCTCGACACGGGTGTCGACGATCTCGGTCGCGACACCGGTGCGGGAAGCGTGCAGGCACGGCCCTGCGCCCCTCGCGTACTGCGCGCGATCCAGGTCCAGGGCGAGTGGACCGGTGTCCACGACCGTCGTCGCCTCGCCCTCGACGATGAGGGTGACCGATGCCTCCGGGGCGCCCGGCATGACGCTCTTGGCCTGGTCCGCCAGCGACTGCAGCAGGCTCTCCATCGACAGCTCGCGCAGCGACAGCCGCCCGAGCGTCTCCAGCGCAGCGGTGGCGTGGGTGGATCGGCGGTCGGGAATGCGGGCCACCAGGGCCTCCGGTCTGGCTCATACCGAAGGTGACTTCGGCGGCGCACCCGTACCGGGTGTCGTACTTCGCTGCGCCGCTGTTTGACGCACCGGGGTTGCCCGGACGATGCCCGGGCTCAGGCAGAGCCTACGCGGCTCCTCCCGGGTCCACGCCCTCGACGCGGCGGTCGCGGCGTGGAGCGGCCGGTCGACCGGGCGGGCGACGAGACCTGCGCACCACGCCGTCGAGGTCTCCGCTGCGCGCGGCAGCAGGGCTCAGCGGGCGAGGACCGCGGGGGGTTGGTGCGCGCGGGGCGCGGTGCCGCGCCCACCCCGGCCGGCTGAGCTCCTCGACCGCCTCGGTCACGCGGGCGGGTACCCCGGCTCCGCGGGCGCGCAGACCGGCGCGCAGCCACCGGCGCACGCGGCCGGGGCGGGCCCACGACCCGTGCTCCGGCCACGAGGCCGCCGGGGGGCTACTGTGGGGGGCGTACCGGCTGCTCGCCGGCACCGCCCCGCCCGGCAGCACGCCTGCTCGCGCGGTCGGTGCCGCCGCCTTCGACCGGCGGCCGGCGGACCGAACCCGGCTCGGGGGCATGGCCCCCGGCGCCGGTGCCCGGTGCACCAGCGGGTCCGGGCCCGCGCGGTACGGGGCGGCGCCGGTGCGGTTGCACCGTCCGCTCGCGGGGCCGCGTGCACGTCCTGCCGCGGCGACCGTGCCGGGCAGTGCAGAGGAGGAGTTCGTGGCTCGACCAGGACGGCGCTCGACGAGCGCCCGGCGCGGCGCCCCGCGCACCCAGCGGCGCGTGCGCGACGGCGACGTCGTCGCCGTGCTGGCCCGCGCCGTCCGGGACGTCGAGGCGGCCGTCAAGCGCGACCGCGTGACCCCTTCCGTGCGCGCGGAGTTCCAGGCGATCGCCCTGGTGCTGCGCGAGGAGCGCGCCCGGGTGCAGGCCGACCAGGACACCAGCGAGGCCCGCCGGGCCGAGCAGCTGAAACGCCTGGACGGCATCGCGACGATCCTGGCCACCACCGCGGTGCGGAACTCCGGCCTGCTGGCGCTGCTCTCCGACGACGCGGTCGCCTCGGAGGCGGCGCGGTCGCACCGGCGGGAGCTGCTCGCCGCCGCCGGCGTCGAGGTGCCGGTGGAGGAGGAGCCGGCGCCGGCGGCGGCCGCCCCCGTGGCCGCCGCCACCTCCGCCTCCGCCGAGCGCCAGGTGGTGCCGCAGTCGGTCATCTCGCGGCAGCTGGCGAACCCCTTCCTCGCCCCCGACTTCGACGCCGCCCGGCAGAGCACCGTCCGCCCGCGCCGGCTGGCCGGCTGGGAGCTCCTCGAGCCCCTGTTCAACTCCTTCGAGCGCGCCGGCGGCGGCGCCCCGGCGTGCATGCCGCTGCCGTTCCCGAGCTCCCAGTTCACCCCGGCGGGGCTGGAACTCATGCCGCACCAGGGCCAGCTGGTCGCCGCGGCGGCGAACGGTCACCGCACCTTCCTGCTCGCCGACGAGCCCGGTCTGGGCAAGACGGCGCAGTCGCTGCTCGCGGCCGAGGCGGCGCAGGCGTTCCCGCTGCTCGTCGTCGTCCCCAACGTCGTCAAGACCAACTGGGCCCGGGAGGCCGCCCGCTGGGTGCCCCAGCGCCGGGCCACCGTGATCCAGGGCAACGGGGAGAACGTCGACGGCTTCGCCGACATCGTGATCGTCAACTACGAGGTGCTCGACCGGCACGTGGGCTGGCTGGGTGGCTTCGGCTTCGGCGGGATGGTCGTCGACGAGGCGCACTTCATCAAGAACAAGAGCTCCCAGCGCTCCCAGCACGTGCTGGAGCTCTCCGAGCGGATCCGGGCCCGGGCCGGGCGGCCACTGCTGATGGCCCTCACCGGGACCCCGCTGATCAACGACATCGACGACTTCCGGGCGATCTGGCAGTTCCTCGGCTGGATCGACGACGAGAAGCCGCTGGGGCAGCTGATGGAGTGCCTCGAGGAGACCGGTCTGACCCCCGCCGACCCGGGCTTCTACCCGGCCGCCCGCCAGTGCGTGATCGACCAGGGCATCGTGCGCCGTCGCAAGGTGGACGTGGCCGCGGACATCCCCGCCCGCCGCATCGCCGACCTCCCCGTCGAGCTCGACGACAAGGCCGGCCGGTCCATCCGGGCGGCCGAGCGCGAGCTGGCCCGACGGCTGGTGAAGCGCTACGAGAGCGCCCTGGCGGCCCGGGAGTCGGCCACCGAGGTCGAGGGCATCGACCGCGAGCTGGTGCGCAAGGTCGCCGGCTGGGAGCTCAAGGACACCAGCACGAAGACCACCGGCGAGAACGTCTTCGGCATGATGCGGCGCATCGGCCAGGCGAAGGCCGGGCTCGCCGCCGACTACGCCGCACAGCTGGCCCGCAGTGCCGGCAAGGTGGTCTTCTTCGCCAAGCACGTCGACGTGATGGACGTGGCCGAGGAGACCTTCGAGGGCATCGGCCTGCGGTACTCCTCGATCCGCGGTGACCAGACGCCCTCGGTGCGGCAGCGGAACATCGACGCGTTCGTCAACGACCCGGACGTCGCCGTCGCCGTCTGCTCGCTGACCTCGGCCGGCGTGGGGCTGAACCTGCAGGTCGCGTCCGACCTGGTCCTCGCCGAGCTCTCCTGGACCGACGCCGAGCAGACCCAGGCCATCGACCGCAGCCACCGCATCGGGCAGACCGAGCCGGTCACCGCGTGGCGGATCATCGCCGCGCAGACCCTGGACGCCCGGATCGCCGAGCTCATCGACAGCAAGGCGGGGCTGGCCGCGCGGGCACTGGACGGCTCCGACGAGGAGATGCAGGCCTCGGCCGACGTCCAGCTGGAGGCGCTCGTCGCGCTGCTCACCGACGCATTGGAGAACCGGTGACCGAGGAATCGCTCCTGACCGCGGCGACGCGGGTGGCCGAGCTGCTGCTCGAGGTGCAGACCCGCGTCAACCGGCGGATCGACGCCGAGCTGGCCGAGCTGCTGCCCGGCGTCCAGCGGCAGGTGGGCGTCGCCCCGGACGACGCCGCCGACCTGTCGGACCTGGTCAACACCCGGATCACCGGCCTGAGCGTCGTCGTCACACCGGCCGCGGTCGCCGCCGCCGTGCCGGTGCCGCCGGACTCCGCCGCCACGACCCGGGCGGCCCGCCGCGCGGTGACCGGCATCCTCACCGGTGCCGACGAGCGCCTCGCCGTCATCGCCGGGCCCTGCTCGATCCACGACCCGCAGGCCGCGCTCGAGTACGCCGCCTTCATCGCCCGGATGCGTGAGCGGCACGGCGCGGACCTCGAGATCCTCATGCGGACCTACACCGAGAAGCCGCGCACCGAGGTCGACTGGAAGGGGTTCGCCTACGACCCGTTCCTGGACGGGTCGAGCCGGATCAGCGTCGGACTCGTCGCGACCCGCATGCTCATGTGCCGCATCACCGCGGCGGGCGTGCCGGTGGCCGCCGAACCGCTGAACGCGCTGACGCCCCAGTACGTCAACGGGCTGGTCACCTACAACGGCGTCGGGGCGCGCAACGTCACCGACCAGACCGCCCGGGAGCGGGTGTCCGGCTTCTCCTCCGTCGTCGGGTTCAAGAACTCGCCCGAGGGCAGCGTCGACTCCGCGATCCAGGCGATGATGACGGCGCGCGCGCCGCACGAGTTCCTCGGGGTGGATGCGCACGGCGTCTCCGCCCAGCTGTCGACGACGGGCAACGACACCGGCCACGTCATCCTGCGCGGCGCCAAGGACGGCCCCAACTACTCCGCCGCGCACATCGCCGACACCAGGCGCCGGCTGGCCGTGCGGGGGCTGCCCGAGGTCGTCGTCGTCGACGCCTCCCACGGCAACAGCCAGAAGAACCACCTGCGCCAGATCGAGGTGGTGCGGGACCTGGCGGGCCAGATCGCCGGCGGGGAGCAGGCCATCCGCGGCGTGATGGTGGAGAGCAACCTGGTCGCCGGGCGGCAGGACCTGGACCAGCGGCACCCCGAGCGGCTGGAGTACGGCTGCAGCGTCACCGACGCCTGCGTCGACCTGCCGACGACCGAGCGGATGCTGGCCGAGCTGGCCGCGGCGGCCCGCACCCGGCGGGGCGCGCGCGGCTGAGCGGACTACGGTTCGTCGCTGCGACCCCAGGCAGGAGGCCCGATGCCCGCAGCCCCGCAGCTGCTGCTCGTCGTCAACCGGTCGGCCGGCACCGCGCAGGACGAGGCCGTCGAGGCGGCCGTGGCCGAGCTGCGCGCCGGTGCCGACGTCACCCTCGCGGCGACCGCTGACACCGCCGAGCTGGACGAGGTGCTGCGCGACCACCCCGACCGCCGGGTGGTCGCGCTGGGCGGGGACGGGTCGGTGCACGCGGTGGTGGCGGCTCTCGACCGGGTGGGCCGGCTGACGCCGGAGGAACCGGTGGGCATCATCGCCTGCGGTACGGGCAACGACCTGGCCCGCACGCTCGGGCTGCCGCTGGACCCGGCCGAGGGTGCGGCCGCGGTGCTGGCGGGGCGGCCCCGCCCGCTGGACCTGCTGCGCGACGACGCCGGCGGGATCGTCGTGAACGCCGTGCACGCCGGGGTGGGTGCCGAGGCGGCCGTCGAGGCGCACCGGCTCAAGAGGCGGCTCGGCGCGGCCGCCTACCCGCTGGGCGCCGCCATCGCCGGGTTGTCCGGCGCCGGTTGGGACCTCTGCGTCGAGATCGACGGGCAGGTGGCGTCGACCGACGAGTGGGCTGCCGACGGTCGGCTGGGCGTGCTGATGGTCGGGATCTGCAACGGGTCCACCATCGGGGGCGGCACCCCGCTGGCGCCGGACGCGCGGCCCGACGACGGGCGGGCCGACGTCGTCGTCAGCGTCGCCACCGGGCCGGTGGCGCGGGTGGCCTTCGGGACGGCGCTGACCACCGGGGGGCACGTCGACCGCACCGACGTGCTGGTGGCGCGCGCCCGTGAGGTGCGCCTGTCGGGGAGCTCCGTCGCCGTCGACGCCGACGGGGAGCTCGACGAGATCGCCGTCGCCCGGACCTGGCGGGTGCAGCCCGCCGCCTGGTCGGTCCTCGTCCCGCGGTAGCAGATCGGGAGCGCATGCTCAGGCGCGGCTCTCCAGCCGGCGGCGGACGACCGCGGCCTGCTCCGGTGAGCCGATGAGGGCGCCGATCTCGGCCTGCTCGGCCGCCAGCCCCTCGGCGAGCGGCACCCGGCCGGCGAGGTCGATCAGCCGCTTGACCGCCCGGGTGGCGCTGCGGCTGTGCCCGGCGATCTCCGCGGCCAGCCCCTGCGCGGCGGCCAGGGGGTCGGCCGCCTCGCGGGTGGCCAGCCCGAGCCGCACGGCCTCGGTGCCCGACACCTTCCGCCCGGTCAGGGCGAGCTCCTTGGCGACGTCGCGGCCGACGAGCTCGGGCAGCAGCTGGGTGCCGCACATGTCCGGCACGATGCCCCACAGGACCTCCATCAGCGACAGCTGCGCGTCGGGAGCGACCAGCCGGATGTCGGCACCGAGGGCGATCTGCAGGCCGCCGCCGAACGCGACGCCGTGCACCGCCGCGATCACCGGGGCGGGCACGAGCGACCACACGTGCACGGCCTGCTGGGCCAGCGCGCCCGCCGCGCCCAGCGGCTCGCGGGGCACGACGACCCGCTCGCCGCCCTCGGCCATCGCGGCGAACCGGCCGAAGTCCAGGCCGGCGCAGAAGGCCCGGCCGGCCCCGGTGAGCACCACCGCGCCGACGTCGTCGCGCTCGAGCAGCTCGCTCCCGGCGGCGACGACGGCCTCGAACATCGCATGGTCCAGGGCGTTCATCTTCTCGGGCCGGTCCAGCCGCACCGTCGCCACGCCGTCGGCCACCTCGAGCGCCACCCGGCGCGAGACGTCGTTGTCCACCTCCGCTGTCTACGGGCGGCACAACCGGCCTGTCAACGCGCGCAGCGGGTGCGACCGGACCGGCCGTCTACGGTGCCGTCATGTCTGCTGCCGCCGTACCGCTGCCCGCGTGCTGCTCGGCACGGTGATGGTCGGCGCCGGGGTGCTGCACCTGACCATCCAGCGGCAGGAGTTCCGGGCCCAGGTGCCCGACTGGTTCCCCGTCGACGAGGACCTCACGGTGCTGGGTTCGGGCGTCGTCGAGATCGCGCTGGGCGCGTCCTTCATCGCGTTCCCGCGCAGGCGGCGGCTGGTCGGTGGGCTGCTGGCGGCGTTCTTCGTGGTGGTCTTCCCGGGCAACGTCGCGCAGTACCTCGAGGGCACCGACGCCTTCGGCCTCGACACCGACCGCAAGCGCCTGGTCCGCCTGTTCTTCCAGCCGCTGCTCGTGCTCTGGGCGCTGTACGGCGGCGGCTGGCTGCGGCGCACGCGGCGCCGCTGACGGCCTCGGCCGGGGCGCACCGGACCGGCGTCTGCGACATCGCCGGTGGCGGGGCCGACGTCAGAGCCACTTCTTCTCGGTGGTGAACCGGCCGAAGTAGACGAGGTGGTGCCCACCGGCCCCCCGGAGCGCCTCGGCGACCCGCTCCTTGCGGTCCTCCCCGCGCGCGGGGACGTAGACGACGTGCCCGCCGAGCCGCAGGGCCCGGTCGTGGAGATCGAGCATCTCGTCCTCCGATCCGGTCCACTGCAGCAGGCGTGTCAGCCGCCCACGCAGTCCGTGCCGCTCTCCTCGGCGGTCGAGCAAGGCCGCTCCTTCCGGCCCGGTCAGCACGTGCACCCCGGTCAGGTCGACGCCGATGGCGCGAAGCCGCGCCAACGCGTCATCGGTGGCGTCCTGGTCGTCCAGAACCGCCACCAACTGCTGCATCGGGTAGCGGTAGAAACCGGATGCGTTCCAGTGGGGCTGGTCGCTCACGGATCGTCCCCTCCTTCGACTCCCGGTCGAGAGGCCCTAGTCCTCCTCGCCGGTCATGCCCGGCCGGTCCCACACTGCTCGGTGCGGTGCTGCCCGTCCAGGCCACCGTGCGCGGCAGTCGCCATGCCCGACGGGACGTCGACGACGGCGTTGTTCGCCCCGTCGAGCGCGTCGCCGGGCAGATCGCGCAGCCGACGCCGGACCGCGTTCCTGGGCCCCGGCCCGGTGCTCTCCTCGCCCATTCCTCGTGCTCCTCGCCCGCCCGACCGGAGGTCCCAGACCGGACCCTCACGACTCCGGTCGCCCGCCGGTCCAGGGGTGCCGCGCCCCCATTGCCTACCCGCGTGCCCGCCCCTAGCATGAGGGCAGGCGAGCGGAGCGGAGGGCCACGTGTTCGACGGGCTCATGACCGAGGAGGCAGCCGGTACCGCGCCGCGACGTCCCAACATCCTGGTGCTGTGCATGGACCAGTGGGACGTGCACATGGACCTGCCCCCGGGGGTGGACCTGCCGGCGATCCAGCGGCTCGTCGGGGCCGGGGTCAGCCTCGGCAACCAGTACTGCACGGTGCCCCAGTGCACCCCGTCCCGGGCCACGATGTGGACCGGCCAGCACGCGAAGAACGTGGGGCTCTGGGACAACACCAACTTCGCCTGGACCGGTGTGCTGGACGATGCGATACCCACCGTCGGCACGATGCTCCGGGAGCAGGGCTACTACACCGCCTTCAAGGGCAAGTGGCACCTGTCCCACCCCGCGCGTTCGTCGGACGCGCTGGAGAACTACGGCTTCTCCGACTACCAGGCCTGGGGCGACAACTGGGGTGGCCCGCTGCACGGCGCCCAACTCGACGGCACCGTCGCCTTCGAGACCGTCGACTGGCTGCGCCACAAGCGCCCGCGCGACCAGCCCTGGTTCCTGGTCTCGTCGATGGTCAACCCGCACGACGTCATGTTCCTGCGCGCCGGTGAGGACGAGCAGGCACATGCCAACGGCGCGCTCGCTCCGCTGACGCACCCACCCCAGGACCTGGGCTTCTTCCGCGACTACGACGTCGAACTCCCCGCGAACTTCGCCGACGACCTCGACGCCCAGCCGTACGGGGTGCGCTCCTACAAGCGCAACGTGGAGTGGAACTACGGCCGCATCCCCGAGGGACGGGAAGACCTGTGGAAGGCGCGCCGCAACTACCTGATCAACTGCCTGCGGCTGGTCGACCAGGCGTTCAAGCAGATCCTCGACGAGCTCGACCGGCAGGACCTCTGGCGCGACACCGTGGTGGTCTTCACCTCCGACCACGGTGAGATGAACGGCGCCCACCGCTTGAGCCAGAAGGGTGCCATCCCCTTCCAGGAGGCGTCGGTGGTCAACATGACCGTGGTGGCGCCCGACGGGCCCAGCGGCGTCCACTCCGACGCCGTGGGATCCCACCTCGACCTCGCGACGACGTTCCTGTCCTGGGCCGGGCTGGACGAGGGTGAGATCCGTCGCCGCTATCCGCAGCTCAAGGGCCGCGACCTGCGGCCGGTGTTCGAGAGCCCGGAGCGCCGGGAGGCGCCGCGCGGCTCCAGCTCCGACCCCGGGGACGGCGCGCTGGTCAGCTGGGACGGCCTCAACATGCTCGACCCGGAGTGGGCCATCCAGGGCGCGCTGCGCGAGCTGGCCCAGCTCGGCGACGGCCCGGAGAAGACGCTCGAGGACTGCCGGCGGGCCGGGGAGGCCTACGGGGCGCCGGACATGGACAAGCGCACGTTCTACCGGGCGGTGTCCGACGGCCGGTACAAGCTCGTCCGCTGGTTCTCGCCCACGCAGTACCAGACCCCCCGGACGGTCGAGGAGCTGCACGCCACCTCCGACGTCGCCCTCTACGACCTCGTCGGCGACCCCGGCGAGATGCGCAACATCGGCGACCCGTCCTCCACCGGCTACGACGAGAAGCTGGTCGCGTCGATGCTGGAGAAGCTGGTGCGCCTCGTCGACACCGAGCTCGGCGAGGACGAGTGCCCCTTCGCTCTCGACCTGTTCGGCACCCGGGAGATCCGGTACCGGCTCGAGGACGTCGAGGCGGGCGCCCCGCCCGGCGAGCAGCCGACCGAGCCGGTCCCCGGGACCCGGCCGCCGCAGGAGGGCCGGCCCTGAGCCGGGCAGCACCGGCACCCACGCTGCCGGCGGGGATGGTCCTGATCCCGGGCGGCACCTCCACCATGGGTTCGGACGACTTCTATCCGGAGGAACGGCCCGCCCACCCCGTGCGGGTGTCGGCGTTCCTGCTCGACCGGGCCCCGGTGACCCTGGCCGCGTTCGCGCGGTTCGTCGAGAACACCGGCTACGTGACGGTGGCCGAACGCACCCCGGACCCGCGCGACCACCCCGGGGTCGACCCCAGGCTGCTGGTGCCGGGCGGGCTGGTGTTCACCGGTTCGGCCGGTCCGGTCCCCCTGCGGGACCCCTCGCGGTGGTGGTCGTGGGTTCCCGGGGCCTCGTGGCGGTGCCCCGAGGGGCAGGGGGCGGACGCGCTGCAGGACCGCGCCGACCACCCGGTCACCCAGGTCTCGTGGGAGGACGCGCAGGCCTACGCGACCTGGGCCGGACGGCGCCTGCCGACGGAGGCCGAGCACGAGTGCGCGGCCCGCGGCGGGAGGGCGGACACCGTCTACGCCTGGGGTGACGAGCGCTGCCCGGAGGGCCGTCACCTGGCCAACACCTGGCAGGGGCCGTTCCCGTACTGGAACACCGGCGAGGACGGGTGGCCCACGACGTCGCCGGTCGGGTCCTATCCGCCCAACCCGTACGGGGCAGTCGACCTGATCGGCAACGTCTGGGAGTGGACGGCGGATCGCTGGACGCCGCACCCCGAGGTGGCCGCCTCGCCGTGCTGCGTGCCGGCCGATCCACGCAGCCGGCACGAGGGGCCGGAGCACCCGCGTGACGCCTTCGTGGTCAAGGGCGGATCGCACCTGTGCGCCCCCGAGTACTGCCTGCGCTACCGCCCCGCCGCGCGGCAGCCGCAGGACCGGGACTCCGCCACGACGCACATCGGGTTCCGGTGCGCCCGGGACATCGGGTAGCCGGACCGTGGGACCTGATCGGCCGTCCTCCCCGGGGCGACGTCGTCAGGCCGGGCACGGACCACGGGTCCGCTGCTACCCCCAGGCGCTGGGGTCACCAGACCCCGGCGGGGACAGCCGGGGACGGAGCCGGACGGTGGGCAGCGGCGGCGCGGGCAGGCGGTCGACCTGCCCGCGGTAGCCCTCGACCCGGCCGAAGCGCTCCGACCCGGCCGCCCACTCCTGCCGGTAGCCGACGACCTCCTCGTGGGTGCGGCCCACGAAGTTCCACCACATCAGCACCGGCTCGGGGAACGGCTCCCCGCCCAGCACCATGACCCGGGCGGCCTGGTCGCCCGGGTTGGCCAGCCGCAGGCGCCGACTGCCCGGGGGCAGGTAGCCCAGCTCGGTACGCCCCAGCTCGACGCCCTCGAGGAGAACCGGCCCCTGGTCCACGAGCACGCCGTGCTCGAACTCCGCGGCGACGTCGAGGACGAGCTCAGCGAACGGTTCCAGCACCAGCTCCGCTCCGAGCAGTGGGCTGTGGGTGGGCACGGGGGAGGGGTGGCCGGCGAGCGCACCCAGCAGCACCCGGGCGGTGGCGCCGTCGAGGCCGACCGGCTCGGGGACGTGGTGGACGAAGTTCCGGTCGGCATGCCGGGCGGAATCGGGCAGCGCCGTCCACAGCTGGACGCCGTGCAGCGTGCCGCAGGCTTCGGTGGACACCTCCGAGTGTGCGACCCCGGCCCCGGCGGTCATCAGGTTCAGCTCCCCGGGCCGGACCAGCTCGTGGGCGCCGGTGGTGTCGCGGTGCTCGATCTCGCCGGTGAACAGCCAGCTGACGGTCTGCAGGCCGGTGTGCGGGTGCGGCGGCACGTCCATGCCGCCGGTGCGGGCGACGTCGTCCGGTCCGTAGTGGTCGACGAAGCACCAGGCGCCGATGAGGGAACGGGCGCGTTGCGGAAGGGTGCGGCGCACCGTCATCGCACGCGGGCCGCCGAGCGGCACCTCCCGGCTCGCGATGACCTGGACGTCACTCATCCGAGCAGCGTGGCACGGAGTTGCTCGTGCGGTGGCTGCCGTGATCCCGACCAGCGCCGAGACGTCGGCGGGCGGAGCAGCGACGGACGAGTGGGAGGTGTCCGGTCCCAAGCCGTGAGGTGTCGGGTGCAGGGCCCGGGGGTAGCTGCGCCGGGACCCCGTCGAGGTGCCGCACCCCGTGCACGAGCCGGCGTGGCGGGGCCCGACTGGAAGCACCGGGCGGACCCGACTGCCGAGGAGAGGACGTCACGGTGACCTCTCCGACGCCCGGTGGAGGCGTCGTGGCGCGTGCTCGCCAGATCGGCGCGGCTCCGCTCCGCGGCGAGCCACGCTGGGCCAGGCAGCTGGGTGATGGCGGGCATCCGTGGTTGCTCACCGCCGGCGAGCGGGGCAACGGGGCCGCGGGCCTGCCGGCATGGCGCGAGGGCAACGCCGTGCGCGCACTCGTGGACGGCCGCAGCTACCTGCCGGTGCTGGCCGAGGCGCTGGGCCGGGCCGAGCGGGGGGACGCCGTCCTGCTCGCCGGCTGGCGCACCGATCCCGAGGAGCTGCTGGACGACGGCGGGCCACCGCTGGCCGCGGCGCTGGTCGGCGCCGCCCGCCGGGGCGTGGCCGTGCGAGGGCTGCTGTGGCGCTCGCACCCGGAGGCGGTCGGGCACGCGCTCCAGGCCAACCGTGCGCTGGCCCGCGCCGTCACCGCTGCGGGTGGCCGGGTGCTGCTCGACCAGCGGATCCGTCCGCTGGGCAGCCACCACCAGAAGTTCGTCGTGGTCACCGGTGCCGCCGACGACGTGGCCTTCGTCGGCGGCATCGACGTCGCGCGATCGCGCCGCGACGGCGGACGGCACACCGGTGATCCGCAGGCCCGGCCGCTGTCTCCCGTCTACGGGCCGACCCCGGCCGCGCACGACGTGCAGCTGGAGGTGCGGGGCCCGGCCGTGCGCGATCTGGAGTCGGTGTTCCGGCAGCGGTGGGACGACCCGGCGGCGCCCACCCGGTGGCCCTGGCACGCCGTCCCCGACCGGCTGCTCGGGGTCCCCCGGACGCCGGACCGGCTCCCGCCACCGGCACCGGCGCCGGTGGCGGCGGGGAGCTGCACCGTCCAGTTGCTGCGCACCTATCCGCGGCGCCGGCCGGCCTATCCGTTCGCACCCGACGGGGAGCGCAGCGTGGCCCGGGGCTACGCCAAGGCGCTGTCCCGGGCGCGCCGGCTGGTCTACGTCGAGGACCAGTACCTGTGGTCGCGCGACGTCGCCCGCATCTTCGCCGCCGCGTTGCGCCGTTCGCCGGAGCTGCGGCTGATCGCCGTCGTCCCGCGCTACGTCGACGACGAGGGCCGGTTCAACTTCCTCGCCTCGCTGCTCGGCCAGAACACGGCGTGGCGGATGGTCGTGGAGGCCGGCGGGGACCGGGTGCAGCTGTTCGACCTCGAGAACGAGGTCGGACGGCCGGTCTACGTGCACTCCAAGCTCACCATCGTCGACGACGTGTGGGCGGCCGTGGGCAGCGCCAACCTCAACCGCCGTTCGTGGACGCACGACTCGGAGTTGGCCGCCGCCGTCCTCGACGAGGAGCGCGACGGTCGCCACCCGGTCGACCCCGGCGGCCTGGGGGACGGCGCCCGCTCTTTCGCGCGGCAGCTTCGCCTGACGCTGATGCGTGAGCACCTGGATCGGGGCGACGGCGAGGACGCCGACCTGCTGGACCCCGACGCGGCGGCCGCGGCGATGCGCCGGGCCGCCGTGGAGCTCGACGCGTGGCACGCCGGTGGATGCGTCGGGCCGCGGCCGGCCGGGCGGCTGCGCAGCCACCCCCGCCGCATCGGTGGTGGACAGGTCCTGCGCCGGCTGATCGAGCCGGTGTACGGCCTGGCCTACGACCCGGACGGGCGTCCGTGGCGGATGCGCAGACGGCGGGAGTTCTGACCGATCTCCTCGCTGCGGGTCCGACGGGCGTCGTTCGGTACGGCCGGTCGACCTGGGGTAGGGGCGGTGCGTCGGCATCGAGGTCGTAGGGGGAGCACCATGGGTGGACACGTCGTGGCACGCCGCCAGACCGCGTGGGTCGTCCCCGGCATCCTGCTCGGTGCCGTCCTGGCCGGTTGCGGCGAGGACGAGAGCGGGCAGCGGCTCGGCGGCCCTGGTGTGGAGGCCTCGGTCGGGGACATCGAACTGCGCAACATCCGGCTGGACAACCCGCCCGCGGGCATCTACGAGATCGGGACGGCCGCGCTCCTCGGTGTCGCGATGGTGAACGTCGGCGACGAGGACGACGAGCTGATCGGCGTCTCCGGACCCGATTTCACCGGGGCGGTGGTGAACGAGAACCCGGCCTCGTCGGACCCGGCGATCCGGATCCCGGCGGGGGAGACGGTCTTCACCGACGGCCCGGACGGTCCGGTGCTGGTCCTGGTCGGGATGGACGAGACCCTCACGACGGGGGAGGCGCTGGAGGTGACCTTCACCTTCGAGCGGGCCGGCGAGGTCACGGTCGACGCCCCGGTGAGCGCCCCGCTGCGGCTCTCGCTCGACCGCTGGCTGCGCGAGCAGGCCGCGGAGGACTGATCCCGCCACTCGGACCGGGCCGCCGCGGCGCCGCCGGACCGCCCGAGCGGTCGCCGGGTCCTTTCGCCGTGGGCGCCCTCGGCTCAGGCGACCTGCAGCGACCGCTTCGACAGGCCCATCCAGAAGCCGTCGATGGCGAACTCCCGCGGCGCCTCGGGGTCGGTCGCGGCGCCCAGCGTGACGAAGAGCGGGGTGAAGTGCTCGACGGTGGGGTGGGCGTAGGGCATGCCCGGCGCCCGGTGCCGGTAGTCGGCCAGCGCGTCGACGTCACCACGGGAGAGCTGCTCGGCGGCCCAGACGTCGAAGTCCGCCGACCAGCCGGGCAGGGTCTGCCCGAGGAAGTCCGACCGGGTCAGGAACGGCAGCCCGTGGGTGGTGAAGCCGGAGCCGATGACGAGCACGCCCTCCTCCCGCAGGCCGCGCAGCCGCGCGCCCAGCCGGAGCAGTCGGTCCGGCTCGGATGTCGGCAGGCTGAGCTGCAGCACCGGGATGTCGGCCTCCGGGTACATGACCTTCAGCGGCACCCAGGCTCCGTGGTCGAGCCCGCGGGCCTGCTGCTGGTGCACCCGCTCCCCGCCACCCAGCGCACCCAGCACGCGGGCACCGAAGGCCGATGCGTCGGGGGTGTCGTATCGCATCCGGAAGTACATCGGGTCGAACCCGCCGAAGTCGTACACCGGCGTGACGTGCGCGTCGGTGCTCGACAGGTTCAGCGGCGCGGCCTCCCAGTGCGCGGAGACGATGAGGATCGCCCGCGGTCGCGGCATGGACCGTGCCCAGGCGAACAACTGGGTCATCCAGGCCGGGTCCTCGAACAAGGGCGGGGCGCCGTGGCTGAGGTACAGCGCCGGAAGGGCGCCGTCCTGCGGGGTCCAGGCCGCGTGCTGCGCGGTGGCGGCGACCCGGTCGAGGTGGCCGGCGAACGGATGGGACGTGGGCACGGTCATGCCGATCTCTCCGAGCGGATGGTGCGAGCGGGGGAGGGGCGGGTCACTCGACGAGCCCGAAGCCGCCGGTCCACGAGATCTTCTCGGCCGCGGCCAGGGTGAGCTGCAGGAAGCCGACGGCCTCGAGCTCGCGGGCGCGCCGCAGGGAGCCGGCGTCGACCGCGCGCAAGCCACCGGCGGTGACGACGCCGGCGAGCAGGGCCTTGGCGTCGTCGTCGTCGCCGGCGATGAGGACGGTGGTCGGCAGCGGCCCGACGGTGCCGGCGGCCAGCGTGGCGGCGAAGGTGGTGTTGAAGGCCTTGAGCACCCGCGACTGCGGCAGTGCCGCGGCGATCTCGGCGGCGGCCGAGCCGTCGGCGGGGACGACGAGCGAGTCGAAGGTGGAGAAGTCGAGCGGGTTGGTGATGTCGACGACGACCTTCCCGGCCAGGGTGTCCGCCCGGGCGCCCAGCACCTCCGCGACAGCGGGGTAGGGCACCGCGAGGACGACGACGTCGCCGGTGACCTGCTTGTCGGCGTCCGCGGAGCCGATCAGCTCGACCGTGCTGCCACCCTTGGTGGCGACGGCCGCGATGGCCTGACCCATGTTCCCGGTGCCGATGATGCTGACGTGTGCCATGACGACTCTCCCTCGGATTAGTTGAAGCAACAACTGAGACCGTACGCACGCTTGGTTGTACCGTCAACCAAAAGCTAGGATGGGGTCATGGAACCCCGGTGGCTGACCGACGAGGAGCGGGTGGCGTGGGTGCGGCTGGCCGCCGTGCTCGAACTCCTGCCCGGCGTGCTCGACACCCAGCTGCGCCGCGACGCCGGTCTCAGCCACTTCGAGTACTTCGTGCTGGCGATGCTGTCGGAGGCGCCCCGGCGCACGCTGCGGATGACCTCGCTCGCAGCGAGGACGAACGCGACCCTGCCCCGGCTCTCGCACGTGGTGCGGCGGCTCGAAGACCGCGGCCTGGTCCAGCGCTTCCCATGCCCGGAGGACGGCCGGGCCACCAACGCCCAGCTGACCGAGGCGGGATGGGACAAGGTGGTGGACGCGGCACCGGGGCACGTGGCGAACGTGCGGCGCGCGGTGGTCGACGCCCTGGACGCCGAGCAGGTCCGCCAGCTGGCCGCCATCACCGAAGCCGTGCTGGGGCGGCTCGACCCCGATGGCGTGGTGATGACCCCGCACCGGGAGGCGGGGGCGGCCGACGCCCCGGGGAGCCCACCGGTCGGCTGAGCCGTTCCCCGACGAGCCGGGCCCCGGGCGGGCGACGACGATCGTGTGCATGGCCGGTCGAACCGCAGTCGCACCGACCAGGCCATCGTGAGGGTGCGCCGTCGCCGGCTTCCCCTGCTCGCCACGGCCGGCGGCCTGCTGGCCTGGAGCAACCTCGTGGTGCCGCACCTGCCACCGCAGCCCGGGATCCGTGCCGTGGTCAACGTCGCCGCGGCCGCCGGGTTGCTCGTGGCGGCTCGCGCCGCGGGCCTGACGTGGGCGGAGCTCGGCCTGGGCCGCTCGGCGTGGCGGGCGGGCGCCCGGTGGGGTGGCGCCGCCCTCGCCGTCGGCGCGGCCGGCTACCTCGTCGCGCTGGCGGTCCCGGCCACACGCTCCGTCCTGGCGGGTTCCGCGGTTGCCGGCCCGACGGGCGGCGAGCTCGCCCTCCGTGCCCTCGTGCTGATCCCGGTGGGCGTCGTCGTCTGCGAGGAGGTCGCCTTCCGCGGGGTCCTGCTGGCGGTGGCCCGGCGGCAGCTACCGGTCCATGCCGCCGTCGTGGTCACGTCCGTGGTCTTCGGGCTGTGGCACGTCGCCACCGCCCTCGGCGGCACCCGTCTCGCGCTCCCGCCGGCGGTGGCGAGCCTGTCGGTGGCCGGGACGGTGGTCGTCACCGGCCTGGGCGGGGCGCTCTTCGCGTGGTTGAGGGTGCGCACCGGGAGCCTGCTGGCGCCGGTGGGGCTGCACCTGGCGACCAACAGCCTCGGCCTGCTGGCCGCCGCGGTCGCCGCGCGGTGAACCGGCGGGGGCGTTCGCGCTGCCCGATCGCGGGTAGGGGCGCCCGCATGGGACCCGTGGTGAGGCCTCGGTCCGGGAATCAGCTCGCTGGTCCTCACCGGCCAGGCGCCGTGACCGGTCACGGCGCGTAGCCCATGAGCACCAGGACAGCGATCGACCGGCCCGTCCACGGAGCCGCCCGGCTGCCGGACCGGCCGGGCTGGCGGGCGCTGCGGGCCGATCCGACCGGGCTGGTCGTCGCGACCCTCTTCGCGCTCCAGGCGATGACGCCCTCCCTGCTGCCACGCAGCTGGTTATTCCAGGGGATCGTGAGCGGGCTCTCCGCCGCGATCGGCTACGGCTTCGGGGTGCTGCTGGCCTGGCTCGTCCGCCGGACGTCGCTCTACCGGCGGGCGGCGGGGTGGGCCGCCGGGTCGATACCCGATCGGGTGCGGCGGGGTCTGTGGGCCGCGCTGCTCGTCGGCATCCCGGTCGTCCTGCTCGTCGTCCTCGTCATCGCCGCCGACTGGCAGAGGGAGGCCCGCGCCCTGGTCCAGCTGCCTCCGCAGAGCAGCGCCGGCTGGTTACGGGCGGCGCCGGTGCTCGTCGTCCTCGCCGTCCTCCTCGTGGCCGCGGCCCGTGGTCTGCGGTGGCTCGCCCGCCGGGTCGCCCGCCAGCTGCGGCGGTGGGTGCCGGTGCCCCCGCGCGTCGCGCTGGCAGCCGGTGCCGTCCTGGTGACGTTCCTGACCGCCGGGATCATCGACGGCGTGGTGCTGCGCTGGGCGCTCAACACCGCCGACGCCACCTTCAGCGTGAGCAACGAGCAGACCCCGGCGGGCGTGACCCAGCCGGTGCTCGACGAGCGCTCGGGCTCGCCGTCGTCGCTGTCGCCGTGGGACAGCCTGGGACACTACGGCCAGGCCTTCGTCGCCGGGGGCCCGTCCCGTGACCGGATGGCCCGGGCCTCCGGGCTGCCCGAGGACGCGGTGCGGACCCCGATCCGCGCCTACGTCGGCCTCGACGGTGCCGAGGACTTCGACGAGCAGGCCGCGCTGGCGGTCGCCGAGCTGGAGCGCACCGGCGCCTTCGACCGGGCCGCGCTGCTGGTCGTGACGACCACCGGCACCGGATGGGTGGACCAGGCCGCACCGGAGGCCCTGGAGCTCATGTACGGCGGCGACGTCGCCACCGTCGCCACGCAGTACTCCTATCTGCCGAGCTGGATCTCCTTCCTCGTCGACCGCGGCCGCGCGCAGGAGGCGGGCCGCAGCCTCTTCGACGCCGTGCACGCCCGGTGGGAGCAGGAGCCCGAGAACCGGCGGCCGCGGCTGCTGGTCTACGGCGAGAGCCTCGGCTCGCTCGGGTCGGAAGCCGCGTTCGACGGGCTGAACGACATCCGCGAGCGCACCGACGGCGTGCTGTGGACCGGCCCGCCGAACAGCAACCGGCTGTGGTCGCAGCTGGTCGAGCGACGGGACCCCGGCACACCGGAGGTCGCGCCCGTCTACGCGGGAGGGCTGGTCGTCCGCTTCGCCGATGCCCCCGAGAACCTGCTGGAGCCCGACGGACCCTGGCTGGAGCCGCGCGTCGCCTACCTGATGCACCCCACCGATCCGGTCGTGTGGTGGTCGCCGGACCTGCTCTTCAGCCGGCCCGACTGGCTCGTCGAGCCCCGCGGTGCCGGCGTGAACCCGGCGATGAGCTGGTACCCCGTCGTCACCTTCTGGCAGGTGAGCGCCGACCTCACCAACGCTGCCTCACCGCCGATGGGCTACGGGCACAACTACGCCGGCCAACTGCTGGACGCCTGGGCGATCGTCGCGCCACCGCCAGGCTGGACCGGCACCGACACCGAGCGTGCCCGCCGGGTCTTCCTCGACTGACTGTCAGCGGCGGCCCGGGCGCCGGGCGTCCACCGCGGCCCCGCAGACCGGGCACACCTCGAGCTGCCGGCGTCGCCACCGCAGGACGGGCACGAAGAAGACCGTGAGCTGCCGGAACTGCCGGACCCGGGTCCACCGCGCGGTGTTGCCGCACCGGGGACAGGTGCGGGTCGCCCCCGGGCCCGCGTCCCGCTGCTTGGTCCCGAAGCCGAAGAGGAAGAACATCCCGTCAGCGTGGACGATCGCTGCGACGCGCGCGCGGCGTCCCCCGCGGCCCCTACCGGCCGGTAGGCGGTGTGACCTGCGCCCAAGGGCTAGGTTCGGACCGGAACACCGGGTCGTCGGCGCAGGGGAGTGGCACGTGGGCAGGTCGGTACTGGTGACCGGCGGTAACCGGGGGATCGGGCTGGCCATCGCCCGGTCGTTCGCCGAGCAGGGCGACTCGGTCGCGGTGACGCACCGCGGCAGCGGCGCCCCCGACGGGCTGTTCGGCGTCCGGTGCGACGTCACCAGCGCCGAGGACGTCGACCGCGCCTTCGGCGAGGTCGAGGAGCACCAGGGGCCGGTCGAGGTGCTGGTCAGCAACGCCGGCATCACCCGCGACGGCCTGCTCATGCGGATGAAGGAAGAGGACTTCGCCGACGTCGTCGACGCGAACCTCACCGCCGCCTACCGGGTCGCCAAGCGCGCGACCCCGAAGATGGTGCGCGCCCGGGCCGGCCGGATGGTGTTCGTGTCCTCGGTGGTCGGGCTGCTCGGCTCGGCCGGACAGACGAACTACGCGGCGAGCAAGGCCGGGCTGGTGGGCCTGGCCCGGTCGATCGCGCGCGAGCTCGGCAGCCGGAACATCACCGCGAACGTGGTGGCACCCGGGTTCGTGACCACGGACATGACCGCGGAGCTGCCCGAGGCCCGGCAGCAGGAGATCCTGGGCCAGGTGCCGCTGGGCCGGTACGCCGACGCCGACGAGGTCGCCGGCGTCGTGCGCTTCCTGGCGTCGGACGCGGCGGCCTACATCACCGGGGCGGTCGTCCCGGTCGACGGCGGACTCGGAATGGGGCACTGATGGGCATCCTGGACGGCAAGAAGATCCTGATCACCGGGGTGCTGACCGAGGCGTCGATCGCCTTCGCCACGGCCCGCATCGCGCAGGAGCAGGGCGCCACCGTCGTCCTGTCGAACTTCGGCCGCGCCCTGTCGCTGTGCCAGCGGATCGCCAAGCGGCTGCCGCAGGAGGCCGCCGTCGTCGAGCTCGACGTGACGAACACCGAGCACCTGACCACGCTGGCCGACCGGCTGCGCGAGCAGGGCTTCGACCGCCTCGACGGCGTGGTGCACTCCATCGGCTTCGCCCCGCAGGAGGCGATGGGCGAGGGCTTCCCCGAGGTGGCCTGGGAGCACGCCGCCACTGCGTTCCAGGTGTCGAGCTGGTCCTACGCCTCGCTCACCCAGGCCTGCCGGCCGCTGCTGGCCAACCCGTCCTCGGTCGTCGGGCTGACCTTCGACGCGACCGTCGCCTGGCCGGTCTACGGCTGGATGGGCGCGGCCAAGGCGGCGCTGGAGTCGGTCAGCCGCTACGTGGCCCGCGAGCTCGGCCCGGAGGGCGTGCGGTCCAACATCGTCGCCGCCGGCCCGCTGCGCAGCATGGCCATGAAGTCCATCCCGGGCAGCAAGCAGTTCGAGGAGGCGTGGGAGGGACGGGCCCCGCTGGGCTGGTCGGTCACCGACACCGTGCCCGCCGGCAAGGCCGTCGTCGCCCTGCTGTCCGACTGGTTCCCCGCCACCACGGGGGAGATCGTCCACGTCGACGGGGGCTTCCACGCCGTCGGCGTGTGAGTGCATCCGTCGACGCCCCGCAAGCAGAAAGAACCCACGTGCCCCGCGCCATCGTCGACATCACGCCCGCAGGCCAGCGTCCCGACCAGGACCCCTCGCTCGCCGTCCGCAACAACGGCGGTGTCCCGCCGTCGGCCGAGCCGGCCCCGCCCGGCCGGCGTGAGGCGCTGCTGCTGCTGTCGTTCGGCGGCCCGGAGGGCCACGACGACGTCATGCCCTTCCTCGAGAACGTCACCCGCGGTCGTGGGATCCCGCGCGAGCGGCTGGAGGAGGTCGCCGAGCACTACCACCACTTCGGCGGGGTCAGCCCGATCAACGACCAGAACAAGGCGTTGCTCGCGGCGCTGGAGGCCGAGCTCCGCGCGGCCGGGATCGACCTGCCGGTCTACTGGGGCAACCGCAACTGGGCGCCCTACGTGGAGGACGTCTGGCAGCGGATGACCGACGACGGCATCCAGCACGCCTACGTGCTGGCGACGTCGGCCTACGCGTCCTTCTCCGGCTGCCGGCAGTACCACGAGGACATCGCCCGGGCCCGCGCCGCGCTGACCGGCGACGCCGCCGCACCGGGCGGGCCGACGGCGGAGAAGCTGCCGCACTACTTCGACGCCGACGGCTTCGTGCGGGCCAACGCCGACGCGCTCGCCGCGGCGCTGGCCGAGCTCCCCGAGGAGGTGCGCGACTCCGCCCGCCTGGTGGCGACCGCGCACAGCATCCCCGACACGATGGCTGCCGTCGCCGGGCCCGAGGGGCACGCCTACGAGGCCGAGCTGCAGGCGGCCGCGCAGCAGGTGGTCGACCTCGCCGCCCCGGGCCGGCCCTTCGACCTGGTGTGGCAGAGCCGCAGCGGCCCGCCGTCGGTGCCGTGGCTGGAGCCCGACGTCAACGACCACCTGGAGGCGCTGGCCGAGGCGGGGGAGCAGGCCGTCGTCCTCTTCCCGGTCGGCTTCGTCAGCGACCACCTCGAGGTGATCTGGGACCTCGACAACGAGGCGAAGGAGACCGCCGAGCGGCTGGGCCTGGCCTTCGCGCGCGCAGCGACGGCGGGTACGCACCCGGCCTTCGTGACCTCGTTGCGCGAGCTGCTCGAGGAGCGGCGCGCCGGCGGCGAGCCGCGCCTGGGCACCAACTGCCCGGCCAGCTGCTGTTTCGTGCCCCCGCGCCCAGCGCGCTAGCGGTCCGGTCGCGCCGAGCGGGGGCCGGAGGGGCCCGGGCAGGCGCGACGCAGCGGCTCCGCGGTGCAGGGGGACGGTACGTGGAGGCGGTGTCGTCCCGAGGGCGACGGCGTCATCGCGGGACGTCGTTGTAGGAGGCGGTGACCGCCTCGCGCACCGCGTCGGAGAGCGGGCGCAGCGCGGCGTCGCGGGCGGCGATCTGGGCCTGGTTGACCGCTGCCCCGGGTGCGTCGGTGGCCGCGAGGTCGAGCACGGCCGCCAGCCGCTGGGCCCGCCCGAGCACCGACAGCGCCAGCGGGTCGTGGTCGGACGGCAGGCCGGGGGCCGGCTTGGGGCGCGCCAGATCGGCCAGCAGGGCCGGGACCTCGGGGTGCCAGCGGGCCAGGTCCAGGCCCGCCAGCGTCCGGGCCGCGTCGGTGACGGCGAGGTCCAGCGCCCCGGAGACCGCCCGCAGCGTGCCCTCCACCGGTGGCGGTGGGGGCGCCGCACCGTCCAGCGGGAACGCCGTCCAGGTGACGACCTCCGGCCCGCTCCGCGGGACCAGCACCAGCCGGGCCCCGACGGCGGCCTGCCCCGCCTCCAGCGCCGCGGCGGCCAGGCCCGGCGCCGCGGGCAGCCCGCGCACGTCGCCGGGTACCGGCAGGACCAGCCGCAGCCGCTGCTCGCCCACGCCGCGCAGCGCGGTGAGCGCCTCGCCGAGTGGCACCGTCCCGGCGCTCCCGGGCAGACCGGCCACCAGATGCGCGTGCTCGCCGGTCAGCGCCTCCAGCGTCTCGTCGTAGGAGGTGCGCCCGCCCAGCCAGGCGGTCGCCCAGACCGCGAGCCGGCCGGCGGGGAAGTCGTGCACCGGTCGAGGCTACGACGGCGTGGCCGGGCCGCCGCGGGGCGTCCCGGGGCCGCGGCTCTGCCAGACTCGGTGCATGGCGTGGTTGCTGTGGTTGATCGGTGCGGGGGCGCTGGCCGTCGGCGAGATGCTCACCCTCGACCTGGTGCTGCTGATGCTGGCCGGTGGCGCGCTCGGCGGCATGACCGTCGCGCTGCTGGGCGGCGCGCTGGCGCTGCAGGTGGCCACCTTCATCATCATCTCCGGGGTCCTCCTGGTCCTGGTGCGCCCCATCGCGAAGAAACACCTGACCGACCGCACCCCGCTCCAGCTCGACGGCGTCGACACGCTCATCGGCAAGACGGCGCAGGTCACCGAGCACGTCGACGCCTCCGGTGGCCGGATCCGGCTGGGGGCCGACGAGTGGAGCGCACGCAGCCAGCACAGCGCGGAGTCCTTCGGCGTCGGGGAGACGGTGCGCATCCTGCAGGTGGAAGGTGCGACGGCGGTCGTCGGCGACGCGCTGGAGTGAAGCCCGTCCCCAGGGTGCTGACCCGGGTGGACCCGGCAGGGCAGGATCATCGGTGACCCCCGACGAAGGGAGCCCGCCGTGGATGCGGCACTCATCGCACTGATCGTCATCGCCGTGCTCGTGATCATCGTGATCGCGAAGAGCGTGACGATCGTCCCCCAGGCCCAGGCCAAGGTCGTCGAGCGACTGGGCCGGTACAGCCGGACCCTGTCGCCGGGCCTGTCGATCCTCGTGCCGTTCATCGACCGGGTGCGGGCCACCATCGACCTGCGCGAGCAGGTCATCTCCTTCCCGCCGCAGCCGGTGATCACCGCCGACAACCTGCAGGTCGGCATCGACACCGTCGTCTACTTCCAGGTGACCGATCCGCGGCTGGCCGTCTACGGCATCGCCAACTACATCACCGGTATGGAGCAGCTGACCACGACCACGCTGCGCAACGTCGTCGGCGGCCTGAACCTCGAGGGCGCCCTGACCGGCCGCGACGGCATCAACAGCCAGCTGCGCTCGGTGCTCGACGGCACGACCGGGCCGTGGGGTCTGCGCGTGGCGCGCGTGGAGATCAAGGCGATCGACCCGCCGCCGTCCATCCAGGACTCGATGGAGAAGCAGATGCGCGCCGACCGCGACAAGCGGGCGATCATCCTCACCGCCGAGGGTGCCCGGCAGTCGGCCATCACGACCGCCGAGGGCGAGAAGGCCGCCGCGATCCTCTCCGCGGAGGGCAAGAAGCAGGCCGCGATCCTCGAGGCCGAGGCCGAGCGGCAGAGCCGCATCCTGCGCGCGGAGGGTGAGCGCGCCGCGCTCTACCTGCAGGCGCAGGGCCAGGCGAAGTCGATCGAGACGGTGTTCCAGGCCATCCACGACGGCAAGCCCGACCAGGGGCTGCTGGCGTACCAGTACCTGCAGACGCTGCCGCAGATCGCCCAGGGTGACGCCAACAAGATGTGGATCGTCCCCAGCGAGTTCAGCAAGGCGCTCGAGGGGCTGGCCAGCCTGGGCGGCGCCGAGGGCGGCAAGTCGTGGATGGACGTCGAGCCGTCCGGTGGCAGCGCCGGGCCGAAGGACGGCGGCCTGGACACCAGCGACTGGTTCGAGTCGGCGCTGCCGCGGGCCGCCGACCAGCCCGAGGCGAGGATCGAGCTGTCCAGCATCGCCGACCAGCCGGCGGGCACCATGCCGCAGGTGCCGACGCCGCCGCCGCTCGCCCAGGTCAAGGAGGACGTGCGCGACAGCGGCCCGGCGGCCGATCCGCGCAACCGGGCCGGCAGCGACGACCCGGACGCCCCGGACGGCCCGCCGCAGCTGCCCGCGGAGTAGCCCGCCCGACGTCGGAACGCCGGTGGCCCAGGACCTCCGAGGTCCTGGGC
>NZ_JBJHAA010000032.1:0-33477 GCF_054050795.1 Blastococcus sp. SYSU DS1024
CTGGACCGGCGTCATCTGGCGCTGCTGGCAAGAACACAGCGCATACGACCCAGCCCGCCACGGCGCCCACAACCGATACCTCACTCAGGGCGCCGCGGCAGCGGCTTGACACAGGGCTACTCAGTCGGTGCCGGCCTCCATCGCGGCCCGGTCCAGCAGCTCCTCGTCGGCCGGCACCTGACCACGGGAGGCGATCGTCTCGGCGCCGCCCTCCTCGGTGACGTCGATCAGGCCGGTCGCCGCCGCCTGAGCCGCTCCGATGGCCGCGTGCGTGGGCGCGCCCCCGACCATCCCCAGCCGGGCGTACTGCTCGAGCTTGGCCCGGGAGTCGGCGATGTCGAGGTTGCGCATGGTCAGCTGGCCGATGCGGTCGACCGGGCCGAACGCGGAGTCCTGCGTGCGCTCCATCGACAGCTTGTCCGGGTGGTAGCTGAACGCCGGGCCGGTGGTGTCGAGGATCGAGTAGTCCTCCCCGCGGCGCAGCCGCAGCGTCACCTCGCCGGTGACCGCCATGCCGACCCAGCGCTGCAGGGACTCCCGCAGCATGAGCGCCTGGGGGTCCAGCCAGCGGCCCTCGTACATGAGCCGGCCGAGCCGCCGCCCCTCGGAATGGTAGGTGGCGAGGGTGTCCTCGTTGTGGATGGCGTTGACCAGCCGCTCGTAGGCGATGTGCAGCAGCGCCATGCCCGGCGCCTCGTAGATGCCGCGGCTCTTGGCCTCGATGATCCGGTTCTCGATCTGGTCGGACATGCCCAGGCCGTGCCGCCCGCCGATGGCGTTGGCCGCCAGCACCAGGTCGACGGCGGAGCCGAACTCCTCGCCGTTGATCGTCACCGGCCGGCCCTCGGCGAAACCGATGGTCACGTCCTCGGGCGCGATCTCCACCGCGGGGTCCCAGAACCGCACGCCCATGATCGGCTCGACGGTCTCGATGCCGGTGTCCAGGTGCTCGAGGGTCTTGGCCTCGTGCGTGGCGCCCCAGATGTTGGCGTCCGTGGAGTAGGCCTTCTCGGCGCTGTCGCGGTAGGGCAGGCCGTGGGCGACCAGCCACTGTGACATCTCCGTGCGCCCGCCGAGCTCGGTCACGAAGTCAGCGTCCAGCCACGGCTTGTAGATGCGCAGTGCCGGGTTGGCGAGCAGGCCGTACCGGTAGAACCGCTCGATGTCGTTGCCCTTGAACGTCGAGCCGTCGCCCCAGATCTGGACGTCGTCCTCGAGCATCGCCCGCACCAGCAGGGTGCCGGTGACCGCGCGCCCCAGCGGGGTGGTGTTGAAGTAGCTGCGGCCACCGGAGCGGATGTGGAAGGCGCCGCAGGTGAGCGCGGCCAGCCCCTCCTCCACCAGGGCGGCCTTGCCGTCGACCAGGCGGGCGATCTCCGCGCCGTAGGCGGTGGCCCGGCTCGGGACCGAGGCGATGTCCGGCTCGTCGTACTGGCCGATGTCGGCGGTGTAGGTGCAGGGGACGGCGCCCTTGTCGCGCATCCACGCGACGGCTACGGAGGTGTCGAGACCACCGGAGAAGGCGATGCCGACGCGTTCGCCGACGGGCAGGGAGGTGAGCACCTTGGACACGAGGACAAGTATGCACGATGTTGCATAGTCATTCAGCGCCGCCCTCGTGCGACCGGATCAGCCGGGCGGCGTCGCCGTCCCGGCCGGCCGCATCACGGGTGCCGGGTGCGCGTGGGCAGCCCGCCCGCCGGACGGTGCCGGTCCCGCTCGTAGTCGCTGATCAGCCCGATCCGGCGGACGTGCCGCTCGTCGCCGCTGAACCCCGTCCCGAGGAACTCCAGCACCAGCGCCGTGGCCTCCTCGTCGCTGTGCTGCCGGGCGCCGATGGAGACGACGTTGGCGTCGTTGTGCTCGCGGGCCAGCTGGGCGGTCGCGGTGTTCCACACCAGCGCGGCGCGGACGCCGGGGACCTTGTTGGCCGCCATCTGCTCGCCGTTGCCCGAGCCGCCGATGACCACGCCCAGGCTGCCCGGCTCCGCGACCGTCCGCTCCCCCACCTCGAAGCAGAACGGCGGGTAGTCGTCCTGCGCGTCGTACTCGAACGCGCCGCAGTCGACCGGCTCGTGGCCGGCCTCGGCCAGCGCCCGCTTGAGGTGCTCCTTGAACTCCAGGCCCGCGTGGTCGGTGCCGATGAAGACGCGCATGCCGGGGAGTCTGACAGGCTCGTCCCGTGGCGGTGCTGGGGGTCGACGGCTGGCGCGGGCGGTGGGTCGGAGCGCTGTTCGAGGGACGGGCGGCCACCCTGCTGGCGCTCGACGACGTGGCAGCCGTGCTCGCCGTCCCGGGGGTGGATGTCGTCGCGATCGACATGCCCATCGGCCTCTCGGACGACGGCGTCCGCACGTGCGACGTCGAGGCCCGGCGACTCCTGGGGTCCGCCGGCAGTTCGGTGTTCCCGGCCCCGGTCCGGGCGGTGCTGGCCACCGACGACTACGCCGAGGCGCGTGCGCTCTCCCGCGCCTGCACCGATCCCCCGCGCGCCCCTTCAGCCCAGGCGTTCCAGCTGGTGAAGGCCATCCGCGCGCTCGACGACGCACTGGGCGACCCGCCGTCCGAGCGGGTCGTGGAGGTGCACCCGGAGCTCGCGTTCAAGGCGCTCGACCCGCGGGTGACCGACCCGAAGACCACCGCGCGCGGCACGGTGCAGCGGCTGACGGCGCTGCGCCGGGTGATGGACGTGGAGGACGCGCTGGCATCCGCGCCGGCCCGCGTGCCGATGGTCGACGCGCTGGACGCCTGCGCCGCCGCGTGGTCGGCCCGGCGGATCGCCGAGGGGACGGCGGAGTCGGTGGGCGACGACACCCGGGACGCCCGGGGCCGGCCGATGCGGATCAGCTGGTGACAGGAGGACCTCGCCCCTCTCTCACCGCTCGCAGGCTCGCGGCGACCCTCCGGACGAGGCCTACGAGCCGGTGACCCGCCGGACCACTGACAGCGGCAGCACGCGCAGCAGCCGCGCGACCGCCGTCCAGGGCCAGCCCGGCACGTAGGCCGTGACCGGCTCCCGTTCCACCGCTGCGGTCAGCGCGTCGACGCCCTTGTCCAGGCCGACGGTGAGCGGGCCGCGGCGGCCGACGTTGATGTCGGTGGCGATGTAGCCGGGCAGGATCGTGGAGACGACGATCCGCGAGCCGTACACGTCGGAGCGGATGCCCTCGGCGAGCGAGTTGAGCGCCGCCTTGCTGGCCCCGTAGGCGGTGCGGCTGCCCGGCATGCCGCGCACGGAGGCGACCGAGGAGATCAGCACCAGGTGACCCATGCCCTGGCGGCGGAACAGCTCCATCGCCACCTCGCACTGCGCGTGCGAGCCGAGCACGTTGGTGTGCAGGACGGCGCGGTTCTGCGCCGCGCCGCCGGCGCCCACGGACACGCCCTTGCCGATGCCGGCGTTGACGATCACGCGGTCGAAGCCGCCCAGCCGCTCGGCCAGCTCCGCGAAGACGGTGGGGACCGAGGCGGCGTCGTCGACGTCCATCGCGGCGACCTCGACCCGGATGCCCGGGTGCGCGGCCCGCAGCTCGGCCTGCAGCGCCTCCAGCCGGTCGACCCGGCGGGCGCACAGGGCGAGGTCGCGCCCCATGGCGGCGAACCGGCGGGCCATGCCCTCGCCGAGGCCGGAGCTGGCACCGGAGATGAAGATGCGCTGACGGGTGGGGTGCGGCATCCCGACAGCATGCCGCACCCCCGGCCCCGTCCAGAGGCTCCCCCGAGCCTGCGCGGGGCGAGGAGGACGGGGTCCTTCCTCAGCGGCGGGTGAGCTCCAGGGCGTCGGCCGGCACGGAGTCCATGTCCGGGCCCGAGGTGCGGGTGCGCTTGAGCTCCCAGAAGTCGGGCAGGTTCGCCAGCAGGACGGCGCCGTCGAAGGCCTTGCCGGCGTCCTCACCGGTCGGCACCTTGCTGATGACCGGGCCGAAGAACGCCACGCCGTCGATGTGCATGACCGGCGTGCCGACATCGTCGCCGACCGGGTCCATGCCCGCGTGGTGGCTCTTCTCCAGGGCCTCGTCGTACTCGGTGGAGCCGGCGGCCTCGGCCAGCGACGCCGGCAGCCCGACCCGCTCCAGGGCCGGCGCGATGAGCTCGTCGAGCTCGAGCTCCTCGTGGTGCCGCAGCGTCCCCATCGCGGTGTAGAGGTCACCGAGGACCTCGTCGCCGTGCTGCTGCGCGGCGGCCATCGCCACCCGCACCGGCCCCCAGGCCTTCGACATCATCTCCTGGTAGTCCGGCGGCAGGTCGCGCCCGCGGTTGAGCACCGCCAGCGACATCACGTGCCAGTGCAGGTCGATGTCCCGCACCTTGGCCGCCTCCAGCACCCAGCGGCTGGTCAGCCAGGCCCACGGGCACAGCGGGTCGAACCAGAAGTCGACGCGGGCCTTCACCGGCGCGCTCTGCACTGCCTCGGTCATCCTTGCTCCTCGCTTCGGCGCCCGGGTCGCCGAGTGCCCGGGCCGTCTCCCGGCAGGCAAGTCCCGCCGAGGGGTGGTTGTTCCCTGCCGCGGGCCGCCGGCCGGCAGACGGCGGGCGCACCGTCGTCCCCGCATGACAAGCTCTCCGGCGTGGCCGTACCCAACCTGACCCGCACCGATGCCGCCGCCCGCGCGGAGCTCCTCGCCGTCCAGAGCTACGACATCTCGCTCGACGTCACCGACGGCGCCGGGCACCCCGGCGAGCGCACGTTCCGCTCGACGACCACCGTCGAGTTCACCTGCCGCCGGCCGGGCGCGGACACCTTCATCGACCTGGTCGCGGAGACGGTGCACTCCGCGACGCTGAACGGCACCGAGCTCGACGTGAGCTCCTACACCGAGGAGGGCGGGCTGCCGCTGCCCGGCCTCGCCGAGAAGAACACGCTGGTGGTGACGGCGGACTGCCGGTACTCCAACACCGGCGAGGGCCTGCACCGCTTCCTCGACCCCGAGGACGGGCAGGTCTACCTCTACACCCAGTTCGAGCCGGCCGACGCGAAGCGCATGTTCACCTGCTTCGACCAGCCCGACCTCAAGGCCACGTTCACGATGCACGTGACCGCGCCCTTCGACTGGCAGGTCGTCTCCAACACCGGCGACCGCACGATCGAGGCCGGCGAGGGCGGGTCGCAGCTCGCGCACTTCGCGCCCACCAAGCGCATCTCCACCTACCTGGTGGCGCTCGTCGCCGGTCCCTACGCCAAGGTCACCGACCTGCACGAGGGCATCCCGCTCGGCATCTACTGCCGAGCGTCGCTCGCCCAGTACCTCGACCCGGAGGAGATCTTCCGGGTGACCAAGCAGGGCTTCGACTTCTACCACCGGGTGTTCGACTACCCGTACCCGTTCGACAAGTACGACCAGCTGTTCGTGCCGGAGTTCAACGCCGGGGCGATGGAGAACGCCGGGGCGGTCACCTTCCTGGAGGACTACGTCTTCCGGTCGAAGGTCAGCCGGGCCCGCTACGAGCGGCGCGCCGAGACGATCCTGCACGAGCTCGGCCACATGTGGTTCGGCGACCTGGTGACCATGCGCTGGTGGGACGACCTGTGGCTCAACGAGTCCTTCGCCACGTACATCAGCACCCTGTGCCAGGCGGAGGCCACCGAGTACACGACGGCGTGGACGACGTTCGCCAACACCGAGAAGGCCTGGGCCTACGCGCAGGACCAGCTGCCCTCGACCCACCCGATCGCCGCCGACATCCCCGACGTCGCCGCGGTCGAGGTCAACTTCGACGGCATCACCTACGCCAAGGGCGCCTCGGTGCTCAAGCAGCTGGTGGCCTACGTCGGCCGCGACGAGTTCCTCGCCGGCGTGCAGCGGTACTTCCGCCGGCACGAGTACGGCAACACCACGCTCGCCGACCTGCTGGGGCCGCTGTCGGAGAGCTCCGGCCGCGACCTGTCGGAGTGGGCCGACCAGTGGCTGCGCACCAGCCAGGTCAACACGCTGCGGCCGGTGTTCGAGCTCAGCGACGACGGCCGCTACACGAGCTTCACCATCGAGCAGACGGCGGTCGCCGAGCACCCGGTGCTGCGCAACCACCGGCTGGCCGTGGGCCTCTACAGCGAGGGCCCCGACGGCCTGACCCGCAGCAACCGGGTGGAGCTGGACGTGGCCGGCGCCCGCACCGAGGTGCCCGAGCTGGTCGGCCACCCGGCGGCCGACCTGGTGCTGGTCAACGACGACGACCTCACCTACGCCAAGCTGCGGCTCGACGAGCGCTCGCTGGCCACCCTGCGCAGGCGGATCGGCGCGATCCCCGACCCGCTGCCCCGCGCGCTGTGCTGGTCGGCGGCCTGGGACATGACCCGCGACGCCGAGCTGCCCGCCCGCGAGTGGGTGCAGCTGGTGCTGGCCGGCATCGGCACCGAGACCGAGAGCAGCGTCATCCAGTCACTGCTGGCCCGGGTGCAGAGCGCCCTGTCCTCCTACGCCGACCCGGCGTGGGCCCCGACCGGCTGGGCGCAGCTGGCCGACCACGCGCTCGCCGCGCTCGAGGCCGCGCCGGCCGGGAGCGACCAGCAGCTGCTGTGGTCGCGCACGCTGGCCAGCGCCGCGCGCACCGAGGAGCACGCGGCGGCGCTGCGCGGCCTGCTCGACGGCTCGCGCAGCTACGAGGGGCTGGTCGTCGACGCCGACGCGCGCTGGGCGTTCCTGCACGGGCTGGTCGCCATCGGCGCGGCCGGTGACGCGGAGATCGACGCCGAGGCCGAGCGCGACGCCACCGCGACCGGCATCCGGCGCACGGCGACGGCGCGGGCGTTGCGCCCGACGGCGGAGTCGAAGGAGGAGACCTGGCGGCGGGCGTTCACCGACGAGTCGATCCCCAACGCCGTCCACGAGGCGATGCTGCAGGGCTTCTGGCACCCGGCCCAGCGGGAGCTGACCGCCGGCTACGTCGACCGCTACTTCGCCGACGTCCGGCCGCTGTGGGACCGCCGGCCCGGCGAGATCGCCAAGAACGCCGTGCAGTACCTGTTCCCGCCGGTGGTGGAGCCGCGCACCATCGCGGCCGCCGATGCCTGGCTCGCCGACGCCGAGCAGCCGCCGGCGCTGCGCCGGCTGGTGTTCGAGGGCCGGGACGGCATCGCCCGGGCGCTGCGCGCCCGCGAGCGGGACGCCGACGCCGAGTAGCCGGCCGGCCGCTCACGACGGAGGCGCCGCATCCCGCCGGGGGTGCGGCGCCTCCGTCGTCGTTCAGCGGGGGCGGAGCCCGGAGGGGTGCCCGGCCTGGTCGGAGAGCTGGCGCAGCCCGTTGACGATGCCGCCGACCAGGTCGCCGTTGGCGAACGCGCTGGTCATGGAGAGCACCGCCAGGGCGCAGGCCCGGTCGGGCAGCCGGCGGGCGGCCCCGGCACCGGTGACCACCTCCACGACGCGCTGCCCCGGGGACACGGCGATCAGCACCGCGTCGGAGGGGTGCTCGCCCGAGCGGGCGTGCAGCTCCTCGGCGTGCGCCCGGGTCGGCGTGCGCAGCTCACCCACGTAGAGGGTGAAGCGCAGCCCCGTCTCGCGGGAGGACATGGTGAGCGCCTCGTCGAGGCGGGCCAGCTCCCGGAAGCTGAACACCTCGTCGAGCGAGCCTTCGTCGGTGCGCGCGGGGAGCGTCGCCTCGGTGGAGGTGTCGTGGGAATCGACTTCGAACACGCTGGTCATCGCCGGCCTCCGGGGCAGGTCGTCGGAACGTCGGGAACAGTCACCGGGGGTCCGTCACCAGGTCCCACGGGCGCCGCCGAGCGGGCCGGCCGGCTTCGGGCTGTGGGCGGGGTTCGTGCCGGCGGCGTGCGCGCCACCGGTGCCGACGCCCACCTCGGGGCCCGCCCCGGCCTTCGCGTCGAGGGCGCGCTCGCCCGGCTGCTCCGGGTACATCGACGACCCCAGGGCGGCGGTGCCGCTGCCCGGGACGGCGGCCGGGCCGTGCGCCGGCGCGGGGCCGTGGCCACCGACGTGCGCGGGGTGCGGCTCGTACCAGACGGGCGCGTGGTTCCAGGGCTGGCCCGGCTTGTACCGGGAACGCCGGCCGCTGCCGGGCTTCAGGGTCAGCAACGCCAGCACCAGCACGATGGCGAGCGGGATGGCGGCGAAGACGAGGAGGGTCTCGGCGACGGTCACACCCGACAACTTACCGGGAGGCGGTCGTCCTCATCGGCTGTCGGCCCCAGACGGCGGGGCGCCGGTGGTGCCACGGACGGGCTGCCTCCAGCTGGGCGGAGAGCGCGACGAGGGTGGCCTCGTCGGCGGGGCGGCCCACGAGCATGGTGCCGATCGGCAGGTCGTCGGCGGTCCAGTGCAGCGGGACGCTGACCGCGGGCTGCCCGGTGACGTTGAACAGCGCCGTGAAGGCGGCGTAGCGCTTCTGCCGCTCGAAGTCCGGCCCGCCCTCGCCGTCCTCCCCGAACCAGCCGATCGGCCGGGGGGTCATCGTGAGCACCGGGGCGAGCAGCACGTCGTAGCCGGCGGTCGCGCGGAGGAACTGCCGGGAGAACACGCGGAGGGCGAACATCGCCTGCATCGCGTCCCGCGCCGACAGCGCGAGGCCCCGCTCCTGCATCCAGCGGGTCAGGGGCTGCAGCAGCTCCTCCTGCCCGGGCGGGACCGGCAGGGTGGTCGCGCTCAGCGCCCAGACCCGCTCGAAGGACGGCAGCACCGCGGGCTCGAGCAGGCCGGTCGGCACGTCCTCGACGACGTGGCCCAGGTCCTCCAGCAACCGTGCGGCGTCGTCGAAGGCCCCGGCCACGTCCGGTTCCAGCTCCACCCCGGGCATCGCCGACTCGGCGTACCGCCCGATGCGCAGCCGGCCCGGCTCCCGGTCGGCCCAGCCGAGGAAGGTCTCACCGGCCGGCAACGGCGGGGCCCAGAACGGGTCGCCGATCTCGGGCCCGGCCATCGCGTCGAGCATCGCCGCCGCATCGCGCACCGTGCGGGCCAGCGGACCGCTGGTGCCCAGCCCGGTCACCTCGCTGCCGTAGGGCGCGTTGCTGATCCGGCCGCGGGTCGGTTTGATGCCGACCAGGCCGTTGATGCTGGCCGGGATGCGGATCGAGCCGCCACCGTCGCTGCCCTGCGCGAAGGGCACGAACCCGGCGGCGACGGCGACGGCGGCTCCCCCGCTGGAGCCGCCGGCGAGCCGGGTGGTGTCCCACGGGCAGCGGGCCGGGCCGACCAGGTCGTTGTCGGTGTAGCAGGGGAAGCCGAACTCGGGCGTGTTCGTCTTGCCCACGCTGATCGTGCCCGCGGCGGCGAGCCGGGTGACCACGGCGTCGTCGACGGCGGGCACGAAGTCGGCGAGCGCCGCCGAGCCGAACGTCGTCCGGACACCCGCGGTGTTGTTCAGGTCCTTGATCGCGGTGGGCACACCCAGCAGCGGAGGCAGGTCACCCCCCTCCCGCAACCGGGCCTCGGCCGCGACCGCCGCCGCGTGGGCCCGCTCCGGCGTGACGGTGACGAAGGCGCCCAGGCCGGCGTCGTGGGCGTCGATCCGCGACAGCGCGTGCGCCACCAGCTCGGTGGGGCTCACCTCCTTCGCGCGGACGGCGGCGGCCTGCTCGAGGGCGGTCAGGTCGTGCAGCTGGGTCACGCTCCGGGACGCTAGTCCCCCGGTTCGGGGACGCCGATCGGGTTGCCGGCCGGCCAGTCCCCGGCCGCGACGACGGCGCGGCGGACCGGCTCCAGCAGCTCGGCCAGCCGGGCGCAGCCGGCGTCCCCGAGCACTCGCCACGGGCCGGCCGCCAACCGGTCGGTGTCGGCCTCGATGCCGGCGACCACCGCCCGGCCCTCCCCGGTGAGCGCGGCACCGGCCAGCCAGCCGCGCTCGGCCAGCGCCGCGGCCGCCTCCTCCCACGCCGCGTCGTCCCAGCCGCGCGCCTTCTGCAGCCACGCCCGGTCCGAGCGCCCCGCCGCGGCGGCCAGCACGTGCGCCTGGAGCCCGTCGATCCCCCGCTGCACGAGCGCGGCGGTGTGCCCGTCGCCGCGGTGCTCCCGCAGCGTGGTGAGCGCCTGCCAGAGCACCAGGTGCGGCTCCGGGGGGACGGGCAGCCCGGCGTTCGCCGCGGCGAGCGGGCGCCCGGGCAGGTCGACGGCGGCGGCCGCGGTGGCAGCCAGCTCCATCGCCTCGGTCGCCCGGGACGAGCCGGCCCACTCCTCCCCCAGTACCCGGCGGGCGGCAGCGTCGACCCCGCCCAGTCGGGCCGCCAGCGCGGCTGCCGGGCTCACCGTCGCCCACACGCCCGGGACCCGGCGGGCGACGAAGGACGGCTGGAAGTTGACGAAGGTCGCGGTCACCACCTCCGCGCCGACCGGGCCCAGGGGTGCCGCGCGGAAGGCGAAGTAGCCGTTCCAGAACCCGCGCAGGCCGACCTCGGCCGCCGCGGCCCGCGACTCCGCGGCGAAGTAGGTGAGCGCGTGGAACGGCTCGGCGAGCGCCCACAGCCGGCGTGCGTGGTTCACGCGCTGACGCTCTCCGGCACTCCCAGCCACTCGCGCCACCGGGGGTCGACGGTGCGGTGCCCGAGCAACCGCCACGCCGCGCCGCTGGGCGTGCTGGGCGGGCGCGGCAGCTTCCAGCCGAGCTCGGCAAGCGAGCGGTCGGCCTTGGTGTGGTTGCACCGGCGGCAGGCGGCCACCACGTTGTCCCAGGTGTGCGTGCCGCCGCGGCTGCGCGGCACCACGTGGTCGATGCTGGTGGCCGAGCCGCCGCAGTACACGCAGGTCTGCCCGTCACGGGTGAACACCGCCCGGCGGGACAGCGGCACCGACGCCGGGTAGGGCACCCGGACGTAGCGGGTCAGCCGCACGACCACGGGGACGGCCAGGCTCAGCGTCTCGGCGTGGACGACGTCGGCGGTGACGTCGACCGGCTCGGCCTTCTCGGTGAGGACCAGCACGATCGCCCGCCGGCTGGAGACGACGCACAGCGGCTCGTAGGTCGCGTTCAGCAGCAGGCTGGCCCCCGTGGTGGCGGGCGCGGGCAGGGGGACGAGCGGCGGGACGGGGTCGCGACGCGGGCCTGGGTGACCCGCCGACGTCGACCCGGGCGCGGAACGCGGCACGGATCACCTCCGGACGCCCCGGACCGCCGGGTGCTGCGCGACCCGCGGGCAGCCCCATTCTGACCCGAGGACCGCCGCTCGGCGCTCTGGAATTCCCCGAGGCGCGGCGGATGTCGGTGCCCGCCGCTAGCGTTCCGGCCATGCGTTACCCGGAGGCCCCGCGCCTGGACCTGGTCGAGGAGCTGCACGGCCACCGCGTCGCCGACCCCTACCGGTGGCTCGAGGACCCCGCCGACCCGCGCACACGGGAGTGGTCCGTGGCGCAGGACGGGCTGGCCGCCGAGGTGCTGGGCGCGCTCCCGGCCCGTGACCGGTTCGCCGCGCGGCTCGGCGAGCTGGTGCGGGCGGGCGCGGTCGGCCTGCCCGTGTGGCGCGGCGGGCGGGCCTTCTCGACCCGCCGCGACCCCGGCCAGGAGCACGCCGTGCTGCGGGTGCGGGAGGCCGACGGCACCGTGCGGGTGCTCGTCGACCCGATGGAGCTCGACCCGGAGGGGACGACGACGCTCGACGCCTGGTCGCCCTCGTGGGAGGGCGACCGGCTGGCCTACCAGCTCTCCACCGGCGGCGACGAGGAATCGCAGCTGTACGTGCTGGACGTGACCACCGGTGAGCTGCTGGACGGCCCGATCGACCGGTGCCGCTACTCCCCCGTCGGCTGGCTGCCCGGTGGCGAGGAGCTGTTCTACGTCCGCCGGCTCGCGCCGGACCAGGTGCCGGCGGGCGAGGAGCAGTACCACCGCCGGGTGTGGCGCCACCGCGTCGGCGCCGACCCGTCCGGCGACCTGCTCGTGCACGGCGAGGGCCTGGACCCCACCAACTACTACGGCGTCCGCACCAGCGCGGACGGGCGCTGGCTGGTCGTCTCGGCGTCGGCGGGCACCGCCCCGCGCGACGACGTCTGGCTGGCCGACCTGGGCGGGGCCGGTGACCTGCGCGAGCTGCAGCGCGGCGTCGACGCCCAGCTCGCCGCGTGGGTCGCGCGGGACGGCCGGCTGTACCTCCTCTCCGACCGCGACGCCCCGCGCTGGCGGCTCGCGGTCGCCGACCCCGCCGACCCGGCCACCTGGGCGCCGGCGGCGTGGACCGACGTCGTCCCGCAGCAGGAGGGCGCGGTGCTCTCCGACGTCGCGCTCGTCGACGCGCCGGACGGCGGCCTGCAGGTGCTGGCGGTGCACGCCGTCGACGCCACCGACCGGCTCTCGCTCTGGGCGGGGGACGGCAACGGCCGGATCACCGAGGTGACACCCCCGGGCCCCGGCAGCATCTCGGGGCTGAGCGCCCCGCCCGAGGGCGGCACCACCGCGTGGGTCGGCTACACCGACTACGCGACGCCGCCGTCGGTGCTGCGCTGGGACGCGACCGCCCCCGGCGGGCTCGAGGCCTGGGAGCAGGCGGACGTCGCCGGCGGCGTGCCGCCGCTGACCGTCGTGGAGACGCACGCGCGGTCGCAGGACGGCACGCCCGTGCACCTGTTCGTGCTCTCCGGCACCGGTGCACCCGACCGTCCCCGCCCCGCGGTGCTCTACGGCTACGGCGGGTTCAACGTCTCCCTCACCCCGGCCTACACGGCGCAGGCCCTCGCCTGGGTCGCCGCGGGCGGCGTCTGGGTGGTGGCGAACCTGCGCGGCGGCTCGGAGCACGGCGAGGAGTGGCACCGCGCCGGGATGCGGGAGCGCAAGCAGAACGTCTTCGACGACTTCGCCGCCGCCGCCGAGCACCTGGTGGCGCAGGGATGGACGACGCACGCACAGCTGGCGGTCATGGGCGGGTCGAACGGCGGCCTGCTGGTCGGCGCCACGCTGACCCAGCGGCCCGAGCTCGCCGCCGCCGTCGTCTGCAGCGCTCCCCTGCTGGACATGGTGCGGTACGAGCGCTTCGGCCTCGGTCGCACCTGGAACGACGAGTACGGCACCGCCGAGGACCCGGTGGAGCTCGGCTGGCTGCTGGGTTACTCGCCCTACCACGCGGTGCGCGAGGGGACGGCGTACCCGGCGGTGCTCGTCACGACGTTCGAGTCCGACACCCGCGTCGACCCGCTGCACGGCCGGAAGCTGGCAGCCGCGCTGCAGCACGCCACCTCGGCGGAGGCCCCGATCGTGCTGCGGCGGGAGACCTCGGTCGGCCACGGTGCCCGCGCGGTCAGCCGGACAGTGCGGCTCGCGGCCGACCAGCTGGCGTTCCTGGCGGCGCACACGGGACTTCCGGGCTGACCAGGCGATCGGTAACGGCAAGGACACGCGCAGTCGACGATGCTGACTGCACGCCTTGCGCCTGAAATGATTCCGGTAATGACCGGATCACCGACCGTGCTCGGCGCAGACGCCGAGCCGGACGCCGCCGACCGCGGCGGCTCGCGGTGCGCGGGAACGGGGCCCCGCTGAGCGCCGACGCGCCGGACGCCCCCGGCGACCGCGCCACCGTCCGGCAGGCCACGTTCCGCGAGGTCTTCGCCGTCCGCGAGTTCCGGCCGCTGTTCGGCACCTACCTGCTCTCCGCGGCCGGCGACGAGCTGGCCCGGGTGGCGCTGACCGTGCTGGTCTACGACCGCACCTCCTCCCCCCTGCTGGCCGCCCTGACCTTCGCCATCAGCCACCTGCCCTGGCTGCTCGGCGGGCCGCTGCTGTCGGCGTTCGCCGACCGGTTGCCCCGCCACCGGGTGCTCATCGCCACGGACGCCGCCCGGGCCGGGCTGGTGGCCCTGATGGCGATCCCGGGCATGCCGCTGCCGGTCCTGCTCGGCCTCCTGTTCGTGGTCGGCCTGTGCGCGCCCCCGTTCGAGTCGGCGCGGTCGGCGCTCATGGCCGACGTGCTGGACGGGGACCGGTACGCCGTCGCCACCTCGCTCACCGGGATCACCCTGCAGCTGGCCCAGGTGGCCGGCTTCCTCGCCGGCGGCGCGCTGGTGGCGGTGCTCAACCCCTCCGCCGCGCTGCTGATCGACGCGGCCACGTTCGTCGTCTCGGCGATCTGGTTGTGGGCCCGGCTGCAGCCCCGGCCGGCGCCGGCGACCGACGGCGGCGGCGCACCCGGCTCGCTGTGGCGCGACGCCTCGGACGGCCTGCGGTTCATCCGGCGCAGCCCGCGCCTGCTGGCCATCGTCGCCGTCCTCTGGGTGACCACGGGCTTCGTCTACGCCTCCGAGGGGATCGCCGCACCGCTGGTGGACTCGCTCGGCCAGGGCGCGACGGCGGTCGGCGTCCTGCTCGCGGCCAACCCGCTGGGGGTCACCATCGGCGGGCTGGTCATCGCCCGCCTGGTGCCGCCGGCGCGGCGGGAACGGCTCGTCGCCCCGCTGGTGCTGGTCTCGCTCGCCCCGGTGCTGGTCGGTGGCGTGGTCGCGGCGGTGGCCGGCCCGGGGGCGGTGCCGTTCTGGATCCTGGTCGGGATGCTGTTCCTCTCGGGGCTCGGCGCCGCCTGGTCCATCCCGCTCAACGTGGCCTTCGTGCAGGCCGTGCCCAGCGCCTACCGCGGGCGCGCGTTCGGTGTCGCGGCCAGCGGGCTGGCCGGGGTGCAGGGCATCGGTGCGCTCGCCGCCGGCCTGGCCGCCGAGGGGCTCAGCCCGGCTGTCGTGGTGGCCCTCTCCGGCGCCCTCGGAATGATCGCGGTCGCCCCGGCGCTGATGGCCTATCGGCGGACGCGGAACCGGGCGGACGTCGTGGTCGAGGCCGAGGGGGCTACCGGGGCATGAGCGAGTCGAGGCGGTCCCTGCCGTCGGCACGGACGTTCTACGACGAGGTCGGGGGCGAGGACACCTTCCGCCGGCTGGTGCAGCGCTTCTACGCCGCCGTCCGCACCGACCCCGTGCTGCAGCCGATGTACCCCCAGGACGACTGGGAGGGCGCCGAGGCGCGGCTGCGCGGCTTCCTCGAGCAGTACTGGGGTGGGCCGACGACGTACTCCGAGCAGCGCGGGCACCCGCGGCTGCGGATGCGGCACGCGCCCTTCGCCATCGGCCCGGTCGAGCGGGACGCCTGGCTCACCCACATGCGCGACGCCGTCGACTCCCTCGGGCTCCCGCCCGAGCAGGACGCGACGCTGTGGGGTTACCTGGAGATGGCGGCCCGCAGCATGCAGAACCGCTTCCCCGCCGACGCCGAGGGCTGAGCCCCGGCACGCGCCGGTCCCTTCCCGGGGACGCGAGCGCGCACCGACACTGCACGTACCGACACCGAGGAGCCCGGTGAGCCCGGACCCGTTCCCCTTCCGCACGTCCGGCGCCGACTGGTGGCGCGACGCGGTCTTCTACCAGGTCTACATCCGCAGCTTCGCCGACGGGAACGGCGACGGCGTGGGTGACCTGGCCGGCCTGCGGTCGCGCCTGCCGTACCTGCGGGACCTGGGCGTCGACGCCCTGTGGATCACGCCCTTCTTCCCCTCGCCGATGGCCGACCACGGCTACGACGTCGCCCACCCGCGGGACGTCGAGCCCGTCTTCGGGGACCTGCCGGAGTTCGACGCGATGCTCGGCGAGGCCCACCGCCTGGGGCTGCGGGTCACCATCGACCTGGTGCCCAACCACAGCTCCCACGAGCGCGAGTGGTTCCAGGCGGCGCTGGCCGCCGGCCCCGGATCCCCTGAGCGGGCGCGCTACCTGTTCCGCGACGGGCGCGGGCCCGACGGCAGCGAGCCGCCGAACAACTGGCCGTCGGTGTTCGGTGGCCCGGCGTGGACCCGGGTGCCCGACGGGCAGTGGTACCTGCACATCTTCGCCCCCGAGCAGCCGGACCTGAACTTCGCGAACCCCGAGGTCGTGGCCGACCTCGAGGAGACGATGCGCTTCTGGCTCGACCGCGGGGTGGACGGCTTCCGGATCGACGTCGCCCACGGCATGGCCAAGCCGGACGGGCTGCCCGACATGGTCCCGATGGACGACACCGGGCTGCTCGACGACCACGGGCCCGGCGACCACCGGTTCGACCAGGACGGCGTGCACGTGGTGCACCGCCGCATCCGGGCGGTGCTCGACCAGTACCCGGGCACCATGGCGGTCGGCGAGGTGTGGGTCTCCGACGACGACCGGCTGGCCCAGTACCTGCGCGAGGACGAGCTCCAGCTCGCCTTCAACTTCAAGCTGCTCACCGCCGAGTGGACCCCGGACGGGCTGCGCGACGCGATCACCCACTCCCTCGCCGCGGTCGAGGGCACGCCGGCGCCCGCGTGCTGGGTGCTGTCCAACCACGACCGCCCGCGGCACGTGACCCGGTACGGCGGCGGGGAGCTCGGCACCCGGCGGGCCCGCGCGGCCGCGCTGCTGCAGCTGGCGCTGCCGGGGGCGGCCTACCTGTACAACGGCGACGAGCTCGGCATGCCCGACGTCGACCTGCCCGACGAGGTGCTGCAGGACCCCATGTGGTTCCGCTCGGGTGGCACCGAGCGCGGGCGCGACGCGTGCCGCATCCCGGTGCCGTGGTCGGGCACCGAGCCGTCCTACGGCTTCTCCTCCGGCGCTGACACCTGGCTGCCCATGCCCGACGGCTGGGCCTCCCTGACGGCCGAGGCGCAGCGCGCCGACGACGGTTCGATGCTGTCGCTGTACCGAACCGCGCTCGCGTTGCGCGCCTCCTCGCCCCTCTTCGCCGGGGAGAGCGTGCAGTGGCTACAGGCACCCGACGGTTGTGTCGCCCTCCGCCGTCCTGGCGGGCTGGCCTGCCTGCTCAACCTGTCGGGCGCCCCGGTGCCGCTGCCCGAGGGGCACGTGCTGCTCAGCAGCGTTCCGGTCGACGACGGCAAGCTGCCCGACGACGCCGCGGTGTGGCTGCAGGCCTGAGCCGACCGGGCCGGTGCCCGGGCGCCCCTCGGCGCTCGGGTACCTTGCCGCAGGTGACGCCGGGCCGGCGGCGCCTGTCCACCGGCGCGAGCAGGAGCTGAGCATGAAGACCCGGGACCTGGCCTACATCGCCCTCTTCGCGGCCATCATCGCCGTGCTGGGCACCCTCCCTGCCGTCAACATCGGCCCCGTCCCGATCACCGCCCAGACGCTCGGCGTGATGCTCGCCGGCAGCGTGCTGGGTGCGCGCCGCGGCTTCCTGGCCGTGCTGCTGTTCCTGGTCCTGGTCGCGATCGGCCTGCCCCTGCTGGCCAGCGGCAGCGGCGGCCTCGCCGTCTTCGCCGGCCCGACCGCCGGCTACCTGATCAGCTGGCCGGTCGCCGCGTTCGTCACCGGCTGGCTGACCGAGCGGTTCTGGGCCCGCTACAACGTCGCCTGGGGCGTGCTGTTCAACATCGTCGGCGGCATGGTCGTCGTCTACCTGATCGGCGTGCCGGTGCTCGCCGCCGTCGGCAACCTGTCGCTGGGCGAGGCGATCGTCTCCGGCGCCCTGCCGTTCCTGCCCGGCGACGCGGCCAAGGCGTTCATCGCCGCGGCGATCGCCGTCCAGGTGCGCCGCAGCTATCCGGTGATCGACCGACCGCAGCGGGCGCTCGCCGGCCGGTGAGGTTCCGCCGGTCGGAGTCGCGGGCCGACGCCGTCGCCGACCCGGCCCGCGGGATCGAGCTGCGGGGCGTCTCGCACCGCTACGGCGACCGCCCCGTGCTGAGCGACGTCGACCTGCACCTGACCGAGGCGCGGATCGGCGTCGTCGGCGCCAACGGCTCGGGGAAGAGCACCTTCGCCCGGTTGCTCAACGGGCTGGTCGTGCCGACGTCCGGGCAGGTGCTGGTCGACGGCCTGGACACCCGCAGCTCCGTGCGCGAGGTCCGCCGGCGCGTGGGCTTCGTCTTCCAGGACCCCGACGCGCAGATCGTCCACCCCACCGTCGCCGAGGACGCCGCCTACGGGCTGGAGAACCAGGGCGTGCCGGCCGCCGAGCGGGCGGCGCGGGTCGCCGAGGTGCTGGCGCGGTACGGGCTGGCCGGGCATGCCGACCACCCCGCGCACCTGCTCTCCGGCGGGCAGAAGCAGCTGTTGGCGATCGCCGGGGTGCTGGTCATGCGGCCCGCCCGCGTCGTGTTCGACGAGCCGACGACGCTGCTGGACCTGGTCAACGCCCGGCGCGTCGCCCGCGTGATCGACGAGCTGGAGCAGCAGGTGGTCGTGGTCACCCACCAGCTCGACCTGCTCGACGGCTTCGACCGGGTGCTCGTCGTCGACGGCGGCCGGATCGTGGAGGACGCCGCCCCGCGGGTGGCGGTCGCGGCCTACCGGGCGCTGATGGAGCACCGATGACCCTCGCCCTGTACGTGCCCCGCCCCAGCCCCGTGCACCGGCTGCCCGCGGGCGCGAAGCTGCTGGCGCTGGCGGCCCTCGCCGTCGCCCTGTTCGTCGTGCCGACGGTGCCGGTGATCGCCGGCGCCCTGCTGGCCGTACTCGCCGTCGGCCTCGGGCTCGCGCGGGTGCCGGCGGCGGCGCTGGCCCGGCAGGCGCGGACGGTGCTGTGGTGGCTGGTCGGCCTGCTGGTCTTCCACACCGTGTTCAGCGACCCGACCACCGCCGCGGTCACCGTCCTGCGGTTGCTGACCCTGGTGCTGGCCGCCGGTGTGGTGACGGCGACGACGCGGGTGACCGAGATGGTGGCCGTGATCGAGCGGCTCTGCGCCCCGCTGCGGGTGGTCGGCGTGCGCCCCGCGCGGATCGGTCTGGTCGTCTCGATGGCGCTGCGGTTCATCCCGGTGCTGGCCGAGCGCGCAGCGCTCATCCGGGAGGCGCAGGCTGCCCGCGGTGGCTCGGCGCGCGGGATCCGGGGCGTGCGGACGACGGTGGCCCCGCTGCTGGTGCAGTTGCTCCAGATGGCGCACACCGTGAGCGAGGCCCTCGACGCCCGCGGCGCCGACGACGTCCCTCCGGCCCGGGGACGCCGCTCCCCCGCTGCCGCCGCCTGATCGGCGTGGAGGCCCCCGTGCATGCCGGTTCGCTGCTGGAGATCTGGACGACGCCCGCGGCCGCGGGACCGATGGGCCGGCGACCGTCGGCGCGGCTGGTGCCTGGGGTGGGGCTCGACGGTGACCGCTACGCCCTGGGCGGCGGCACGTGGGCGCAGTACCCGGACCTGGAGAAGCAGCTGACGCTGATCGACCGGGACGACGTCGCCGCCGTGGCCGCCGAGGTGGGCGGCGCGTTCTCGACCGCGGACACCCGGCGGAATCTGGTGACCACCGGCGTGGACCTGCCCTCGCTGGTGGGCCGGTGGTTCGCGGTGGGTGACGCGCTGCTGTTCGGGATGAAGCGCTGCCCACCGTGCACGCATCTGGAGCGGCTGACCGGGTTGAAGCTGGTGAAGGCGATGGTGCACCGCGGCGGCATCAACGCCGCGGTCTTCGGCGGCGCGGTGATCGCCGAGGGCGCCGTCGTGCGGCCGGTCCCCGAGCAGGAGGCTGCCCGGCGCGGTGCGCCCACCGGAGCCGATCGCCCGGTGCCGCGGGTCGTCAACGGCTGACCCGCCGGCCGCCACCGTCACCCCGTGGCGCTCTGCCTGGCATCGGGAGCGGAGGCAGAGCGTCCGCGGACCTGCTCCTCGCTGACTTCCCGGGTGCGCAGGAGATCAGCTGGCGGCGGGCTCGTCGGTCCAGCGGGCGAGGAACTCCTTCTCCTCCGCGGTGATCCGGCGGGGCCGGTTCAGGGCGAAGTCGAACGGCACGAGCAGCGTGCTGCCGGTGACGGCGAGCGCCCCGTGGTCGAACAGCTCGTAGTGGCAGGTGAACGCGGCGGCGCGGATGCCGGACACCCAGACCTGCACCTCGAGGGGCTCGGCGTCGTAGACGACCGACCGCTTGTAGGCGATCTCGTGCGACGCGACGACCAGCCCGCGGCGCATGCCGGTGCTCTCGTCGTGCGTGGGCTGCTCGAAGAAGAGGTTGACCCGCGCCATCTCGAAGTAGCCGAGGAACGCGACGTTGTTGATGTGCTGGTAGGCGTCCATGTCCGACCAGCGCATGGGGACGTGCACGGTGTGCCTCACCCCGCTCACCCTGCCCTACGCCGGTCTCACCGCAGCGCCGGGGCGGTGACCTGCGCGGGACGGCGCCTAGCGTGGCCGCGTGGAGCCGTGGGCGGCGGACGAGCCGGGCGTGCTGGTGCTCCCGTCGGGGAGGCGGGTGTGGGGGCGGGCGCTGCGCCAGGTCCCGAACGGTCCGGACCCGACCTTCGGCGTCTACCTGGGCGGTCGCCCGCCTCTCGTTCCGTGGGACAGCCGCTGGGTGCGCTGGCGGGACTTCTCGTTGCCGGCCGACCCGGCGGAGCTGCGGGAGGCGCTGCGGGACGCGCTGGCGCACGCCGTCGACGGTCGGGTCGAGGTCGCCTGCCGGGGCGGCACCGGACGCACCGGGACGGCGCTGGCCTGTCTCGCCGTCCTCGACGGCGTCCCGTCCGACCGCGCCGTGGAGTTCGTCCGCCGCGGCTACCGGCGACGCGCGGTGGAGACGCCGTGGCAGCGCCGCTTCGTCGAGCGGTTCGGCTGAGACGGCGGCGGCCGGCAACCGCCGCCGGAGGTCATCCGGGAAGGCGTGCGGCCAGCCGCTCCTGTCCGGGTCCGGACAGTTCCCCGACGACGCCGCGACGCCCGGCCACGGTCATGAGGAGCGCCTCCGCCGTACCGGTGACCTCCGGGCCCCGCCCGAACGTCCAGTCGATGTCGGTGGCCACCAACCGCACCCCGCGCACCCGCAGCACCCCGAGCAGCGTCGGGGCGAACAGCGCGGTCCGCAGCGCCGGCACCAGCCGTTCGGCCGGGATGGGCCGGGGCAGACCGAGGGGGCGCCGGATGTCCTGCTGGTGGATCATCCCGTCGGTCAACGCGATGGCTCCGCCCATCCCGGCGGTCAGCCCGGAGGGTGTGAGGTGGTCCTCCAGGAGCCGGATCAGCTGAGCAGGTGTCCAGGTGCCGTAGTCGCGCAGCCCCACGGCGTTCGTGCGGTCCACCGTGAACCGGCCGCGGAGGAACCGCTCGGCCAGCTGCCGCGTGCCGAGCTCCTCGTAGCTCAGCACGTGCGCCACCACGTCGCGGACCGACCAGCCCTCGCACAGCGACGGGGCCGCCCACTGCTCGGGGATGAGGTCGGCCAGGAGCGCGCGGAGGTCCTCGCGTTCGGCCCGGGCCAGGTCCATCAGGTCCATGCGCACCCCGCGGATCGCGGTCGTGCCGGTGCACGACGAGGACGACGCGAGACTAGGAAGCCGGAGTGCGGTGGACCAGGGGGCGCTGAGCGGGGCGTCCCGGTCTCCCGCCCTGGAACGCCGACGGCCGGCCCGGAGCGGGTGCTCCGGACCGGCCGAGGGTGAGGCGATGGAACGGCCCTGGCGAGAGCCTGGAACAGCCCCTTCGCAGGGCCCCGCCGCGAGCCTGCGAGCGGTGGGGGGCGAAGGGGTCCTTCTTCAGTCTCGGGTGAGCTTGCGGTAGGTGGCGCGGTGCGGGCGGGCCGCGTCCGGGCCGAGCCGCTCGACCTTGTTCTTCTCGTAGTCGGCGAAGTTGCCCTCGAACCAGAACCACTTCGAGTCACCCTCGTAGGCGAGGATGTGGGTGGCCACCCGGTCGAGGAACCACCGGTCGTGGCTGACGACCACGGCGCAGCCGGGGAACTCCAGCAGCGCGCCCTCGAGGCTGGTGAGCGTCTCGGTGTCGAGGTCGTTCGTGGGCTCGTCGAGCAGCAGCAGGTTGCCGCCCTGCTTGAGGGTCAGCGCCAGGTTCAGCCGGTTGCGCTCACCACCGGAGAGCACGCCGGCCGGCTTCTGCTGGTCCGGGCCCTTGAACCCGAACGCCGCGACGTAGGCGCGCGACGGCATCTCCACGTTGCCGACCTTGATGTGGTCCAGGCCGTCGGAGACGACCTCCCACAGCGTCTTCTTCGGGTCGATGCCGCTGCGGTTCTGCTCCACGTAGGAGAGCTGCACGGTCTCGCCGACCTTGATCTCGCCGTCGTCGGGCTTCTCCTCGCCGACCAGCATCTTGAACAGCGTGGTCTTGCCGACGCCGTTGGGGCCGACCACGCCGACGATGCCGTTGCGCGGGAGGGTGAAGGTCAGGTCGTCGATGAGCACCCGGTCGCCGAAGCCCTTGGTCAGGTTCCGGGTCTCGACGACGACGTTGCCCAGGCGGGGGCCCGGCGGGATCTGGATCTCCTCGAAGTCCAGCTTGCGGAACTTCTCGGCCTCGGCGGCCATCTCCTCGTACCGCGCCAGCCGCGCCTTGCTCTTGGCCTGGCGGGCCTTGGCGCCGGAGCGGACCCACTCCAGCTCCTCCTTGAGGCGCTTCTGGCGCTTGGCGTCCTTGGCGCCCTCGACCTGCAGGCGCGCGGCCTTGGTCTCGAGGTAGGTGGAGTAGTTGCCCTCGTAGGGGTAGGCCCGGCCCCGGTCGAGCTCGAGGATCCACTGGGCCACGTTGTCCAGGAAGTACCGGTCGTGCGTGACGGCGACGACGGTGCCGGCGTACTTCTCCAGGTGCTGCTCCAGCCACGCGACGCTCTCGGCGTCGAGGTGGTTGGTCGGCTCGTCGAGCAGCAGCAGGTCGGGCGCCTCGAGCAGCAGGCGGCACAGCGCGACGCGGCGGCGCTCACCACCGGAGAGCACGGTCACGTCGGCGTCACCGGGCGGGCAGCGCAGCGCGTCCATGGCCTGCTCGATGCGGGCGTCGAGCTCCCAGCCGTCGTGGTTCTCGATGACCTCCATGAGCTCGCCCTGCTCGGCCATCAGCGCGTCGAAGTCGGCGTCGGGCTCGCCCATCGCCGCGCTGACCTCCTCGAAGCGGCGCAGCGCGTCGCGGAGCGGCTTCACGGCCTCCTCGACGTTGCCGCGGACGTCGAGCTCCTCGTTCAGCGGCGGCTCCTGCAGCAGGATGCCGACCGTCGCGTCGGGCGCGAGCGTGGCGTCACCGTTGGAGGGCTGCTGCAGGCCGGCCATGATCTGCAGCACGGTCGACTTGCCGGCGCCGTTGGGGCCGACGACGCCGATCTTCGCGCCGGGCAGGAACGACAAGGTGACGTCGTCGAGGATCACCTTGTCGCCGTGCGCCTTGCGTGCGCGGACCATCGTGTAGATGTACTGAGCCACTGGGCTTCGGAGCCTTCCGTCGTCGTGCGAGCGGGGGGTGGGGCCGCGGGCTCGCAGCCCCACCCCGTACGTTCTCGCCTCCGATCCTCCCAGCCCGGGCAACTAGATGTGCGCGGGCTCCTCCGAGGGATCGAGGTCGTCCACCGAGGACAACGTCATGTCGTCCTCCACGTAGTCCCGCCCCGCCCGCAACTCCTCGGTCGTCGGGTACGCCTGGGCCGGCTCGTCGACCACCGGGTGCAGCTCACCGCTCCCGGTGTCGACGCCGTCCGTCCGCTCCAGAGCGCGCTCCGACCGGTCGCGCCGGAACACGGCCCTGCCCCGGGTGAGGTCGTGGCCGACCTCGAATGCCTTGATCTGCGGCTTGCTCCGGCGACCCGTGTCGGAATCCCAGCTGTGCGTGGTGATCGCGCCCCGGACGATGACCGGGTCGCCCTTGCTCACCGAGGCCGAGACGTTGCCGCTCAGCGTGTTCCAGCACTCCACGTCGATCCAGAAGGTGCCGGAGTCGACGTACTGCCCGCTGCCGGAGTCGAAGCGGCGGGCGGTGGAGGCCATGCGGAAGTTGGTCACCGCGCCGTTCTGCGTGGTCTTGCGACGCGGGTCGTCGGCGACGTTGCCGACGACGGTGACGATGGTGTCGTTCACGGTGCTCCTCGGGGGTGCTGCGCCGGGCGGCGCGGCCGGCGCGGTGCCGGCGTGCCGTCGACCCTCACCGCCCACCGGCGACCGGAGCAGGGCTTTCCCGGAACTGTGGACACGCCTGCCCCTTGTGGACGACACCGCACCCGGCCGCGATCCCCCGGGAACCGGGCGGTGCGATGATCGGTCCCCGAGCGCCCGTAGCTCAGCGGATAGAGCAGGTGCCTTCTAAGCACTTGGTCGCAGGTTCGATCCCTGCCGGGCGCGCCTCCGGCCTTCCGTCCTGCGGGTGGCGCAGTTGCGCTGTCCCACTCGTGGTCCGGATCGGGCACTTCGCGGCCCCGTGTCACCGGACAGAGCGACGCCTGGTCGTCGCGCCGACGATCCGGGGGAATGATCGTCCCCATGTGGAGACTGATCGCGGTGCTGGTCGTCGTCGCCGCCGTCATCGAGATCGTCAAGACGCTGGTCGTCGCCGTCGCCTTCCTGGGAGCCCTGGCCGTCGTCGGCTACACGCTGCTCCGCCTGGCCGACCGCACGCCGGTCGCCGGAGCTGCGGCGGCCGAGCTGGTGCCGTGCTGCGACTACCGCGATCACGAGGGCGAGGCCGCCGTCTGCGGCTGCGTCGACCACCCCCGCAGCCACGTGCACCCGTTCGGCATGGGGGCGCTGCCCGCGTGACGCCGTGACCGACGGTGGTCACCCCCACCGGCCGCACCGAGGCGTGCTCGCCGCCACAGGCACGATCTCCGCCCGCCGGCCACCAGGATGGCGACGAGCGCCGTGGCCCGCACACCGCCACGCATCATCCGGCCGTTCTCGAGCCTTGCCCTCCCCCGATGCGTGACCTACGAAAGGCACGTGGACAGGCCCATCAGACGCCCGAGCCCGATGCTCTACTTCGTCCTCGGGGCGACGTGGACGGTGTTCGCCCTCGGCGGGTGGGGCACGTCCGGCGGCATGGTCGCGACGGTGGCCTTCACCGTCCTGGCCGTGGCGAACCTGAGCCTGGGCGCCTTCCTCCTGCGGAAGCAGCGGCGGACCGCCCGGGCCGACGTGGCCGAACGGTGACCGTCCTGCGCTCGGCGCGTCGCCTCCGCCGGGCGAGCTGCCGACGCTCGGAGGCCGTGGGTGGCCGACCACCGCGGCACGGCGACCCGCCCCGCGGATTGTCGGACCTGTGCCGCAGGATGCGCGGCGACCACGCCCACGCGCGCCCAGACCCCGTAGGAGCGATCCGATGCCCCCTACCGACCACCGCACCGAACCGCCGCTGACCGGCGGGGAGGCGACGCTGCTGACCGGCTTCCTGGAGTTCCACCGGCAGACGCTGGAGTGGAAGTGCGCCGACCTGTCCCCTGAGCAGCTGGCCACGCGGGCGGTTCCCAGCTCGGAGCTCACGTTGCTGGGCATGGTCCGCCACCTCGCGGCGGTGGAGACCGGCTGGCTCATCGGGTTCGGCGGCCTGCCGCACGACCTCTGGCCCGACGTCGTGCGGGAGCGGGACGAGCAGTGGCGGGTCGACCCCGGCACCGTCACCGCGGACGACGTGACCGCGGCCTGGGCGACCTGGCGGGCGGCGGCCGACGCAGTCGGCGAGGTGGCCCGCCGGCTGCCGCTGGACACCGAGGACCGGCCGTGGGGCCGCGACGACACGTTCTCGCTGCGCTGGATCCTGCTGCACCTGGTCGAGGAGTACGCCCGGCACAACGGCCACGCGGACCTGATCCGCGAGGCGCTCGACGGGGCCACCGGCGAGTGACCCGGCCGCCGAGCCTGCGGCGAGACGGATCCCGGCCGGCTGTTGGCGCGCCGCCGGGCCGGGTAGGGGGCGGACCATGGCGACGAACGGGACGACGACGCTGGAGGTCCACGAGGCGGGGTTCGACGGGACCGTGACGATCGAGGACGGCACCGTCCGGGTGACCGGGACCCGGCCGCAGGACGGGGCCGCCGTGGTCAAGGACGTGCCCGCCGACCGGGATCCCGAGCTGACCCGGCTGGTCGAGCGCGCCATCGGCGGGGACACCGGGGTGGCCGGACAGCTCCTGACCCACGTCGGAGTGACCGACCCGGTCTGAGCCGGCCGTTCAGCGGGGCGCGGGCGGCTTCAGGACGGCGAACGGATCGGTCACCTCCAGCCCCGGCGTGACGAAGCGGTAGAGCGCCGCAGGGCGGCCCCCCGCCCGGCCGGGCGCCGCGAGCTCGCCGGTCGGCTCCAGCACGCCCCGGCGCAGCAGCACCCGCTGCAGGTTGGTCGCGGTCACCTCGTAGCCGAGCGCGGCGACGTAGATCTCGCGCAGCTCGGCGATCGTGAACGTCGGCGGGGCGAGCGCGAAACCGACGTTGGTGTACGAGAGCTTCGCCCGCAGCCGCTCCAGACCCGATCCGACGATCGAGCCGTGGTCGAAGGCCGTCCCCGGCAGCGCGTCGACCGGGTGCCAGGCGGTGTCCTCGGGCAGCACCGGGTCCAGGTCCCCCGGGATCAGCCCGAGGTAGGCGGTGGCCACGGTGCGGCTGCGCGGGTCGCGGTGCGGGTCGCTGCGCGTCTCCAGCTGCTCCAGGTGCGCGAGCTGGGCGACCTCCACCTTCGACGCGAGCTGACGGCCGATCGAAGCGCCCAGCGTCTCCTCCGGCAGCAGCGGCCCGCCCGGGAGTGCCCAGGAGCCGGCGAAGGGCTCCTTCGCCCGGCGCCACAGCATCACGTGCAGGCGTGCGCTCCGGACCTGCAGCACCACCGCGAGCGCCTGGTGCGGATAGGCCGGCCGCTCGGGCGAGGACCACACGGATGTCACGACGGGAATGCTAGATTCCCCGTCGAGGTTTTCGCCTGAGAGTCTGAAACCGTCCCCCCACAGGGAGGTCCCCCGTGACCGCAACGCTGCCCGCCCCGCTCGCCACGAACCCGTCGACCACCTGGACGCCCGACCAGTGGCAGACCTGGCGTGACGAGGTCCGCCGGCTGGCCGCCGAGCGCGACGCCGTCGTCCTGGCGCACAACTACCAGGCGGCGCAGATCCAGGACGTCGCCGACCACGTGGGTGACTCCCTCGCCCTCTCGCGCATCGCCGCCGCCAGCACCGCGAGCACGATCGTCTTCGCCGGCGTCCACTTCATGGCCGAGACGGCGAAGATCCTCAGCCCGGAGAAGACCGTCCTGGTGCCCGACGCCGCCGCCGGCTGCTCGCTGGCCGACACCATCACCGCCGACCAGCTCCGCGCGTGGAAGGCCGAGCACCCCGGCGCCGCCGTCGTCTCCTACGTCAACACCACCGCCGAGGTGAAGGCCGAGACCGACATCTGCTGCACCTCCTCCAACGCCGTCGAGGTGGTCGAGTCGATCCCCGCCGACCGCGAGGTGCTGTTCCTCCCCGACCAGTTCCTCGGCGCGCACGTCCAGCGGGTCACCGGCCGGCAGAACATGCGCATCTGGATGGGCGAGTGCCACGTGCACGCCGGCATCTCCCCCACCGACCTGCGGCAGAGCATCGAGGACGCGCCCGACGCCGAGGTGCTGGTGCACCCCGAGTGCGGCTGCGCCACCAGCGCGCTCTGGATGGTCGGCCAGGGCGATCTGCCGTCGGACCGGGTGCACGTCCTCTCCACCGGCGCGATGCTCGACCAGGCGAAGCGGACGACGGCGAAGCGCGTGCTGGTCGCCACCGAGATCGGCATGCTGCACCAGCTCCGCCAGGCCAACCCGGCCGCCGCCTTCGAGGCGGTCAACCCGCGCGCCGAGTGCCCCTACATGAAGATGTCGACGCCGGAGAAGCTGCTGCGCGCGCTGCGCGAGGGCCGCGACGAGGTCACCGTCGACCCGGAGATCGCCGCTCGTGCGCGGTCGGCCGTCGAGGCGATGATCGCGCTCGGCACCCCGTCGCTGGTCGGCGAGTGACCGTGGGGCCCCGCCGCACCGCGCCGGTCGCCCCCGCCGTCGTCCCGGCCCTCCCCCTGCCGGGTCCGGGCTGGACCCGCAGCACCGACGTCGTGGTGGTCGGCAGCGGCGCCGCCGGGCTGATGACCGCGCTCGCGCTGGCCGGAGCCGAACGCCGGGTCACCGTCGTGACCAAGGGGGCGCTCGGCGCCGGCAGCACCCGCTGGGCGCAGGGCGGCCTGGCGGCCGTGCTCGGTGCGGACGACGGCGCCGAACTCCACCTGCAGGACACGCTCACCGCCGGGGCGGGGCTCTGCGACGAGGCGGCGGTGGCCGCGCTCGTCGCCGAGGCCCCGGCCGCGATCCGCCTGCTGCAGGACCTCGGGGCGCGGCTCGACCTGGACGCGCACGGCGACCCGGCGCTGACCCGCGAGGGCGGGCACAGCCGCGACCGCATCGTGCACGCCGGCGGTGACGCGAGCGGCGCCGAGGTCACCCGCACGCTCGTCGAGGCCCTGGCCGTGGCGGGCGTCGAGGTGCTCGAGCACACCGTGGCCCTCGACGCGCTGCGCGCCGCCGACGGCACGGTGGTCGGGCTGCGGGTCGCCCGGGTCGCGGCCGACGGCGCCCTGGTCGACGCCGGCGACCTGCGCGCGCACGCCGTCGTCCTCGCGACCGGCGGCTACGGGCAGGCCTACGCCGCCGCCACCAGCCCGGCGGGCACGACCGGCGACGGGCTGGCGCTCGCGCTGCGCGCCGGCGCCGAGGTCGCCGACGTCGAGCTGGTGCAGTTCCACCCGACCGTGCTCTGGCAGGGGCCGGGCGCCGCCGGGCAGCAGGTGCTGATCTCCGAAGCCGTGCGCGGCGAGGGCGCGGTGCTCGTCGACGCCGGCGGACGGCGCATCATGGCCGGCGCGCACCCGCTGGCCGACCTCGCGCCACGCGACGTCGTCTCGGCCACCATCGCCGCGTACCTGGCCGCCACCGACGAGGACTGCGTGTTCCTCGACGCGACGGGCCTCGGGGCCGAGTTCCTGGAGCACCGGTTCCCCGGCATCCTCCGCGCCTGCCGGGAGGCCGGGTTCGACCCGGCCGCCGAACCCGTGCCGGTGGCCCCGGGCGCGCACTACACCTGCGGCGGAGTGCTCGCCGACCTCGATGGCCGCACCGGCGTCCCGGGCCTCTACGCCGTCGGCGAGGTCGCCTGCACCGGCGTGCACGGGGCGAACCGGCTGGCGTCCAACTCGATCACCGAGGGCCTGGTCGCCGCCCGCCGCTGCGCCGAGCTGCTGGACGCCACGCTCCCCGCGGGCACTCCGCCCGCCCCCGTCGCCCCCCGGGCCCTCGCGACCGGCGCGGTGGACCCCGCGTCGCGTGCCGCCATCGGTGCGGCCACCAGCCGGCACGCCGGGGTGGTCCGCACCGCCGACGGCCTGACCGAGCTCACCGGCGCGCTCGCCACCGCGCCCCGCCTGCCCGCCGACCGCCCGCTCGACCTGGCCGCCGTCGAGGCGACCGCGGTGCACACGATCGCCACGCTGCTGGCCACCGCGGCGCTCGCCCGCCCGGAGAGCCGCGGCTGCCACCGGCGCGCCGACGCCCCCGGAACCCGGCCCGAGTGGCAGCTGCGGCTGGCTCACCGCATCGACGGCACCGGCCACCTGCACACCCGCACCGTGCCGCTGAGCGCATGCGGCACCCGGCAGACCCAGGGAGTGGCATGACCGGCACCGCGTGGCACCCGCTGCGACCGGAGCTGGCCGACGCCCTCCGCGACGGCGGCCTCGACCCCGCGGGCGTGGAGCGGGTGATCCGCCGCGCGCTGGACGAGGACCTAGCGCTCGGCCCCGACGTCACCACGCTCGCCACGGTGCCGGCCGACGCCCGCGCCACCGGCGACGTGGTGCCTCGTGCACCCGGCGTGCTGGCCGGTGTCCCGGTCGCCGCGGCGGTGTTCGCGATCGTCGGCGGGGACGACGTCACCGTGACGGTGCAGGCCGCCGACGGCATGGCGGCCCGCACGAACGCGCCGGTGCTCACCGCCGTCGGGCCCACCCGGTCGCTGCTGACGGCGGAGCGCACCGCGCTGAACCTGGTCGGTCACCTCTCCGGCGTGGCGACGCTGACCCGGCGCTGGGTGGACGCCGTCGAGGGCACCGGCGCCGCCATCCGCGACACCCGCAAGACGCTGCCCGGGCTGCGCGTGCTGGAGAAGTACGCCGTCCGCTGCGGCGGCGGGGTCAACCACCGCATGGCCCTGGGCGACGCCGCCCTGGTCAAGGACAACCACGTGGCGGCAGCGGGCGGCATCTCGGCGGCGGTGGAGGCGGTGCGGGCGCACTCCCCGGAGATCCCGCTCGAGGTCGAGTGCGACACCCTCGAGCAGGTGCGCGAGGCGATCGACGCCGGCGTCCAGCTTGTGCTGCTCGACAACTTCTCGCTCGCCGACACCCGGTCAGCGGTCGAGCTGGTCCGCGGCAGCGGCGTCCGGCTGGAGGCCAGCGGCGGGCTGTCGCTGGAGCGGGCCGCCGAGGTCGCGGCGACCGGCGTCGACTACCTCGCCGTCGGCGCTCTCACGCACAGCGCCCCGGTGCTGGACCTGGGCTTCGACCTGCGCTGACCGGCCCGCCGTGAGGCCCGGACGGGGCGCTGCTCAGGCGGCGCGCCGGTCCGGGTGCACCCAGCCGATCGCCGGCGCCACGTGCTCCACGATCGTGCGCAGCAGGTGCGCGTTGTACTCGACGCCCAGCATGTTGGGCACGGTCAGCAGCAGGCTGTCGGCCTCGCGGACGGCGGCGTCCTTGGCCAGCTCCTCGGCCAGCACGTCGGGCTCACCGGTGTAGCTCTTGCCGAACCGGGCGCGGACGCCCTCGAGGATGCCGACCTGGTCCTCACCCTCACGCCCCCCGCCGAAGTACTGCCGGTCCAGGTCGCTGGTGATCGGCAGCACGCTGCGGCTCACCGACACCCGCGGCTCGCGCTGCCACCCGGCCTCGGCCCAGGCGGCGCGGTAGCGGGCGATCTGCTCGGCCTGCAGCTCGTCGAAGGGGACGCCGGTGTCCTCGACCAGCAGCGTGGAGCTCATCAGGTTCAGCCCCTGCCGCGCCGTCCACTCCGCCGTCGCCCGGGTGCCCGAGCCCCACCAGATCCGATCGGCCAACCCCGGCGACTGCGGCTGGATCGCGAGCTTCCCCGTGGCGCCACCGGTCATCCGCGGGTCGGCGTCCACCACCGGCTGCCCGTTGATCGCCGCGAGGAAGAGCGCGGTCTTCTGCCGCGCCAGCTCGGCGTCGCTGCTGCCCTCGGCGGGCACGTAGCCGAACGCCTCGGACCCGCGCAGCGCCGTCTCCGGTGACCCCCGGCTGACGCCCAGCTGCAGCCGGCCGTCGGCGAGCAGATCGGTCGCTGCCGCCTCCTCGGCCATGTAGAGCGGGTTCTCGTAGCGCATGTCGATGACGCCGGTGCCGAGCTCGATCCGGCTGGTGCGGGCCGCCATCGCGGCCAGCAGCGGGAAGGGCGAGGCGAGCTGGCGGGCGAAGTGGTGCACCCGCACGTAGGCGCCGTCGAGCCCCAGCGCCTCGGCGGCCACCGCCAGCTCCACGCTCTGCACGAGGGCGTCCCGCCCGGTGCGCACCTGCGAGCCCGGGATGGGCTGCCAGTGCCCGAAGGACAGGAAGCCGATCCGCTTCTCCACGACAGGTCCTTTCGTCGATGTCTGCTCCAGCAGCACCCGGGGACCGGTCCGGATTCCCGCGCCCTGTGGCAGATCACCCGTAGCGGACGCGACCGGTGGGACGGGTGAGCCCTCATGCGACGGAGTGTGACGGGGTGATCACGACTCTCCGTGAACTGCTTCCGTCACTTCTCGCCTGCGATGCGTGACGCTGTCCGGGTGAGCCTCCCCGCACCCGAGATGCCCCGTTCCCCGGGCACGCCCGGCGGTGGCGCCGGGCAGCGCTTGCGGGCGATCGACACGCTGCTCGCCGACCGGGGCCAGCTGTTCCAGGCCCTGTTCCTCGGCGCGCCGATCGCCAAGGCCCTCGTCGACCTCGACGGGCACGTGCTGGTCGCCAACCCGCGGATGTGCGCCCTCACCGGTCGCACCGCCGACAGCCTGGCCGGCCGGCACATCGACCTGCTGGCCCACCCCGACGACCCGCCGGTGGGCGACCTCGGGCTGGAGCCGGGTCCGGGTGAGCCCGACCTCGACCCCAACCTGCTGCTCGACGGCGAGCGCCGGCTGCGCCGCTCCGACGGCACGGAGCTGTGGGTGGTCCAGTCCCACGAGGTGGTGCGGCAGAACAACGGCACGGCGCAGTTCGTCGTCCTCTCGCTGGTTGACGTCACCGACCGCCGCCGCGCGGAGGAGGACGCCGTCCGCCGCGCGTTCATGGACCCGCTCACCGGCCTGCCCAACCGCCGCGCCCTCACCGATCGGCTGCGGCACGCCGTGGCGCTCTCCCGGCGCCGGGGCCTGCAGGTCGGCCTGGTGCACCTCAACATCGACCGGTTCCAGGCGGTCAACGACGCCCTCGGCCACGAGGCCGGCGACCTGCTGCTCAGCCAGTTCGCCGACCGGCTGCGCTGGAGCACCCGCGTCGAGGACACCGCCGTGCGCCTGGGTGCCGACGAGTTTCTGGTGGTCGCCGAGGACGTCGAGGACCTCGACGGGCTGCGCGCCCTCGCCGACCGCCTGCTGAGCGTGCTCGACGAGCCGTTCGTGGTGAGCGGCCGGGAGATCACCCTGTCGGCCAGCGTGGGCCTCACCCTCGGCGCCGACATGACCCCCGACGACCTGCTGCGCCAGGCGCAGAGCGCGCTGACGAAGGCCAAGGCCGACGGCCAGCGTGCCCGCATCGAGGTGCACGAGGGGGCGCTCAGCCGCAGCGACGTCGACGCGCTGCAGCTGGAGACCGAGCTGCGGCACGCCCTCGACAACGACGAGCTGCGGCTGTTCTACCAGCCGATCGTGCACCTGGCCGACGAGACGCTGCTCGGCTACGAGGCGCTGATCCGCTGGCAGCACCCCACCCGCGGCCTGCTGCCGCCCGGCGTCTTCCTGGACGTCGCGGAGAACAACCGGCTGACCTCGAAGCTCGGCGCGTGGGTGCTGCGGCGGGCGTGCCTGGACGCGGCGACCTGGACCGACGACCTGCGGGTGCACGTCAACATCTCCGCCCGCCACCTCGCCGAGGACGGCTTCAGCGAGCTCGTCGCGGCCGCGCTCGAGGAGTCCGGGCTGCCGCCGCACCGGCTGGAGCTGGAGATCACGGAGTCGACCGCGCTGTTCGCCGCCGAGGCCACGCTGCACTCCGTCGCCGTCGTCACCGACCAGGGCGTGACGCTCGCCCTGGACGACTTCGGCACCGGGTACTCGGCGATCACCGCCCTGCACCGGCTGCCCATCCACACGGTGAAGATCGACCGGTCGTTCGTGGCCGACGTCGTCACCGAGCCGTCGACGGCGGCGCTCGTGCACGGGCTGCTGCAGCTCGGGCGCGGCATGGGCCTGCAGGTCATCGCCGAGGGCATCGAGGACCTCGACCAGGCAGCCTGGCTGCTCGACCACGGCTGCGCCATGGCCCAGGGCTACGCCTTCGGCCGCCCCGCCCCGCTGCCCAGCCCGGCGGAGGTGCTCATCGGCGAGGTCACCGAGGCCCCCGCCGAGGACGTCGCCGGCGAGTTGCTGCCCGAGCCGGCGGCGCCGCTCCCGCTCCCCCGGCAGCGGCCGCCGTCGACCCCGCAGGGGCACGACGTCACCGAGACCGGCCCGGTGTCGGCTCGCACCCTCTTCGACGAGCTCGCCGACCCCGACGAGGACTAGTTGTACTGCCCGGACAGGTTGGTGCACCGCGTGGTGAGTGATCGGTCTTGATGTGAGGAGGGACCTCCGGGTTCTGTTTGGGAGCCGCCAAGCACCCATCCAGACCCCAGGAGGTCCCTCGTGGTCCA
>NZ_JBJHAA010000033.1:0-31690 GCF_054050795.1 Blastococcus sp. SYSU DS1024
CCCCCCCCCCCCCCCCCCCCCCCCCCCCCCCCCCCCCCCCCCCCCCCCCCCCCCCCCCCCCCCCCCCCCCCCCCCCCCCCCCCCCCCCCCCCCCCCCCCCCCCCCCCCCCCCCCCCCCCCCCCCCGCTTGACAGGTAGGTAGGAGGCGGCGCGGACTCGTCCGCTCGACACCCATGGCCGCTTTCGTCGATCGGGTCACCATCCACGTCGCCGCCGGCAACGGCGGGCACGGCGTCTCCTCGGTGCACCGCGAGAAGTTCAAGCCGCTCGGTGGGCCCGACGGGGGCAACGGCGGGGACGGCGGCGACGTCGTCCTCGAGGTCGACCCGAACGTGCACACCCTGCTGGACTTCCACCACCGTCCCCACCAGAAGGCGGCCAACGGCCGTCCCGGCGCGGGCAGCAACCGGCACGGCGCCCGGGGCGAGGACCGCGTGCTCCGGGTGCCCGAGGGCACCGTGGTCAGCACCCCCGACGGCCGCGTGGTCGCCGACCTGGTGGGCGCCGGCACCCGGGTGGTGCTCGCCCACGGTGGCAAGGGCGGGCTGGGCAACGCCGCGCTGGCCAACCCCCGCCGCAAGGCGCCGGGCTTCGCGCTGCTGGGCGAGCCGGGCGAGGCGTTCGACGCGGTGCTGGAGCTCAAGAGCATCGCCGACGTCGGCCTCGTCGGGTACCCCTCGGCCGGCAAGTCCTCGCTGATCGCCGCGATGTCGGCGGCCAGGCCGAAGATCGCCGACTACCCGTTCACCACGCTGGTGCCCAACCTCGGCGTGGTCCGCTCCGGCGACACCGTCTACACCATGGCCGACGTGCCCGGCCTGATCCCGGGGGCCTCGGCCGGCAAGGGGCTGGGCCTGCAGTTCCTCCGGCACGTCGAGCGCTGCGCCGTCCTGGTGCACGTCATCGACATGGCCACCATGGAGTCCGGCCGCGACCCCGAGACCGACATCGACGCGCTGGAGCACGAGCTCGCCGAGTACGGCGGGGAGGAGCTCGACCTCGTCGGGCGGCTGCGGATCGCGGTGCTCAACAAGATCGACGTCCCCGACGGTCGCGAGCTGGTCGACCTGGTCCGCCCCGCCCTGGAGGAGCGTGGCCTGCAGGTGTTCCCGATCAGCGCCGTCACCGGTGAGGGGCTGGCGGCCTTCGGGTACGCGCTGGCCGCCGCCGTCGAGGAGCACCGCGCCTCGCTGCCGGCGCCCGAGCCGGTGCGGGTGACGCTGACCCCGCGCGCGGTCGACGACTCGGGCTTCACCGTGGAGCGCGACCCCGAGGACCCGGACTCGTTCGTCGTCCGCGGCGTCAAGCCCGAGCGCTGGGTGCGGCAGACGGACTTCACCAACGACGAGGCCGTCGGCTACCTCGCCGACCGGCTCAACCGGCTCGGCGTCGAGGAGCAGCTGGCCAAGGCCGGTGCACGCGAGGGCGACGCCGTGACCATCGGCGACGTCACCTTCGACTGGGCGCCGACGCTGCCGGCGGGGACGCTCACCGCCGAGGAGTCGGCGGGCCTGGGTGGCCGCGGGACCGACAACCGGCTCGAGGTCACCGAGCGGGTCGGGGCGGCCGAGCGGCTGGCGGCCAAGCGTGCCCGCCGGGTGCCCTTCGAGGTCACCGAGGACGGCTGGACCGACGCGGACCTCGAGGAGATGGACGACGACCCGCCCGGCGAGGACCGCCGGTGACCCGCGCCGCCGCCGAGACCGCGGCGCGGCCCGCGATCGCCCGGGCCGGGCGCGTCGTGGTCAAGGTCGGCTCCTCGTCGCTGACCACCCTGCCCGGGGGCCTGGACGTCGGACGCCTCACCGCGCTGGTCGACGCCCTCGCCGCCGTCCGGGCGTCGGGCCGGGAGGTCGTGCTGGTCTCCTCGGGCGCGATCGCCGCGGGGCTGGCGCCGCTCGGCCTCGACGGGCGCCCCCGTGACCTGGCCACCGCGCAGGCCGCGGCCAGCGTCGGGCAGCTGCGCCTGGTGCAGACCTACGCCGACGCGTTCGCCCGGCACGGGATCACCGTCGGCCAGGTGCTGCTCACCTCCGACGACCTGACCCGGCGCAGCCACTACCGCAACGCGCAGCAGACGGTCGAGAAGCTGCTCAGCCTCGGCGTCCTCCCGGTGGTGAACGAGAACGACACCGTGGCCACCGAGGAGATCCGCTTCGGGGACAACGACCGGCTGGCCGCGCTCGTCGCCCACGTCGCGCGGGCCGACGCGCTGGTCCTCCTCTCCGACGTCGACGGGGTCTACGACGGCGACCCGCGCATCGGCCCGGCACAGCTGGTCGACACCGTGCGCGCCCCGTCCGACCTCGCCGCGGTCGCCCTCGGCTCGGCCAGCCGCAACGGCGTGGGCACCGGCGGCATGGCGACCAAGGTGGAGGCGGCGTTCATCGCCGCGCACGCCGGCGTCCCGGTCGTCGTGACCTCCACGCCGCAGGCCGCCCCCGCGCTCGGTGGTGACCGGGTGGGCACGTTGTTCGCCCCGATGGGCAAGCGGCCCAGCGCCCGCCAGTTCTGGCTGCGCTACGCCAGCCGCCCCCGCGGCCGGCTGGTCCTCGACGACGGTGCGGTCGCCGCCGTCCGGGAGCGGCACGCCTCGCTGCTGGCCGCGGGCATCACCGGGGTCGTGGGGGAGTTCCTCGCCGACGACCCGGTGGAGCTGGTCGGGCCGGACGGCGTGGTGGTCGCCCGCGGGCTGGTCGCCTACGACGCCCGCGAGCTGCCGTCGCTCCTCGGTCGCAAGACCGGCGACCTGCCGCCCGAGCACCGCCGGGAGGTCGTGCACCGCGACGAGATGGTGCTGGTCGGACGCCTGCGCTGAGCGCTGCGGCCCGGCTGAGAGACTGACCGGGTGACGATCCGCCCCATCCGCGAACTCGGTGACCCCGTGCTGCGCACCCCCGCCGACCCGGTCCGGGCCTTCGACGGCTGGCTGGCCACGCTGGTCCGTGACCTGGAGGAGACCGTCGACCACCCCGGCCGGGCCGGGGTGGCCGCCCCGCAGATCGGCGTGGGCGTGCGCGTCTTCTCCTACAACATCGACGGGGTCATCGGGCACATGGTGAACCCGGTCATCGTCGAGCGGTCCGAGGAGATCCAGGACGGCGACGAGGGCTGCCTGTCGGTGCCGGGCATCTGGGCGCCGACGGTGCGGGCGATGCGCTGCGTCGCCGAGGGCTTCGACGTCGACGGCAAGCCGCTGCGGCTGGAGGGCGAGGGGCTGATGGCCCGCTGCCTCCAGCACGAGGTCGACCACCTCGACGGCAAGGTCTTCCTCGACCGGCTGACCGGCGACGCCCGGAAGGCCGCGCTGCGGGCCCTGCGCGACCGCTGATCCGGGGCGGTCCGAGGGGCCGAGCGCAGGCGGCTCAGCCGCGGGACGACGCGCAGTCGGCGCAGGTCCCGAACACCTCGAGATCGTGCTGCACGTCGGCGAAGCCGTGCTCCGCGGCGATGCGGGCGGCCCAGCGCTCGACCGGGGGGTCGGCGACCTCCACCGTCATGCCGCACGAGCGGCACACCAGGTGGTGGTGGTGGCTGGGGGAGCAGCGGCGGTAGGCCGCCTCCCCGTCGGGGCTGCGCAGCACGTCGAGCTGCCCGTCGTCCACCAGGGCCTGGAGGGCCCGGTAGACCGTCGCCAGCCCCACCGCGTCACCGCGCTCGCGCAGCAGCGCGTGCAGGTCCTGGGCGCTGCGGAAACCGTCGAGCTCCTCCAGCAGCGCGAGGACCGCGCTGCGCTGGCGGCTCGGCCGCCGGGCGCTGCCGTCGGTCTGGTCGGCTGCGCTCACCGAGCACCTCCCGTCCCGGGCCGGTCGGGGACCGCCGCCGTGCCGTGCTCGTCGTAGTGGACCCCCGCGCCGGTCAGGTGGGGGGCGTGCAGGTGCCCGTCGTGGTCGTAGTCGACGTGGTCGCCGTGCGGCACCGGCCGGTGGCCGCACCCCTCGCCGTGCTCGTGCGGATGGGCCCCGTGGACCGCGCCGCGCCGCCGGTGCCGACGGCGCGCGGTGGCCTCCCGCAGCGCCACCGCGGTGGACACGACGAGGAAGACCGCGATCGCCAGCAGCACGATAGTCCCGCCCGAGGGGGTGCCGGTGTAGTACGACGCCGTCGTCCCGGAGACGCTGACGAGCAGGCCGATCGTGCACGCCAGGTAGAGCGCCTGCCGGAAGCTGCGCGCGAGCAGCTGCGCCACCGCGCTGGGCACGATCATCAGCGCGCTGATCAGGAGCAGGCCGACCACACGCATGGAGAGCACCACGGTGGCGGCGACGAGGGCGGCGAGGACGACGTTCAGGGCGAGGACCGGGAGGCCGACCGCGCGGGCGTACTCCTCGTCGTCGCTCACCGCGTAGAGCCGCTGGCCCAGCAGCCCGACGGCGGCGAGCACGGTGAGCGCGATGACCGCGAACACGACCAGGTCGCCGCCACCGGTCGTGGTGATGGCGCCGAAGAGGTAGGCGTCCAGGTTCGTGGCCTGGCCCCGCGGCGCGAGGCTGAGCAGCACCACGCCACCGGCGATGCCGCCGTAGAAGAGGACGGCGAGCGCGACGTCGCCGCTGGTGCGGCCGCGGGCGCGGACCAGTTCGATGAGCACCGCGCCCAGGACGGCGGCGACCAGGGCCGCGCCCACCGGGGCGGTGGAGGTGAGCACCCCGATCGCCACCCCGGTCAGGGCGACGTGCCCGAGGCCGTCGCCGAGTAGCGAGAGCCGGCGCTGGACGAGGAAGACCCCCACCGCCGGCGCGACCAGCCCCACCATCAGCGAGGCGAGCAGGGCGCGCTGCATGAACCCGTACTCGAGGATCTCCACGTCAGCGGCTCCCCTTCGCCGTCGGCGCCGTCACGGTCGGCTGGTCGAGCCGGTACCCCGGTCGTTCCGGCTCCGCCGGTTCCCCGCAGTGGTGGTCGTGCCCCGTGGCCGGCTCCGCGCCGGTCAGCGGCCCGTCGTAGCCGATCCGCCCGTGGTCGACCACGACCGCGCGGGTGAGCACGCCGGCCAGCGGTGCGGTCTCGTGGGTGACCACGAGCAGGGTGGTGCCGGTCGCCGACACGCGGCCGAGCACCTCGGCCAGCGCGTGCTGGCTGGCGGCGTCCACCCCGGCGGTCGGTTCGTCCATGATCAGCAGCTCGGGCTGGGCGGCCAGCGCCCGGGCCACCAGGACCCGGCGCTGCTGGCCGCCGGAGAGGGAGGCGACCGGCTCCTCCATGCGGTCGGCGAGCCCGACGGCCGCGACGGCCTCGCCGACCGCCACGCGGTCGGCCGGTCCGAGCCGCCGGAACAGGCCCAGCCTGGCCAGCCGGCCGACGGACACGACCTCGCGGACGGTGGCGGGCACCGCTCCGCTGACCGTGTGCCGCTGCGGCACGTAGCCGATCCGCCCGCGTTCGCGCAGCCGGCCCACCGGCGCGCCGAGCACCTCCACCTCACCGTCGAGCACGGTGGCCAGGCCCAGCAGACCCCGGGCGAGGGTCGTCTTGCCCGAGCCGTTCGACCCGAGGATCGCCACCGCCTCGCCGTGCTGCACCGTCAGCTCGACGCCGGCCACGATCGGCACGTCGTCGTAGCCGATGCTGGCGTCGCTCAGCCGGACGGCGGCACCGGAGCGTGCGGTCATGAACAGGACTGGCCTTCCTGCAGCGTGGCGAGGTTGGCGCGCATCACCTGCAGGTAGTCCTCGCCCGCGGACTCGTCGGTGAGCCCCTCGATCGGGTCCAGGACGGCGGTCTGCACGCCGGCCTCCTCGGCGACCGTCTCGGCGACCGCGGGGTCGACCAGGGTCTCGGTGTACACCGTGGTGATGCCGCGCTCCCGGACCAGCGTCGTGATCTCGGCGAGCTGGGCGGGCGTCGGCTCCTGCGACGGGCTCAGACCGCTGATGCCGACCACCTCCAGACCGTAGCGCTCCCCGAGGTAGCCGAAGGCATCGTGGCTGGTGACCAGGGTGTCGACGGCGCAGCCGGCGAGGCCTGCCTGCATCTCCTCGTCGAGGGACTCCAGGTCCGCCCGCAGGGCGGCGGCGTTCTCCTCGTAGGTCGAGGCGCCGTCGGGGTCCAGCTCGGTCAGGCGCTCGGCCAGGGCGTCGCCCACGGCGGCCAGCCGGGTCGGGTCCAGCCAGAAGTGCGGGTCGGTCGACTCGTCGCCGTGGGCGTGCTCCTCCTCGGCGTGCTCGTCCTCGGCGTGCGCTTCGTCCGCGTGTCCCTCTTCGGCGTGCTCCTCGTCGGCGTGCTCCTCGTGCTCGCCCTCGACGAGGTCCGCGGCCTGGCCGGCGTCCCAGGCGGCGTCGCCGGCCTCGGAGGCGGCCGCCTCGTCCAGCGCCGGCTGGAAGCCCTCCAGGTACACGAGCAGGTCCGCGTCCCCGACGGCGGCGACGTCGCGCGGGGTGAGCTCGAGGTCGTGCGCCTCGGCTCCCGACGGCGTCAGCGACGAGACGGAGACGCGGTCACCGCCGACGCGGGCGGCGGCCCACTCCAGCGGGTAGAAGCCCGCGACCACGGAGAGCTCGTCGCCGCTCGCACCGCCCCCGCCGTCGGATGCGCACCCGGCGGTGAGGAGCACGCCGGTGGCGAGAGCGGTGAGGGCTGTCCAGCGGGGGGCGGGCATGCGCATGAGAATCATTCTCGCACGGTGTCCGGACGAGGCGGCCGCCCGGCCCGAGGGGGCGAGGAGCCGGCCGCCCGCCGCGTACCCTCACGGGCGTGTCCGACGTCTCCGGCCTGCCCCTGATCGGTGCCGCCGCGCTGCGCGCGAAGGCCGCCTCCCGCGTGCTGCGCACCCTGCCGACCGACACCAAGGACGCCGCGCTGACGGCGATGGCCGACGCGCTGGTCGAGCGCACCGACGAGATCCTGACCGCCAACGCGGCCGACGTCGCCGCCGCGCGGGCCGACGGCACGCCGGAGGCGATCGTCGACCGGCTCCGCCTGGACGCCGGCCGCGTCGCCGGCGTCGCCGACGCGCTGCGCCAGCTGGTCGCGCTGCCCGACCCGGTGGGCGACGTGGTGCGCGGCTCCCGGCTGCCCAACGGGCTGGAGCTGAAGCAGGTCCGCGTCCCCCTCGGCGTGGTCGGGATCGTCTACGAGGCGCGCCCCAACGTCACCGTCGACGCCGCGGGCCTGTGCCTCAAGAGCGGCAACGCGGCGTTGCTCCGCGGGTCGGCGTCGGCGTTCGGCACCAACACCGCGCTGCTCGCCGTGCTCGCCGAGGCCGGGGAGAAGGCCGGGCTGCCCGCCGGGTTCGTCGAGCTGCTCCCGGCCGACCGCGCGTCGGTGGGCGAGCTGCTGAACGCCCGTGGCCTGGTCGACGTGGTGATCCCGCGCGGCGGCGCCTCGCTGATCCAGCGGGTGGTGCGCGAGTCGCGGGTGCCGGTCATCGAGACCGGGGAGGGCAACTGCCACGTGTACGTCGACGCCTCCGCCGACCCGGAGATCGCCGAGGCGGTGGTGCTCAACTCCAAGACCCACCGGGTCAGCGTCTGCAACTCCGCGGAGACGCTGCTGGTGCACCGCGACGTCCCGTTCCTACCCCGGTTGCTCGCCGCGCTCGCCGGCGCCGGTGTCACGCTGCACGGTGACGACGCCGCCCGGTCCGCCCACGACGGCGTCGTCCCCGCCACCGACGAGGACTGGGGCACCGAGTACCTCTCGATGGACATGGCCGTGCGGATCGTCGACGACCTGCCGCAGGCCCTGGAGCACATCGCGCGGTGGAGCACGGGCCACACCGAGGCGATCGTGGCCGACTCGGCCCGCGCCGTCGCCGACTTCACCGCCGGGGTCGACGCCGCCGCCGTGCTGGTCAACGCCTCCACCCGGTTCACCGACGGCGGCGAGTTCGGCTTCGGCGCCGAGATCGGCATCTCCACCCAGAAGCTGCACGCCCGGGGCCCGCTCGGCCTGCCCGAGCTGACCTCCACCACGTACGTCGTCACGGGGACCGGCCACACGCGCTGACCCCGCCGCCCCTCGAGGAGCCGCATGCCCCGCCCGCCGTCGCAGTCCCCCCACTTCTCGTCGGTCGCGGACGTCAGCAAGCGGCTGTCCACCGCCGGCTACCTGCCCGACGCGCAGATCGCGACGACGGTCTTCCTCGCCGACCGGCTCGGCAAGCCGCTGCTGGTCGAAGGCCCGGCAGGCACCGGCAAGACGGAGCTGGCCAAGGCGCTCGCCGCGGCCACCGGGTCGGAGCTGATCCGCCTGCAGTGCTACGAGGGCCTCGACGAGGCCCGCGCGCTGTACGAGTGGAACTACAAGAAGCAGCTGCTGCGCATCCAGGCGTCCCAGGCCGAGGGCGGCGCGGACTGGGACACCGTCCACGACGACATCTTCGGCGAGGAGTTCCTGCTCTCCCGGCCGCTGCTGACCGCGATCCGCCGCACCGAGCCGACCGTGCTGCTCATCGACGAGACCGACAAGGCCGACGTCGAGGTCGAGGGCCTGCTGCTCGAGGTGCTCAGCGACTTCCAGGTCACCATCCCGGAGCTCGGCACGATCGCGGCCACCCGCCGGCCGACCGTCGTCCTCACCTCCAACGCCACCCGCGAGCTCTCCGAGGCCCTCAAGCGGCGCTGCCTGTACCTGGCGCTGGACTACCCGTCGGCCGAGCGGGAGCGGGAGATCGTGCTGTCCCGCGTGCCCGACCTCGCCGCGGGGCTGGCCGACCAGCTGGTGGCCACCGTGCGGGCGCTGCGCGGGCTCGAGCTGAAGAAGTCGCCGTCGATCTCGGAAACCCTGGACTGGGCGCAGACCCTGCTGGAGCTCGGGCTGGACACCCTCGACGAGCCGGCGATGGCCGCGACGCTCGGCGTCGTGCTCAAGCACGCCAGCGACCAGACGCGGGCCGCGGCCGAGCTGCGGCTGAACTGATGACCGCGCCGGTGGCACCGGGGCGGGAGCCGGGCGGGCTGGCCGGGCACCTGGACGGCTTCGTGCGGGCGGTCCGCGAGGCCGGCATCCCGGTCGGCATCAGCCAGGCGGTCGACGCCGCGGAGATCCTCACCGTCGTCGACCTGCTCGACCGCGAGCAGCTGCGCCACGGGCTGGCCGCGGTGCTGCTCCAGCGCGCGGCCCAGCGGCCCACCTACGACGTCCTCTTCGACCTGTGGTGGCCGCTGGGCGACCGGCCCGCCGCGGAACCCGGCGACGGCGACGGCGACGGCGAGGAGGGGGGCGCCACCCTCGACGTCCCCGACGACGCCGCGCTCGCCGAGCTGATGCGGGCCGAACTGCTCCGGCTGCTCCAGGACGGCGACCCCGAGGCGCTGCGCCGGTTCGCCCGGGACGCCGTGGACCAGCTGGGCCAGGGGCAGCCCACGCCGTCGGGGCAGTCGTACTTCAGCTACCGGGTGATGCGGGCCCTCTCGCCGGACACCCTCGTCGCGCAACTGCTCGCCGGGCTGCTCGGGGATTCCGGCCGGGGCGGCCTGGCCGAGCAGGTGGCGCGGCAGACGGTGCGCGACCGGCTGGCGGCCTTCCGGACCGCGGTCGAGGCCGAGGTCCGCCGGCGGACGGCGGCGGAGAAGGGCCGCGACCGGGTCGCGAAGAACGCCGTGCGGCCGCTCGCCGACCAGGTCGACTTCCTCCGCGCCCAGTCGGCCGACCTCGCCGAGCTGCGGCGGGCGGTCGCCCCGCTGGCCCGCCGACTCGCCGTCCGCCTCTCGGCTCGCCGGAAGATGGGGCGCCAGGGCCGGCTGGACTTCCGCAAGACGGTGCGCGCCTCGCTCGGCACCGGCGGGGTCCCCGTGGTCACCCACCACCGGCCGCGCAAGGTGCACAAGCCGGAGCTGGTCGTGCTCTGCGACGTCAGCGGCTCGGTCGCGGGGTTCAGCCACTTCACGCTGATGCTCACCCAGGCGCTGCGGGAGCACTTCACCGGTGTGCGGGCGTTCGCGTTCGTCGACTCCACCGACGAGGTCACCCGCTTCTTCCGGCCGGGTGTCGACGTCGCCGACGCGATCGCCCGGATCGGCCGGGAGGCCCAGGTCGTGGGCTTCGACGGGCACAGCGACTACGGCACCGCGTTCGACGTGTTCGCCGACCGCTGGGCGTCGGCGGTCGGGCCGAAGACGTCGCTGCTGGTCCTCGGCGACGGGCGGACCAACTACCGGCAGCCGGGCGTCCCGGTGCTGGCCGGCCTGGTGGGGAAGGCCCGCTCGGCGCACTGGCTGAACCCCGAGCCGCGCCGGCTGTGGGGCAGCGGTGACTCCGCCGCCGACCGGTACGGCGAGGTCATCGACATGGTCGAGTGCCGGAACGCCGCGCAGCTCGCCGACTTCGTCACCACCCTCTGAGACCGGATCGACGGATCGGTGCGCCGGCGACGCCGGGGCGCTTCCGGGTCGGCGCGTAACCGGATGCTGCCGCCTCCGTTGGTCAACGCGGTGCCGACGAGCCACCACCCGCCCACCGCACCGGTGCGGCCGGGCGGCGACCGGCTGCACGGGGGAGCCGGTCGCCGGCCGCCGTCGGCCCGGAGGAGGTGCGGGCCGGTCCTCGCGGCGCGAGGTCGGCACCCCCGGATACGCTCGGCCGGTGGCGGGACGACGAGTCGGCGTGATGGGTGGGACCTTCGATCCCATCCACCACGGGCACCTGGTCGCCGCCAGCGAGGTCGCCGGGCTGTTCGGGCTCGACGAGGTCGTGTTCGTGCCCACCGGTGAGCCGTGGCAGAAGAGCGACCAGGTGGTGAGCCCGGCGGAGGACCGGTACCTCATGACCGTGATCGCGACGGCGTCGAACCCGCGGTTCTCCGTGAGCCGGGTCGACATCGACCGGGGCGGGCCCACCTACACCTTCGACACCCTCACCGACCTGCAGGCCCAGCGCCCGGGGGCCGCGCTGTTCTTCATCACCGGCGCCGATGCCCTGGCCCAGATCATGACCTGGCGCGACGGTGCCCGGTGCTTCGACCTGGCGCACTTCATCGGGGTCACGCGGCCCGGGTACACCCTGGCCGACAGCCACCTGCCCGAGGGCGGGGTCAGCCTGGTGGAGATCCCCGCGCTGGCCATCAGCTCGAGCGACTGCCGCGACCGGGTGGGCCGTGGCATGCCGGTCTGGTACCTCGTGCCCGACGGCGTCGTGCAGTACATCGAGAAGCGCGGCCTCTACCGCGTGCCGGCACGGCGCCCGGCCCCCGGGCAGGCCCGCGACGGGCGCCCGGCCGGCGACCGCCCCACCTACGACCGCCCACCCCCGACCGGGCCCGGGAACACCACCGGCCCCGACAGCGCTCGCACCCCACCCACGACGTCCCACCTCCAGGAGGTGCCCGAATGACCGCCTCGCCCGAGGCCCGGGAAACCGCGCTGCTCGCCGCCCAGGCCGCCGCGGACAAGCTGGCCACCGACGTCACCATCGTCGACGTCAGCGAGCGGCTCGCCATCACCGACGCGTTCGTCCTCGCCTCCGCACCCAACGAGCGGCAGGTCCAGGCCATCGTCGACGAGGTCGAGGAGCGGCTCCGGGAGCACGGCGTGAAGCCGGTCCGTCGCGAGGGCGTGGCCGAGGCCCGCTGGGTGCTGCTGGACTTCATCGACGTCGTGGTGCACGTCCAGCACGCCGAGGAGCGGGCCTACTACGCCCTCGAGCGGCTCTGGAAGGACTGCCCGTCCATCCCCTTCACCGATGCGGCCGGCCCCGGTGGCACCGCGGACGCCGGCTCCCCGTCGGTCGCGGAGACGGCCGACCAGTGACCTCTCCGGCCGTGCCCGAGCTGCCGGTGACCCGGCTGGTGGTCTGGCGGCACGGGCGCACCGGGTGGAACGCGGCCGGACGGTTCCAGGGACAGCTCGACCCGCCGCTGGACGAGGTCGGGCGGGCCCAGGCGGTGCACGCCGCACCCCACCTCGTGGCGTCGGCCGGGCTCGTGGCCCGGTCGACGGCGGTGGTCGTCAGCGACCTCGGCCGTGCCGCGGACACCGCGCGGGCTCTCACCTCGCTGCTGGACGTGCCGCTGCGGCTGGACCCGAGGTTCCGCGAGCACGGCATGGGCACCTGGGAGGGCCTCACCCGCGACGAGGTGGCCGACCGGTATCCCGAGCAGTACGCGGACTGGCTGGCCGGTCGGCAGGTGCGTGGCCGCGGTGGGGAGGAGGCTTCGGCGGTCGTCGCGCGGGTGGTCGCAGGGCTCGCCGACCTGCCGCCGGCAGACGTGGCCGTGGTGGTGACCCACGGGGGCACGAGCGGCCGGCTGATCGAGGCGCTGCTGGAGCTCGGGCCGGAACACCGGCGCGTGTTCGGGCCGCTGGGCAACTGCGCGTGGAGCGAGCTGGCCCGGCAGAGCGGCCGGTGGCGGCTGCTCCGGCACAACGCCTCCGCCGGTCCGCTGCCGGAGGGGCTCGTCGTGCCCGCCGCGGACCGGCTCCGCGCCGATCCCGAGCAGGGGGCTCCCGGAGCCGCCGGTGACCGGCCGGAGACCGGCCCGGCCCAGGACGCCGACGCCATCGGCTGACCGGCCCGACCACCACGCTCCGTACGGCGCGCGGTCGGCAGCTAGCCTCGCCGGGTGCCCGTCGCCGTCCTCACCGATTCGACGGCCTACCTGCCCCGCCCGCTCGCCGACGAGTACGGCGTCCGGGTCGTCCCGCTCTACGTCGTCCTGGCCGGCCGGTCGGGGCGCGAGGGCGAGGACATCAGCGCCGAGGACGTGGCGAAGGCGCTCTCGACCCGCGGCCAGCGGGTGTCCACGTCGCGGCCCACGCCCGGGGACTTCGTCGCCGCCTACCGCGCCGCGCTGGACGCGGGGGCCGACCGGCTGGTCTCGGTCCACCTGTCCGCGGAGCTCTCCGGTACCTGGGACGCCGCCCGCGTCGCCGCCTCGCAGGTGGGCGAGCACATCGTCTCGGTCGTCGACTCGCGGTCGGCGGCGATGGGTACCGGCTTCGCCGTCCTGGAGGCCGCCCGCGCGGCCGCCGGCGGAGCCGATGGCGCCACGGTGGCGCAGGTCGCCCGGGAGGCCGCCGCCGGCACCCGCACCCTGTTCGTGGTGGACACGCTGGAGCACCTGCGCCGGGGCGGGCGGATCGGCTCCGCGGCCGCTGCACTGGGCTCGGCGCTGGCGGTCAAGCCGGTGCTGCACGTGGTCGACGGCCGGGTCGTGCCGTTGGAGAAGGTGCGCACCTCGGCGCGGGCGGTCGCCCGCCTCGTCCAGCACGTCGTCGAGCACGCCGGCGATCGGGAGGTCTCCCTCGCCGTGCACCACCTCGCCGCCGCCGAGCGGGCCGACCGGCTGGTCACCGAGCTGCGGGCCCGCGTGCCCCGGGTGCGGGAGCTGCACGTGAGCGAGCTCGGTGCCGCCATCGGCGCGCACGTCGGCCCGGGAGCCGTGGGCGTGGTCATCTCCACCGGCTCCAGCTCCGGCTCCGGCGCGGCGGTGCAGGCGGCCGACGACCCCCAGGAGGGCGAGGGCTGATCGAGGGCGGGATGCATCGGCACAGGGTGCCGCGACCCGCCCCGTTCCGGTGCCCGGCCGTCCACAGGCGGGTAGCCCCTCCACAGCCCCGTCGTCACCGTGGGAAGGGGCGCCCGCGCTCCCTAGCGTCGCCGGGGTGCGCCTGCTTGCCCGCCGTGACGACGACGCCGACGTCATCCGTGCCCGGCTGCGCGCCGTCCTGGCCGAGCCGCGCCCCGCCGTCGACGGCTGGGTCCCCGAGGAGGAGGACGACGGCCCGCACTGGCCGGCGGACGACCGGATCACCGTGCCGGTCGACGTCGCGGGGCGCCCGGGCCCACCGGCCGGTGTGGGGCGGCACCGGGCGCCCGGCACGACGCCCCGCTGGGACGCCGGACGAGCCGGTGGGCGCGCCGTCTGGACCGCCGCGGTGGTGGCGGTGCTGCTCCTGCTGGTCTGGACGTGGGCCCAGCGACCCCGGGTGGAGCCGGTGGCGGCGCCGGTGCCCTCGCCCGCGGCGCCGACCACCCCGGCACCCGGCGCGCCCCCGGTGGGCGAGGTGGCCGAGACCACCAGCACCGTGGTCGTCTCCGTCGTCGGGCAGGTGGCGCGGCCGGGTCTGGTCACGCTCACCTCGGGGGCTCGGGTCGCCGACGCGGTCGAGGCGGCCGGCGGGCTGCTGCCCGATGCCGACCCGGCCTCGGTGAACCTGGCCGCGCCCCTCTCCGACGGGCAGCAGATCGCCGTGGGGGTGCCCGGCACGGGCGCCGACGGGCATCCCACCGGGGGTGCACCCGGCGGCGGGGGCCGCGTCGACCTGAACACCGCCGGGGTGGCGGAGCTGGACGCGTTGCCGGGCATCGGCCCGGTTCTCGCCCAGCGCATCGTCGAGCACCGCACCCGCAGCGGTGGTTTCCGGAGCGTCGAGGAGCTCGACGACGTGCCGGGCATCGGCCCGGCGAAGGCGGCCGAGCTCGCCGAGCTGGTGTCGGTGTGAGCGCGGCCCCCACGCGCTGGCGTTTCCTCGACCTGCGGCTCTGGCCGCTCGGCGGTGCGGTCTGGACGGTGACCCTGGCCGCGCCGCTGCTGCGGTGGCCCGTGCTGGTCGCCCTGGGTGGGGCCGCGCTCGGTGCGGCCCTGATCCTCGCCCGCGCCCGGAGCCCGGCCGCGGCCGTCGTTCTGGTCGTCCTGGCCGGCGTCGCGGTGGCCTCCGCCGCCGCCGCGGTGCGCGGCGCGGCACGTGAGGCGTCCCCGCTGCGGGCCGCCGCCGCGGCGGGCGGGACCACGCCGGTGACCCTGACCGTGCGGACCGACCCCCGGGTGCTGGCGGGCGGCGGTGCGCCGCGCGTCCTCCTCGAGGCGGACGTCACGGCGTTCACCGACGGCGGCACGGTCCACCGGCTGGACGAGGCCGTCCTCGTCTTCGCACCCGCCGACGGCTGGTCCGGGCTCCTGCCCGGGCAGCAGCTCCGGGTGCGCGCCGGGCTGGCGCCGCCGGGGGAGGGCGACGACGCGGTCGCGGTGCTGTCGGCCCGCGGTCCGCCGGAGCCGGTCGGCGGCCCCGGGACGGTCCAGCGCGTGGCGGGCGAGCTGCGGCACTCGCTGGGCGCCGCCGCGGCACGCGTGCTGGACGACCGGGCGGGCGGCCTGCTGCCGGGGCTGGTGGTGGGCGACACCAGCCGGATGGACCCGGTGCTGCACGAGGAGTTCCAGCAGGCCGGTCTGGCGCACCTGACCGCCGTCTCCGGGGCCAACGTGGCGATCGTGATCGCCGGCGTGCTCCGGCCGCTGCGGCGTCGCGCCGTCGACCGCCGGGTGCAGGCGCTGGTGGGCGCGCTGGCCCTCGTCGGTTTCGTCGTCCTGGCCCGGCCGAGCGCCAGCGTGCTCCGGGCGGCCGCCATGGGCGTGGTCACGCTGCTCGCCCTCGCCTCCGGGCGGTCGCGGGCCGCGCTGCCCGCGCTCGGTGCGGCGGTGACCGTGCTGCTCCTGATCCAGCCGGGGCTGGCGCGGGACGCGGGCTTCACGCTGTCGGTCGTGGCCACGGCGGCGATCGTGCTGCTGGCCCCGCCGTGGGCTCGCCGGCTGCGCGCGCACGGCTGGCCCGCGTGGCCGGCCGACGCCGTGTCGGTGAGCGTCGCCGCCGGGCTGGCGACCGCTCCGGTGATCGCCGGGCTCACCGGCACGGTGAGCCTGGTCTCGGTGCCGGCCAACCTCCTGGCGGCCCCCGCCGTGCCGCCGGCCACCGTCCTCGGGTTGCTGGCGGCGCCGGTCGGGGTGGCCTGGCCCTGGGCCGGGGACGGGCTGGTCTGGCTCGCCGGGTGGCCGGTGCGCTGGATCGTGCTCGTGGCGGAGCGGGCCGCGGCCGCGCCGGACGCCGTCGCCGGCTGGCCGGCCGGGACGGTCGGGTCGCTGCTGCTCGCCCTCTTCCTGCTGGTCGTCGGCTGCCTGCTGTGGCGCTTCCCCCGCGCGCGGCCGCTCGCGCTGGCGGCCCTGGTGGGGGTGGTGGCGGTGGGCTGGCCGCTGCGCCAGCAGTTGGACGGCTGGCCGCCGGCCGGAGCGCTGCTGGTGGCCTGCGACGTGGGTCAGGGCGACGGCCTGGTGCTCCCCGTGGGCGACGGCCGGGGGATCCTGGTCGACGCCGGGCCGGACGTCGCCCCGATCGACCGCTGCCTCGACCGGCTCGGGATCGACCACCTGCCCCTCGTGCTGCTCTCGCACCTGGACGCCGACCACGTCGGTGGCCTCGCCGGCGCCCTCGGCGGCCGCACGGTGGGCGTCGTCGCGAGCGGCACCCTCTCACCGGCCGACGACCGGGCGGCGGGCATCGACGCCCTGGTGCGGCGTGCCGGCGGCACCCGCGAGGTGCTGGTGCCGGGCGACCGCCGCAGCGTGGCCGGGGTCGAGTTCGAGGTGCTCGCCCCCGCTCCGCGCCGGGCCACCGCGGCGGCCGATCCCAACGGGCTCTCCCTCGTCGTCCGGGCCACCGCCGCGGGGGTGCGCCTGCTCCTCACCGGCGACATCGGCGCCGACGAGGAGGCCGCGCTGCTGCGCGACGGCACAGACCTCCGCGCCGACGTGCTCAAGGTCCCCCACCACGGCAGCGGCGACGCCGATCCGGCCTTCCTCGCCGCCACCGGGGCGCAGGTGGCGCTCATCTCGGTGGCGGCGGACAACACCTACGGGCACCCCGCTCCCCGGCTGCTGGGGTGGCTGGCCGACGCCGGCACCCGGGTGCACCGCACCGACCGGGACGGCGACCTCGCGGTGGTCGGCCGGGCCGGGAACTGGGGGATCGCCGCCCGGGGCACGGATCCCGGCGGCCAGACGGCGGCGGGCGGACCCGGACCCGTCGGCGCCCCGGTCCCGGGAGCGGTCCCGGGTTCCCGGGCGGCCACCGCGGATCGTCGGTCCCGCGTGGCACCATGCGGAGGTGCCTGCCGCCCCCGTCGAGCCCACGTCGCACCTGCGGGTGGTGATCGGCGAGGAGGAGCTGCTCCGCTCCCGCGCCGTCGGGGCCGTGCGCCGGGCGATCCTCGCCCGCCACCCCGACGCCGAGGTGCACGAGCTGGCCGCCATGGGGCTGCCGGTGGGGGAGCTGGCCGACGTGCTGGCGCCGTCGCTGTTCGGCGGGCACCGGCTCGTCGTCGTCACCGGCGTGCAGGAGTCGGCCACCGCGCTGGCCGATGCCCTGGCCGGCTACGCGAAGGAGCCCGACCCGGACCTGACGCTCGTCATCGTGCACTCCGGGGGCAAGCGGAACGAGGCCCTGGTCAAGGCGTTCAAGGCCGCCGGTGCGGCGGTCGACGAGTGCCCCAAGGTCTCCTCCGTCGGCGACCGCATCGCCTTCGTGCGCAACGAGGTGCGCCGGCTCGGCGGCCGGATCACCCCCGACGCGGTCACGGCACTGGTCGACGCCGTGGGCGCCGACCTGCGCGCGCTCTCGGCGGCCGCCGGGCAACTGGTCTCCGACTTCGGCGGCAGCATCGACGCCGACGACGTCGCCCGGTTCCACCGTGGCCAGGCCGAGGTCACCGGGTTCACCGTGGCCGAGCGCGTGCTGACCGGTGACCGCGCCGGCTCCATCGAGATGCTGCGCTGGGCGCTCGAGCGCGGGGTCGCCCACGTGCTGATCGCCGACGCCATCGCCGACGGAGTGCGCACCGCCGCCCGGGTCGCCTCGCTCAGCTCCAGCAACCCCGGCGACCTCGCCCGCACGCTGAAGATGCCGCCCTGGAAGGTGAAGAAGGCCCAGGCGCAGGCGCGTGGCTGGAGCATCGAGGGCCTCCAGCTGGCCCTCGGGGTGGCCGCCGACCTCAACGCCGACGTCAAGGGCGTTGCGGCCAGCGCGGACTACGCCCTCGAGCGGGCCATCCGGCGGATCGTCACCATCCGCGCGGAGACGGGCAGGGGCCGACCGGCCCGCACCGGCCGCTGAGCCGCGACGGCGGGGGCGCCTGCGGAGCTCAGCCGCGCGCCGTCAGCCGGGCCGACGGATCGCGGCACCAGGCCTCGACCGCGGGCCAGCGGCCGTACCCGGCCTCCGGGTCCAGATGCCCCTGGCCCGGCAGCAGGTCGACGTCGACGCCCAGCGCCCGGTACACGGGCACCGCGCCGCCGGCGGGCCAGTACGGGTCGTCGTCGCTCGCGGCCAGCCGCACCGCCCCGGCCGAGCGGGTCAGCAGGTCGGCGTCGGGGGAGAGGGCGGCGAACTCCGCCACCTCCGGGTACCCCGCCAGCACCTCCGGCGCGGGCGGGGCCACCAGCAGCACCCGGTCCACGCGCTCCTCCGGCGTCAGCAGGGTGGCCGCGTGCTGCCACAGCGGCACGGCGAGGGAGTGCGCCACGACGACGCGCTCGCCGCTGCCCAGCTGGGCCAGCTCGGCCCGCAGCAGCTCGGTCCAGGTGGCGAGCACCGGCCGGTCGGGTTCGGGGAACTGCGGGTACAGCACCTGATCGCCCGCGGCCCGCAGCGACTCGGTCAGCTGCCACTGCCAGTGGTGCGCGGGCCGGCGGTTCTGCCAGCCGTGCAGGACCAGGATACGGCGCGTGGTCACGGCAGCTCCTCGGCGGACGTCGTCACGACATGCGACGAGCCCCCGTCCCGGAAGGGGCAGGGGCTCGTTCACGGCCGCGCCGGAGCGCGGCGTCACCGGCTCAGAGGCCGGTGACCTGCTTGGCCAGACCCGACTTGCGGTTGGCGGCCTGGTTCTTGTGGATGACGCCCTTGCTGGCGGCCTTGTCCAGCTGCTTGGCGGCAGCCTGGTAGGCGGCGGTCGCGGCCGCGGCGTCCCCGGACTCGGCGGCGGTGCGCACCCGCCGGACGGCCGTCTTCAGGGCGGACTTGACCGCAACGTTGCGCTGGCGCGCCTTCTCGTTGGTCTTGATCCGCTTCATCTGGGACTTGATGTTCGCCACGCGTGAGCCTCGGTGTCTCGACAGGAGGGAGTACTTCTGACAGTCGTTCAAAGTTCGGCGTCCGGGCATGCGCCACAGGACCGGCCTGCAAAGATACCAGCGTCCCGGCGGCCGCCCCAACCCGCCGTCCGGCGACCTCCCGCACACCCCGCGCGAGCTCGTCGCCGCGCCGGGCTACGGCCTCGGGCCGGGACGTGGGACGATGGCGGCACTGTGACGACTCCTGCTGCCACCGATCCGGCCCGCATCCGGAACTTCTGCATCATCGCCCACATCGACCACGGCAAGTCGACGCTGGCCGACCGGATGCTCGAGGTCACCGGGATCATCGAGGCCCGGCAGATGCGCGCCCAGTACCTCGACCGCATGGACATCGAGCGCGAGCGCGGCATCACCATCAAGGCGCAGAACGTCCGCCTGCCGTGGACTCAGCGCTCCGGCGAGCACGCCGGCGGCGAGTTCGTCCTCGACATGATCGACACCCCCGGCCACGTCGACTTCACCTACGAGGTGTCCCGGTCGCTGGCCGCCTGCGAGGGCGCGGTGCTGCTGGTCGACGCGGCGCAGGGGATCGAGGCCCAGACGCTGGCGAACCTCTACCTGGCGCTGGAGAACGACCTCACGATCATCCCGGTGCTCAACAAGATCGACCTGCCGGCCGCCCAGCCGGAGAAGTACGCCGCGGAGATCGCGCACATCATCGGCTGCGACCCCGACGACGTCCTCCGCGTCAGCGGCAAGACCGGCGAGGGCGTGCCCGAGCTGCTCGACCGCATCGTCGAGGAGATCCCCGCGCCCACCGGCGTCGCCGAGGGGCCGGCGCGGGCGATGATCTTCGACTCGGTCTACGACATCTACCGCGGCGTCATCACCTACGTGCGCGTGGTCGACGGGCGCATCTCGGCCCGCGAGAAGATCAAGATGATGTCGACCGGCGCCACCCACGAGCTGCTCGAGATCGGCGTCATCTCGCCCGAGCCCAAGCCCGTGGACTCCCTCGGCGTCGGCGAGGTCGGCTACTTCATCACCGGCGTGAAGGACGTCCGCCAGTCCCGCGTCGGCGACACGGTCACGCTGCAGAACAAGCCGGCGACGGAGTCCATCGGCGGATACCGCGACCCCCGCCCGATGGTCTACTCCGGCCTCTACCCGATCGACGGCAGCGAGTACCCGCTGCTGCGCGAGGCGCTGGACAAGCTGCTGCTCAACGACGCCGCGCTGGTCTACGAGCCGGAGACGTCGGCGGCGCTGGGGTTCGGCTTCCGCGTCGGCTTCCTCGGCCTGCTGCACCTGGAGATCGTCCGCGAGCGGCTGGAGCGCGAGGCGGGCATCAGCCTGATCTCGACGGCGCCCAACGTCGTCTACCGGGTGATCATGGAGGACGGCACCGAGCACACGGTGACCAACCCCAGCGACTGGCCCGAGGGCAAGATCGACCGCGTCTACGAGCCGATCGTCAACGCCACGGTCATCGCCCCCAGCGACTACACCGGCGCGATCATGGAGCTCTGCCAGGGCCGGCGCGGTCAGCTGGGCGGCATGGACTACCTCAGCGAGTCCCGCGTCGAGCTCCGCTACACCCTGCCGCTCGGCGAGATCATCTTCGACTTCTTCGACGCGCTGAAGTCCCGCACCCGCGGCTACGCCTCGCTCGACTACCAGGAGGCCGGCGAGCAGGAGTCGGCGCTGGTGAAGGTGGACATCCTGCTGCAGGGCGAGGCCGTCGACGCGTTCAGCGCGATCGTGCACAAGGACAAGGCCTACAGCTACGGCGTGATGATGGCCGGCAAGCTGCGCGAGCTCATCCCGCGGCAGCAGTTCGAGGTCCCGATCCAGGCCGCCGTCGGCTCCCGCGTCATCGCCCGCGAGACGGTCCGCGCCATCCGCAAGGACGTCCTCGCCAAGTGCTACGGCGGTGACATCACCCGCAAGCGGAAGCTGCTGGAGAAGCAGAAGGAGGGCAAGAAGCGGATGAAGATGGTCGGCCGCGTCGAGGTCCCCCAGGAGGCGTTCGTCGCCGCGCTCTCCACCAACGAGTCGACCGCCTCCGCCAAGCCGAAGTGACGACGGGGCGGCTCGACGCCGTCTGCGTCTCCGGCCCGGACCTCCTCCCGCTGCCCGGTCGCCGGCCCGACCGCAGCGGCATCGACAAGCGGCCGGTGGCCGGGCGGGTGGCCGTCGGAGAGCTGGGGCTGGACGGCGACGTCCAGGTCAACCGCAAGCACCACGGTGGTGAGGGTCAGGCCGTCTACGCCTACGCCCAGGAGGACGCCGAGTTCTGGATCGCCGAGCTCGGGCGGGATCTGCCGCCGGGCCGCTTCGGGGAGAACCTCCGGACGTCGGGCCTGGACCTCACCGAGACGCTGCTGGGGGAGCGCTGGCGGGTCGGGCCGGTGCTGCTGGAAGTCACCGCCCCCCGGATCCCGTGCGCCAACTTCGCCCGCTTCTGGAACGAGCCGCAGCTGGTCAAGCGGTTCACCGCCCACGGGGCCTGCGGTGCCTACCTGCGGGTCCTGGAGACCGGGGACGTCGGGGCCGGCGACGCCGTCGAGATCGTGTTCCGCCCCGACCACGAGGTGACCGTGGGGCTGGCCTTCCGGGCGTTCACGACCCAGAAGTACCGGATCGCGGAGCTGGAGCCGGCGCTGCCCTATCTGCCCGACAAGGACCGCGCGAAGGTGGCGGGGAAGGTCGCCAGGCGGGTCGCGCCCATCCTCTAGCAGGCACGGCGCGCTAGTGTCCGCCGCGACGGCGGGGGAGTCCGGCCGCGACGGGAGGACGTCATGCTGCTGCGCCGATCCGGCGTGCCGCTGCTCGCGCTGGCGTTCCTGGCCGGCCCGGTGCTCGCCGCCTGCGACTCCGACGAGCAGGAAGTGTCGGCGACCGGCCTGCTCGAGCGGGCCAAGGCGACCCTGGACGAGACGGAGAGCGCGCACTTCGACCTGGCCAGCGAGGGTGCTCCGACGTCCGGGACGGTGCTGGTCGGCGGCGAGGGCGACATCGCCCGCCCGGCCTCCTTCGACGGGACGCTGCAGGTGCTGGCGCTGGGCTCCACGCTGGACCTGCAGGTGGTCTCCGTCGACGGGACCGTCTACGCCCAGCTGCCCTTCACCAGCGGGTTCAGCGTGATCGACCCCGCCCAGTTCGGCTTCGGCGACCCGGGCGCGCTGCTCGACCCCGAGACCGGCATCTCGCAGCTGCTGGTCGAGGCGAGGGCGGCCGAGCTGGGGGAGGAGCGGCGGGTGGACGGCGAGGTCGTCCGCGAGGTGACCGCCGAGCTGCCCGGCGACCTGGTGGAGCAGGTGCTCGCCAGCGAGGACCCGTCCCAGCCCGTGCAGGCCCGGTTCTCGATCGCCACCGACAGCGGTCAGCTGCGCCGGGCCGAGCTGACCGGCCCCTTCTTCGAGGCCGGCACCGACGCCACCTACCTCCTCGAACTCAGCGACTTCGGGGCCGATGTCGAGATCACCGCGCCGCCCACCAGCTGAGGCTGCGGTCGCCGCCTCGCGGCCGGTCCCGGGGCCGGTTGCGATCGCCCTCGCCACCCTCGCCGTGCTGGTCACGGCCACCGACACCTACGTCGTCGTCCTGGCGCTGCCCGACATCCTCACCGGGGTCGGAGTCGGCCTGGACGAACTGCAGCGGGCGACCCCCATCGTCGGGGGCTTCCTGCTCGGCTACACCGCCACGCTGCCGCTGCTCGGCCGGCTCGCGGACCTCCGCGGGCGGGCGCCGGTGCTCATCGGCTGCCTGCTGCTGTTCGCGCTGGGGTCGCTGCTGACGGCGACGGCGGAGGCGCTGGGTCCGGCCGTGGCCGGTCGCGGGCTGCAGGGCATCGGCGCCGGCGGCCTGGTGCCGGCCACGCTCGCGCTGGTCGCCGACCGGTGGCCGCCCGAGCGCCGCGCGGTTCCGCTCGGCATCGTGGGCGCGGTCCAGGAGGCGGGCGCCGTGCTGGGCCCGCTGGCCGGCGCCGCCGTGCTGGCCGTGGCCGACTGGCGGGCGATCTTCTGGCTCAACCTGCTCCTGGGGCTGGGACTCGCCGCGGGCGTCGTCGCCACCGGCCGGGTCCGGACGCCGGATCCGATCGGGGTCGCGCTGGCCGTCGCCGCCGCCACGGCCCTGGGGCTGCTGCTCGCCGAGCCCTCCGTGCTCGCCGAGGACCTCACCCTCGGCCTGCTCTACGTCCCCCTGGTCGGCGGGTGGGGGTGGACGGCGCCGCTGCTACTGCTCACCGTGCTGGCCACCGGTGCTCTGGTGGCGCGCAGCATCGCCCGGCCCGCTGGTGCGGTGCTGCCGTTGCGTGGGGTGGGCCGGCTGGCCCGCGAGGTCGACGTGGCCGGCTCGGCGCTGGCGGTGGTGGCGCTGGGTGCGCTGGTCTGGGCCTTCGCCGCCGCGGACCCGGCCCGCGAGGTCGTGGCGCACGGCTGGCTGCTGCTACCGCTGGCCGCGCTCGCCGGCCTGCTGTTCGTGCTGCACGAGCGGCGCGCGCCCGAGCCGGTACTGCCGCTGGCCGCGCTGCGCCCGGTCGGGGCGTGGGGTGCGCTGGTGGTCAACCTCTTCGTGGGTGCCGCGCTGGTCGCCGCGCTCGTCGACGTCCCCCTGTTCGCCCGGGCCACGACCGCGCCCGGTGACCAGCTGGCGGCGGCGCTGGTGCTGCTGCGGCTGCTGGTCGCCGTACCGGTCGGCGCCGTGGCCGGGGGCTGGCTGTGCCGGGTGGTGCCGCCGCGCGCCGTCGCGGCCGGCGGGATGGCGCTGGCCGCGGCGGCGTTCGCCGCCATGACCGGGTGGGACGAGCGGTCGCTGGACGGCGTCGGGTCCACCGTCGTGCTGGTCGCCGCCGGCCTCGGGTTCGGCCTCGCCATCGCGCCGGTGAACGCGGTCCTGCTGGCGGTCACCCCGCCGCGGGTCCACGGCAGCGCGAGCGCCCTGGCGGTCGTCGCCCGGACGGTCGGCATGCTGGCCGGGCTGTCGCTGCTCACCGCCGTCGCCCTGCGCCGGTTCACCGCGGAGGTGGCGGCGATCGGCACCCCCATGGAGCTGTGCCCGCTCACCCCCGCCGACTGCGCCGCCTACGACGCCGCCACGGAGGCGGCGGTGCTCACCCAGCTGCACACCGTCTTCGCCGGCGCGGCGATCGCGTCCGCGCTGGCCGCGACGGCGGCACTGGTCCTGCTGCGCGGGGGGTCGGTCAGGAGTTCAGCGCGAGTCTGAGGTCGTCGCGGAGGGCGGGGAGGTCGACGCCGCGGTCGTGCAGCACCTTCATCGCCAGCCCCTCGCCCTCGCGGATGAGCCCCAGCAGGACGTGCCCGTCGGTGATGGTCCGCGACTTCATCGCGATGGCCTCGCGCAGCGAGAGCTCCAGCACCTTCGTCGCCCGAGGGGTGAACGGGATGTGCCCCCCGGGCCCCTTCCGCCGCGGGCCGTCGAGGGCGCCTGGCCCGAAGGCCTCCTCGACCCGGTCGCGGACGGCGTCGAGATCGATGCCGAGGCTGCTCAGCGCATCGGCGTCCAGGTCGTCGCCCCCGTGCGCGCACACCGCCGCCACGACGCCGTCGTGGGTGATCCCGTGCCCGGCGAGCGCGCGTGCCGCCGTCGTCGCCGGCCGGGCCAGCATGCCCAGGAGCAGGTGCTCGGTGCCGATGCGCGGGTCCCGCAGCGCCCGCGCCTCGGCCTGGGCCCCGACGACGTCCCGGGCCTCTTGCGCGAACCGTTCGAACATCGTCAGTCCCTCCGTCGGAGCGGCCCACGGCCGCGTGAGTACTTCTTGTGCACCGCCTGCCGGCTGACGCCGAGCTGCGTGGCGATCTGCTCCCAGGTCCAGCCCTGGTCGCGGGCGTTGTCGACCTGGAGCGCCTCCAGCCGTTCGACGAGGACGCGCAGCGACCGGACCGCCGTGAGCCCCACCGCCGGGTCCTTGCTGCTGGCTGCCGTTGCCACCTGTGCCGTGTCCGCCATGGCTGTCAACTTAAGTTGCTGCATGCCCGCGGTGTCAACTCACATTGACACGTGCGAGGCTGGAGGGGAGCCGCTCCCCGGCTCCCGGACGAGCGGTGCCGTACCCGGTGTGCGACAAGACGGCGCCAGAGGAGCCCGCGATGTCGTGGTTGGTGCTGGTCCTGTCCGGAATGCTGGAAGCGGTCTGGGCGGCGGCGCTCGACCGCTCGCACGGCCTCACCCGGCCGGTGCCCTCGGTGGTGTTCGGCGTCGCCCTGGTGGCGAGCATGGGCGGGCTCGCCTACGCCATGCGCGAGCTCCCGCTGGGCACGGCATACGCGGTGTGGGTGGGCATCGGCGCCGTGCTCACGGTCGCCTACGCGATGGTGACCGGCCTCGAACCGGTGTCACTGGTGCGGGTCCTGCTGCTGGCGGGCATCGTCGGCTGCGTGATCGGGCTCAAGGTCGTGCACTGACCCACAGCCGCCCCCTGCGGGGCCCCCGCCGCGAGCGTGCCGGCGGCGGGGAGCCTCCCCTCAGAGCGTGAAGACGATCTTCCCGTTGGTGCGGCCCTCGAGCATCCGCGCGAAGCCCTCGCGGGCCTGTGCCAGCGGGAGCTCGACGTCGATCTGCGGCCGGATGCCCGTGACGGCGCACATCTGGATCAGCGCCTCCAGCTCGGCCCTGGTGCCCATGGTGGAGCCGATGACCGACAGCTGGGTGAAGAAGACCCGGTTCAGCTCGGCGCCGGGGTTGAAGCCGGTGGTGGCACCCGACGTCACGAGGACGCCGCCGGGCTTGAGCGACTTGATGCTGTGGCTCCAGGTCGCCTCGCCGACGGTCTCCATGACGCCGTCGACCCGCTCGGGCAGCCGGGCGCCGCTCTCGAACGCCTGCTCGGCACCCAGCGCCAGTGCGGCGGCCCGCTTCTCCTCGCTGCGGCCGGTCACCCAGATCCGGTAGCCGGCGGCGCGACCGAGCACGATGAGCGCCGTCGCGACGCCACCGCTGGCACCCTGCACCAGCACCGTCTGGCCCGGCCGCAGGCCGGACTTCACGAACAGCATCCGGTAGGCGGTGAGCCACGCGGTGGGCAGGCAAGCGGCCTCGGCGAACGAGAGCTCCGCCGGCTTGGGCAGCAGGTTGCGCCGGGGGACGGCGACCTTCTCCGCCATCGAGCCCTGGTGCACCTCCGACAGCAGCGACCGCTTGGGGTCCAGCGTCTCGTCGCCCATCCAGTCGGGGGTGGAGATGACCCCGTGGACGACGACCTCGTTGCCGTCCTCGTCGATGCCCGCGGCGTCGGTGCCGAGGATCATCGGCATCCGTTCGGCCGGCAGCCCGATGCCCTGCAGGCTGAACAGGTCGTGGTGGTTCAGCGACACCGCCTTGACCTGGATCGTCGTCCAGCCGTCGGGAGCCTCCGGCTCGGGGCGCTCGCCGATCTCCAGCACGGAGAGCGGGTCCTTCGGGTTCGGGGCGGAGACGAAGGCAGCCAGCATGGCCGCGAACCTAACCGACCAGGCGCGCCGCTGCCTCACGTGCCGTGGTCAGCGCCTCGGGGTCGTCCCCGGCGGTGGAGGCCACGAGCGCACCCTCGTAGAGCAGGTGGAGCGTCGCCGCGATCGCTTCCGGGTGCGCGATGCCGGCCTCGGTGGCGAGTTGGGTGAACCGGCGCCGCATCCACTCCTTCTCGGCGCGGATCACCGGGAGCGCGGGGTGGTCCGTGCCGCCCACCTCGGCGTAGGCGTTCACGAACGCGCAGCCCCGCTGCTGGTCCTCCCGCCATCGGCGGGCCGCGTCGAAGACGGCGAGGACCCGACCGCTGCCCGGGGGGCGTGCCGCGATCTCGGCCTCGAGGAGTCGCTGCCAGTTCCGGGCGCGGCGCTCCAGGTAGAGGGCGACCAGCGCGTCCTTGGAGCCGAACCGGTCGTAGAGGGTCTTCTTGGTGGTGCCCGCCGCCTCGGCGATGGCGTCGACCCCGACGGCCCGGATGCCGTGGGCATAGAAGAGGGCCGAGGCCGCGGCGAGCAGTCGCTCGGCAGCCGGGGTGAGCGGTGGCTCCACGGTGCGGGGCATGCGGCCTCCAGGTTCGGTGGTGGTCGACTGCGAGTATACCGACCGGTGTGGTTACCTCGGCCGGGTGAGGGATCGCCGTACGGACGCCGTGGCCGCCGCCGTCCTCGTCGTGTGCTGGTCGTCCGGCTTCGTCGGCGCCGAGTTCGCCACCCGTGACGCCCCCGTCGCGACGGTGCTCGCGTGGCGCACCGGGCTCGCGGCGGCTCTCCTCGGCGGCTGGGAGCTGCTGCGGGGCGAGCGCCTGCGGCCCCGAGCCCTGCTGCGCCAGGCATGCCTCGGGCTCCTCGTGCAGGCGGTCTACCTGGGTGGCGTCTTCGCCGCCGCGGGCGCAGGTGTCCCGGCCGGTACGTCGGCGCTGGTCGCCGCGCTGCAGCCGCTGGTCGTCGCGGTCGTCGCGGCGCCCCTGCTGGGGGAGCGGACATCGACGCGCCAGCGGGCGGGGCTGTTCATCGGGGCGGGCGGCGTCGCGCTCGTGGTCGTGGGCGACCTCGGGGCGGGCGGCGCCGCGCCCGTGGCCTTCCTGCTCCCGGTCGTGGCCCTGGCAGGACTCTCCGCGGGCACGCTGTTGGAGCGGCGGTGGGCACCGGCGGAGTCGTTGGCCGTCGCGCTCGCCCTGCAGTCCGCCGTGGCGGCACTGGTCTTCGGTGCGGTGGCCGGCGCGCGAGGCGAGGTCTCCCCGCCGGCCGAGCCGGCGTTCTGGACGGCGATGGCCTGGCTGGTCCTGCTGTCCACCGTGGGTGGCTACGGCAGCTACCTCTTCGTGGTCCGCCGCTCGGGCGCCACCACCGCCAGCACGCTGCTGTACCTGACCCCGCCGGCGACCGCGGTGTGGGCGTGGGCCATGTTCGGCCAGGCCCCCGGCCCGACGGCGCTGCCCGGCATCCTCGTCTGCGCGGTCGGTGTGGCCCTCGTGCTGCGCAGCGCCCGAGCGGTTCCGGACGGGCGACCGGCGGACGACGAGCTGCTCAGGGCCCCCCGAACTCCCCGATCCCGCGCGCCGCGGACGCCTCCCCGCCCGGCAGCGGACGCCGGAGGACGTGGGCCCCGACCGGCACTAGGGCCCACGTCCCCGGATGCTCCCGGGGCTGTCAGCGGACGATGACCCGGTCCGCTTCCGCGCCCCGGTCCGCTCCTCGCTCGTTCCTCGCTGCGATGCTCCCGGGGCTGTCAGCGGACGATGACCCGGTCCGCTTCCGCGCCCCGGTCCGCTCCTCGCTCGTTCCTCGCTGCGATGCTCCCGGGGCTGTCAGCGGACGATGACCCGGTCCGCTTCCGCGCCCCGGTCCGCTCCTCGCTCGTTCCTCGCTGCGATGCTCCCGGGGCTGTCAGCGGACGATGACCACGTGCTCCTGGCGCGGCACGAACTCCCCGATCACCGGCGCGCCGGGGACCTCGCCGCCGAGCAGGAGCCCGCCGGAGGTCTGGGCGTCGGCGAGCAGCAGCGCCTCGTCCTCGCCGACCGCGGAGAGGTCGGCGTGCGGGCGCACCCAGTCCAGGTTGCGCCGGGTGCCCCCGGAGACGAACCCGGCGGCCAGCGCCTCGCGCGCACCGGTCAGGTAGGGAACGGCGGCGGCGTCGACGACGGCGGTGACCCCGCTGGCCCGCGCCATCTTGTAGAGGTGCCCGAGCAGACCGAAACCGGTGACGTCGGTGCCCGCGCGGATGCCGGCGGCCACCGCGGCCCGGCCGGCGTCGCGGTTGAGCGCGGTCATCGAGGCGACCGCCTCCTCCGACACCTCGCCGGTGGCCTTCATCCGGCTGTTGAGCACCCCCACGCCGAGCGGCTTGGTGAGGCTCAGCGGCGTGCCGGCGACCGCGCCGGCGTTGGTGATGAGCCGGTCGACGTCCACCACGCCGGTGACCGCCATCCCGTACTTGGGCTCCGGGTCGTCGATGGAGTGGCCGCCGCCGACGTGGCAGCCCGCCTGCTGGGCCACCTCGAGGCCGCCGCGCAGCACCTCCGCCGCCAGCTCGGCGGGCAGCACGTCGCGCGGCCAGCCCAGCAGGTTGACCGCCACCACGGGCGTGCCGCCCATGGCGTAGACGTCGGACAGCGCGTTCGCCGCGGCGATCCGGCCGAAGGTGTACGCGTCGTCCACGACGGGGGTGAAGAAGTCGGTGGTCAGCACCAGCCCCTGCCCGCCGGCGATGCGCACCACGGCCGCGTCGTCGCCGTCGTCCAGACCCACGACCAGCTCGGCCGCCGGGTCGACCGGCCCCTGTGCGGTGAGCCCGGCGACGACGGCCTCCAGCTCGCCGGGTGGGATCTTGCAGGCGCACCCCCCGCCGTGGGCGTACTGGGTGAGCCGGATGCGCGCGGGTGCGGTGGTCACGAGCCCGAATCTAGGCCCGGCCTCCGGGGAGCACCCGGAGCCGGGGTGGCTCGGGGGCCGGCGGGGTGCGGGGAAGCCGCCGCCCGGCCGGGTGCCCGGCGGACGGCGGCTCGCCGAGCCCGGCCAGCTCACGACGCGGAGCCGCCTCGTCGGTGACCTCGGCCCCGCTGATGCGGTCCTCCCGGAACCAGCGCAGCGCCTGGCGCTCGCGGCACCAGGCCACCAGGAACCGGTGCGCCCCGTTGTGGACCAGCAGCTGCGGCTCCACCGCCCGCTCGGACCAGCGGTTCTGGCCGTCGCAGTAGTCGAGCACCAGGACGCGCCGCTCGGCCAGCCCCCGCTCCAGACGCCGCCGCACCTCGGCGTCCCGCGCGGACTGGGAGGCCAGCCAGCGGCTGCTCGCCAGCAGCCGGGCCCGCTGGGCCGGGTCCGGCTCCAGCGCCGTCAGCACCTTCTCCAGCGCCGTCTGCCCCGCCTGGGCATAGGGCCCTGCGGGCCGGGCGGCCAGCGCGGCGGCGACGGCGGCGGCCTCCTCGGGCGTGAGGGTGACCGGCGGCAGCGTGGCGGGGGTGCGGGGCTCGGTGCGGTTCACGCTGCCGATGCTGTCAGCGACCACCGACAGTTCCACGTAGGCTGCCGGGCGGAGGCGTCAGGGTGTCTGGTGGCCCCCGCGGCCTCTAAAGCCGACGTGGCCGAGCATCTCGGCCAGGCGGGTTCGATTCCCGTCCGCCTCCGCCAGCTCCCGCCCCGCACCTACGCTGCGGGGCGATGACGACCGACCCGCGCCGCCAGGTGCCCCGCACGGACACGCTGCTCGCCGACCCCCGCCTCGCCGGCGCCGGCGAGCGGCTGGGGCGCGTCCTGGTGAAGAGCGCCGTCCAGCGCGTCCAGCAGCGCATCCGCGCCGGCGAGGTCGCGCCAGAAGCCGCCGTCGACGCCGTCCTCGCCGACCTCCCACCCACGGCCGGGAGCCTGCGCCCGGTGCTCAACGCCACCGGCGTCGTCGTGCACACCAACCTGGGGCGCGCGCCCCTGTCGGAGGCCGCCGTCGCGGCGGTGGTCGCGGCGAGCGGCACCACCGACGTCGAGCTCGACCTGCGCACCGGCCGCCGCGGCCCGCGCGGGGAGGCGGCCATCGCGGCACTGCTCGAGGCGGTCCCGGCCGCGGAGGCCGCGCTCGTGGTGAACAACTGCGCGGCCGCTCTGGCGCTGGTGGCCACCGCGCTGGGGCAGGGCCGGGAGCTGGTGCTCGCGCGCGGCGAGCTGGTCGAGATCGGCGACGGCTTCCGCATCCCCGAGCTGCTGGAGAGCACCGGCGCCCGGCTGCGCGAGGTCGGCGCCACCAACCGCGTCACCCTGGCCGACTACCGCGGAGCGCTCGGCCCGGACACCGGCGCGGTGCTCAAGGTGCACCCGTCGAACTTCGTCGTGCGCGGCTTCACCCGGGCGGTCGAGGTGCACGAGCTCGCGGCGGCGCTCGAGGGCACCGGGGTCCCGCTGGTCGCCGACGTCGGCTCGGGGCTGCTCCGGCCCCATCCCGTGCTCCCCGACGAACCCGACCTGCAGACGGCGCTCGCCGCCGGCGCGGACCTCGTGCTGGCCAGCGGCGACAAGCTGCTCGGCGGTCCGCAGGCCGGCCTCGTCCTCGGCCGCGCGGAGCTGGTGCAGCGCCTGCGCCGGCACCCGCTCTACCGGGCGTTCCGGGTCGACAAGACCACGCTGGCCGCGCTGGAGGCCACGCTGCGCGGCCCGCTGCCTCCCGTGCAGCGGATGCTCGCCGCCGGCGCCGAGGAGCTGCGGGCACGGGCCCGGGTGCTGGCGGAGCGCCTGGTGGCCGGGGGCGTGGACGCGCTCGCGGTGGACGCCGACTCCCGCGTGGGTGGGGGAGGGGCGCCCGAGCACCCGCTGCCCGGCGCCGCGGTCGCGCTGCCGGAGCGGTACGCCGAGCCACTGCGGCTGGGCGCCACCCCGGTGGTGGGCTACGTCGAGGACGGTCGCACGCTGCTCAACCTGCGCAGTGTGGATCCCTCGGACGACGACGCCCTCGCCACGGCGGTCCTGGAGGTGGTCCGCCGGTGGACGTGATCGCCACCGCGGGCCACGTGGACCACGGCAAGTCGGCGCTCGTGCGCGCGCTCACCGGCATGGAGCCCGACCGGTGGGCCGAGGAGCGCCGCCGCGGGCTGACCATCGACCTCGGCTTCGCCTGGACCGCCCTGCCCTCGGGACGCCGGCTGGCCGTCGTGGACGTGCCCGGTCACGAGCGGTTCGTGGGCAACATGCTCGCCGGCGTCGGCTCGGTGCCGGCGGCGCTGGTCGTGGTCGCGGCCGACGACGGCTGGTCGGCGCAGACCGCCGAGCACGTCGCCGTCCTGGACGCCCTCGGGGTGCGGCACGCGCTGCTCGCCGTCAGCAAGGCGGACCTCGCCGACCCGGCGCCGGTGCTCGCCGACGTGCGCGAGCGGCTGGCCGCCACGTCGATGGGCGAGGTCCCCGGCGTCGCGGTCAGCTCGGTCACCGGGCAGGGGCTGGCCGAGCTGACCGC
>NZ_JBJHAA010000034.1:0-26930 GCF_054050795.1 Blastococcus sp. SYSU DS1024
AAGTTCACAGAGTTACGGCGGCCATGGCGAGAGGGAAACGCCCGGCAACATTCCGAACCCGGAAGCTAAGCCTCTCAGCGCCGATGGTACTGCCCTGGAGACGGGGTGGGAGAGTAGGACGCCGCCGAACATACTTCACCGAACGGGGGTCAGAGCGAACGCTCTGGCCCCCGTTCGCTTTTCCATTTTCGCCGCCGGCCGTGCCGGTCGTGTGCGGCGTCGAGCAAAGAGGTACTGAAAGAATGACTGCTCCGCGACGTGGTGCCGGCGGGTCCGGCGACGGGCGACCAGGTGGCCGGGGGCCCCGGTCCCAGAACGATCGTCGGCCGGAGGGCGGTACTGGCGCGCGCGGTGGTGCTCGAGGCGATCGCCCCGCTCGGCCGCGTGGTGACTGGCAGGACCGGCGACCGCAGGGTGACCGGCCCGCTCGTCCGCAGGGGGACCGGCCGCGTGGTGACTGGCAGGACCGCCGTCCCCAGGGCGATCGGCCGGCTCGTCCGCAGGGTGACCGGCCGCGTGGTGACTGGCAGGACCGCCGTCCCCAGGGCGATCGGCCGGCTCGTCCGCACGGCGACCGGCCGGGGCGACCTCAGGGGGACCGGCCCCGAGGTGACTGGCAGGACCGCCGTCCCCAGGGTGACCGGCCGGCTCGTCCGCACGGCGATCGGCCGGGGCGACCTCAGGGGGACCGGCCGCGTGGTGACTGGCAGGACCGCCGTCCCCAGGGCGATCGGCCGGCTCGTCCGCAGGGCGACCGGCCCCGTGGTGACTGGCAGGACCGGCGACCGCAGGGTGACCGGCCCCGGGGTGACTGGCAGGACCGGCGACCGCAGGGGGACCGGCCGGGGCGTCCGCAGGGTGACCGGCCGCGTGGTGACTGGCAGGACCGGCGACCTCAGGGTGACCGGCCCGCTCGTCCGCAGAGCGATCGGCCGGAACGTCCGCAGGGTGACCGGCCGCGTGGTGATTGGCAGGACCGCCGTCCCCAGGGCGATCGGCCGGCTCGTCCGCAGGGCGACCGGCCCCGTGGTGACTGGCAGGACCGGCGTCCGCAGGGCGACCGGCCGCGTGGTGACTGGCAGGACCGCCGTCCCCAGGGCGACCGGCCCGCTCGGCCGCAGAGCGATCGGCCGGGGCGACCTCAGGGGGACCGGCCCCGAGGTGACTGGCAGGACCGCCGTCCCCAGGGAGACCGGCCGCAGGGGAACCGGCGCGACCGTCGCCCGGAGGATGGTCGCTCCGGCGGCCGTCCGTCCGGGGATGCGCAGGACCGGCGCCCCCCGGTGCCTGCCGGTCCGGAAATTCCCGAATGGGCGGATCCGCGTGAGCTGGATCCTTCGATCCGCGCTGCCCTGAAGGGACTCGACCCGCGCAACTCCGCCAAGGTCGCGGGGCACCTGGTCGCAGCTGGGTCCCTGGTCGACGAGGACCCGGAGGCGGCGCTCGCCCATGCCCGCGCTGCGCGTGATCGGGCCTCCCGGCTGGCCGTCGTCCGCGAGGCCGTGGGTGTCGCGGCCTACCACGCCGGCGACTACGCCGAGGCGGCTCGGGAGATCCGCGCCTACCGTCGCATGAGCGGGGATCAGGGGTACCGCGCAGTCCTCGCCGACTGCGAGCGTGCGCTCGGTCGCCCCGAGGTGGCCATCCGCCTGGTGAACGAAGCGCTCGCGGAAGGGGTCGAGGCCGAGGAAACCGTGGAGCTGCGACTGGTCGAAGCGGGCGCTCGCCAGGATCTCGGTGAGGAGGCTGCCGCTCGCCTGGTCCTCGAGGCGGCTCTCGGTGGTCGCTCCGAGCCGTCGACCCTGAATGCCGGCGATCCCGGGCGGCTGCGGCTGGCCGCCGCGTACGCCGAACTCCTGCGGGTCCAGGGCGAGGACGAGCGTGCGGACCAGTGGCTCGAGGCCGTCGCGGCGATCGATCCTGAGCTCGCAGGGGAGGACCTCGGCGTCGAGTTCAGCGAGATCGACGAAGCCGACGTGCCTGGAGAGGACGTTGCCTCGGAGGACGTCGTTTGTGAGGACGTCGTTTCTGAGGACGTCGTTTCTGAGGACGTCGTTTCTGAGGACGTCGTTCCGGAGGACGTCGTTCCGGAGGACGTCGTTCCGGAGGACGTTGCCTCTGAGGACGTCGTTCCCGAGGACGTCGTTTCTGGGGACGTCGCTCCGGCGGAGGCGATCTCTGACGTCGGCACCCCGGACGACGGGAACGGCCCGCGGGCGATGAGCTTCGACGAGGAGGTCGAGGCCGAGGTCGCCGAGTTGCTGGGTGAGACCGACGGTGACGAAGCTTCGGCTGATGAGGGAACGGAGTCCGGGAGCATCGACCAGGAGTCCTGACCCGGGTCGGAGACGAACCGCCGTCCACACCCGGACGTGACATCCACAGATCGGGTCGCACGGCGGATGAGCGCGTCGCGACCGACCAGGCTGCGGGCATGAGCGTGGCTGTGATCGATCGCAACGACGTGGTCCTGCGGGGGCGGTTGTCCGCCCCCGCAGAACTGCGAACCCTGCCGAGCGGCGACGCGCTGCTGAGCTTCCGGCTGGTGGTGCGGAGACCGGTACCGACGGTGCGAGGCCGGTCGGTGGACGTCCTCACCTGCATCACGTACGACCGGGCGCTGCAGCGGCGCATCGCTGCCTGGCAGCCCGGTGACGTCGTGGAGGTCGAGGGCGCGCTCCAGCGGCGCTTCTGGCGCACCGGTTCGGGCACCGCGTCGGTCTGCGAGGTCAACTGCCGGCGCGGACGGAAGGTCCCGCGGTCGGCCAGCACGCGAGCGGCGGGAGAGACAGCCTGACCCGGGCGGCTCGCCGGTCAGTCCGCCAGTGGGCGCAGCACCAGACCCGTGCGCGGCTTCGGCACGAAGAGGGTGGATTTCCGCGGCATCCGGGCGCCTGCGCGCGCGACCGCGGCGACGTCGGTGGGAGACGGGGCGCGCAGCAGCATGGCGACCCCCTCCTGCTCGGCCGCGGCCGCGACCGCCTCCTCGAGGGTGTGGGCGATGACGACGGCGTCCACCGTGTCCGGCCGGGCCCACAGCAGCTGGAGGAGGCCGTGGTGCGCCAGCACCACGTCGAGGTCTCGCCAGGCCGGTGGGGCCTCCGGCGGCACGGCGGCCCGTACCTCCGGGGCGGCGCCGGTCAACCGCACCAGCCGGGCGCCGTCGGTCAGCAGCAGCCCCCGCTCAGCGGGATCCCCCAGCCAGGCGCGGGCCGCCGCGACGACCGCCTCGGCCCCCACCCCGATGACCGGCAGCTCCGCCGTGACGAACCCGCGAGCAGCCGCGGTCACGGCGGCGTCGAACGGCAGGCCGGGCACCACGCGGTGGATCGGGTCGACCCGGAGGCCGCCCGGTCCCATGGGCGTGACCAGGGCGAGGACCGCGCCCGACCCCGGTCCACCGCCCTGGGTGCGGGCGTGGGCGCGCGCCGCCGCGAACCGGTGGTGCCCGTCCGCGATCACCGCGCGAGTGCGGGCCAGAGCCCCTGTGGCGGCCTCGAGCGTCGCCGCGTCGGTCACGCGCCACAGCCGGTGCAGCACACCGTCGCTGTCGCGCAGCTCCAGGGTCGGCGGCGTCCGCCGCACCGAGTCGCTCACGCCGGACACCGCCGGATCGGGATCGTGCGCCAGCACGATCGGCTCCAGGTCGGTGCGGGTCGCGGCGAGCAGGGCGCGCCGCCCCTCCACCGCCGCGGGGTAGGTGTCCTCGTGGGGGAGCACCGCTGTCGACCCCTCCGGTGGCAGGACCACCGCGCCCAGCCACCCGACGGTGGCCGGGGCGCCGTCGGACGGTCGCAGCTCGTACAGCCACAGAGCGGGAGCCTCGTCGCGCACGAGCACGCCCTCGGTCACCCACGCCTGCAGCGTGGTGGCGGCGAGGCCGGCGGAGGTGTCCGGGACGCCCGGCCCTCCGTCGAGACCCGGGAGGATCAGACGCACGATGTTGTGCGGGTCGGCGTCGACCAGCCGGTCCCGGCCGGCCGGGGTCACCAGGTCGTAGGCTGGCGAGCTGACACGGGCGAGGTGCCCGGGATCGCGGTCCCGATAGGTCAGCGCCCGGAACGGCCGGACCTCCAGGCCCGGGACCGAGCCGGGTGTTCGGGGTTCCACCGACGACGAGAGCACGACACAGATCGTAGGAGCGGTGGCGACGGCCGCCGTCGGTCGCTCCCGATCGGCCCGGGCGGAACGGCGAGGACCGGCAGCGGTCCAGGAAGGAGGCAGCGGTGGTGGAGCCCGGTGCACCGGAGGACCGGGGTGGGGACCGCCAGGCACCCGCCGGCGGTGTCTACGACTGGTACCACCGCGGGCTGGAGCTGCTGGCCGACCGGCATCCCGATGCCGCCGCCACCCTCCTGGCCCGCGCGGCCGAAGCAGAGCCGGGCTCGCGCAGCGTGCGCGAGGCCCTGGCGCGGGCCCAGTACGACGCCCACCGCTACCCGGAGGCGATCGACACCTTCACCAGCCTCATCGCCTCGGACCCCGCCGACGACTACGCCCGGTTCGGCCTCGGGCTGGCCGCCAGCCGCGCCGGCGACCTCGCCCTCGCCGCGGAGCAGCTGGCACTCGCCGTGGCGATGCGCCCCGACCTCGCCCACTACGCCCGCGCCCTGCGCGAGGTGCGGGCGCGCCGGATGCGGGGGACCGCATGAGCGAGCACACCACCGGATCGCCGGTCCCGGCGCTCGCCGCGGGCTCCGCCGAGCCCCCGGCCCGGCTCTACGACGTGGCCCTCCTCGACCTGGACGGGGTGGTCTACGTCGGCCCCGATGCCGTGCCGGGCGTGCCCGCCGCCCTCGCCGGCGCCCGCGACGCCGGTATGCGGCTGGGCTTCGTCACGAACAACGCCGCACGCACGCCCGAGCAGGTGGCCGCGCACCTGACCGAGCTGGGGGTGCCGGCCGGTGCGCCGGACGTCATCACCAGTTCCCAGGCGGCGGCCACCGTCGTCGCCGGTCTCCTCGACCCCGGGGCGCGGGTCCTGCCGGTCGGTGGCCCCGGCGTCACAGCTGCGCTGGAGGCCGCCGGGCTCACGGTGGTCTCCACCGCGGACGACCACCCCGAGGCCGTCGTCCAGGGTTACGGGCGGGACGTGGGCTGGGCGCAGCTGGCCGAGGCCGTGGTCGCCGTCCGCAACGGCGCCCGGCACGTCGCGACCAACGCCGACGCCTCCATCCCCTCGCCGCGCGGCCCGCTACCCGGCAACGGGGCGATGGTGGCGGTCGTCCGGCAGGTCACCGGACGCGAGCCGCTGGTCACCGGGAAGCCGGACCCTGCCATGCACGCCGAGTGCGTCCGCCGCACCGGCGCGGTGCGCCCGCTGGTGGTGGGCGATCGGCTGGACACCGACATCGAGGGCGCCCGCCGCGCCGGCGCGGCCAGCCTGCTGGTGTTCTCGGGGGTCACCGACCCGGTCACGCTGCTCGCCGCCGACCCCGACCACCGGCCCGACCTGCTCGCCGCCGACGCTGCCGGGCTGCTGCACGCCCACCCCGCGGTGACGGCCGAGGGGCGCACGTGGCGGTGCGGCGACTGGACGGTGCAGCGGACCGAGGGCGGCGACGCGTGGGAGCTCCGCGGCCCCGACACCGGGCCCCCGCACCCGGGCGGTGCGGCTCCGGACGACCTCGACGGGTTGCGCGCGCTCTGCGTCGCGCACTGGGCCGACCACCCCAGCGCGGGCGCGCCGGTGCGGGTCCTGGCGCACGGCCCGGCAGCGACCGAGGTCGCGCGGACCTGGCACCTGCCGCCGGCCGGCTCCCGCTGAGCCGCCCGCCCTCAGACCAGCTTGCGCAATCGCAGGAGGTCGCGCAGCCCCGCCTCCAGCTTGACCCGGCCGCTGGCCCACGCCGGCCCGAACGACAGCCGGCCGTCGGTGAGGGCCACCAGGTCGTCGCTGGTCATGGTCAGCCGGATGTCGGCCTTGGGGACGCCGGGGCCGTCGGGCACCGCGTGCAGATCCCGCACCGAACCGGAGCTCAGCCGGCCGAGGACCACCTGGTCGAGATCGGGGAGCCGGCAGGACAGGCTCCGGTCGAGCCCGGCCGCAGCGGGGTTCGCGGCCAGATCGCCGAGGATGCCCGTGAGGGCGGTCATGCACTGGTCCATCGTGGCCACGCGGCGGGATCTCCCTGTGATCGGCGGTGGGTGCGGTCGCCCGACGCTATCGCGCTGCTCCGTCGGCCCGGTCCACGTCGTTCCCGGCCGGTAACCTCCGCAGCAAGACGCCGGCTCGTCCGCGAGCGCGCGCCCTTCCTCCTCGACCCGATACCCGAGAGGTGCTCCGTGACCGAGCCGACCGCACCGCGTCCGGTGCCCGGGCCCCATCGCCCCGGGGCTGCGCCGGTCGCCGCTCCCGGCGGGCCCACGACCGGGCCCCGGCCGCCGGCACCGGTCCCCGACGCGACGGCGGACCAGGCGGTCACGTCCGCGGGTGACGGTCGACTGGGCGGTCTGGAGGAGCTGCCCGTGTCCGAGCACGTCGCCGTCTTCGAGGCCGAGCACGCGCGTCTGCAGCGCGAACTCGGCACGATCGACCCGCGCTGATGGCCCGTCGCGCCCGGCTGGACGCCGAGCTCGTGCGCCGCGGTCTGGCCCGGTCGCGCGAGCACGCGGTGAGCCTCATCGCCGAGGGGCGGGTCGCCGTCGCCGGCCAAGCCGCCACCAAGCCGGCCACCGGCGTCGAGGCCGGCACCCCCGTCGTGGTGCGGACCGACCCCGACGAGCCCTCCTGGGTGTCCCGCGGCGCGCACAAGCTGCTCGGCGCCCTGGAGGCCTTTCCCGTTCCGGTCGAGCAGCGGCGGGCCCTGGACGCCGGCGCCTCCACCGGGGGCTTCACCGAGGTCCTCCTGCGGCGCGGGGCGGCGGAGGTCGTCGCCGTCGACGTGGGATACGGGGAGCTGGCCTGGTCGCTGCGCACGGACGACCGGGTGCGGGTGCACGAGCGCACCAACGTGCGCACCCTGACCCCCGAGGCGATCGGCGGCCCGGTCGACCTCGTCGTCGCCGATCTGTCCTTCATCTCGCTGCGCCTGGTGCTGCCCGCGCTCACCGCGTGCGCCCGGCCGGGCGCCGACCTCCTGCCCATGGTGAAGCCGCAGTTCGAGGTGGGCAGGGAGAGGCTCGGCGCCGGCGGGGTCGTGCGCGATCCCGAGCACCGGGTGCAGGCAGTCCTGGAGGTCGGCCGGGCGGCGCACGCACTGGGCTGGGGAACCGCCGGCGTGGTGGCCAGCCCCTTGCCGGGGCCCGCTGGGAACGTGGAGTTCTTCCTCTGGCTGCGGTCCGACGCCGGGCCGACCGAGGAGGACGCCGTCCGTCGAGCAGTCCAGGAGGGACCGCAGTGAGCAAGCCGAGCACGGCACCGCACGACGGGCAGGAGGCCCGGTGGGTCCTGCTCACGGTGCACACCGGACGGCAGGACATCGTCGAGCTGGCCCGCACGTCCGCGGCGCGGCTGCTCCGCGGCGGCATCGGGGTCAAGGTGCTCGAGGACGAGGCGCCCGACCTGGAGATCCCCGGCGCGGAGGTGGTCCCCTGCGACGAGGCCGCCGCGAAGGACGCCGAGATCATCATGGTCTTCGGCGGCGACGGCACCTTCCTGCGCGCCGCCGAGCTGGCGCGGTACACCGACGCCGCGCTGATGGGGGTCAACCTCGGCCGGGTGGGCTTCCTCGCCGAGACCGAGCCCGAGGCGGTCGAGGAGACCCTGACGGCGATCGAGGACTGCGAGTACTCGGTCGAGGAGCGGCTGGCGATCCGGGTCGACGTCCGCGACCGCGACGGGACCGTCGTCGGCGGCACGTGGGCGCTGAACGAGATCTCGGTGGAGAAGGCCGAGCGCTCGCGGGTGCTCGACGTCGTCCTCGCGATCGACGGGCGGCCGCTGACCAGTTTCGGGTGCGACGGTGTCCTGTGCGCCACCCCGACCGGGTCCACCGCCTACGCCTTCTCCGCCGGGGGACCGGTGGTGTGGCCCGACGTCGAGGCGCTGCTGCTGGTGCCCTCCAACGCCCACGCGCTGTTCGCGCGGCCACTGGTCACCTCGCCGAACTCGGTGGTGACCGTCTCCGTCCCCGCGGACGGCAACCGGGCGCGTGTCTCGGCCGACGGGCGGCGCACCGTCGAGGTCCCCGACGGTGGCCACGTCGACGTCCGCCGGGCGAACCGGCCGGTACGCATCGCCCGCGTGCACGCCGCGACGTTCGGCGACCGGCTGGTGGCGAAGTTCGGGCTGCCGGTCCGCGGCTTCCGTGACGCCCGGCACGCCGGTCCGGGCCACGAGCTGTTCACCAGCCGCAACGTCCTCACCCGCGACGTCGTCGACGTCGACGGCCCGGACCTCCCGGCGCGGGAGGTGAGCGGTGGCGGCACGCACGACGACGTCTGACCGACCGACCCCGGCGGGCACGGCGACCGGGCGGCTCTCGGAGCTGCGCATCCGGGGGCTCGGCGCGATCGACGACGTCACCCTGGAACTGGGCCGTGGTCTCACCGTCGTGACGGGGGAGACGGGCGCCGGCAAGACCATGGTGGTGACCGGCCTGACCCTGCTGTTCGGCGGGCGGGCCGACCCCGGTCGGGTCCGGGCGAACGGTCGCGCCGGCGTGGAGGGCCGCCTCGAGCTGCCGCCGGAGTCACCCGCCTGGGCGCGGGCGGCCGACGCCGGTGCCGATCCCGACGACGACGGCAGCCTCATCCTCGCCCGCACCGTCAGCGCCGAGGGCCGGTCCCGCGCGTACCTGGGCGGCCGGAGCGTTCCGGTCGGGGTCGTCGCGGAGCTCGCCGAGAGCCTGCTCGCGGTGCACGGGCAGACCGACCAGCTGCGGCTCTCCCGACCGGCCGAGCAGCGCCGTGCGCTGGACCGCTACGCCGGCGCCGACCACCTGGCCCTGCTGGAGCGCTACCGGGAGGCCTACCAGCGCTGGCGGGACCTGGCCGCGGACCTCGACCGCCGGCGGGGGCAGGCCCGGGAGCTGGCGCAGGCCGCCGACGTGCTCCGTCACGGCCTCGAGGAGATCGCCGCGGTCGCTCCCGAACCCGGCGAGGACGAGGCGCTCGACACTCTGGCCTTGCGGCTCAGCGAGGCCGATGCGCTGCGGGCCGCGGCCGACGAGGCGCGCATGGCGCTGATCGGCGACGTCACCGGCGACCTCGTCGGGGGCGAGCTGCCGCAGGACGCCACCGCCTCGCTGGCCATCGCCGAGCGCGCGCTGGCCGGCTCCGACGACCCGACGCTGGTCATGCTCGCCCAGGACCTCGCCGATGCGGTGGCCGTCGTCTCCGACGTCGCCGGCCAGCTCGCCGGCTACGTGGCCGACCTGGACGCCGACCCCGCCCGGCTGGCCGAGGTGCTCGACCGCCGAGCCGCCCTCACGGCGCTGGTGCGCAAGTACGCCGAGCCCGGGGCGGGCGTCTCCGGCGTGCTCGCCTGGGCCGAGGACGCGCAGCACCGGCTGGCCGAGCTGGACGTCTCCGACGAGGCACTCGAGGCGCTCGAGGCCGAACGGGACGCCGCCCGCACGGAGGTCGACCGCCTGGGCGCCGCGATCTCCGCGGGGCGGCGGGCCGCCGCGGAAGGGTTCGCCGCCGAGGTCGGCCGCGAGCTGGCCGGGCTGGCGATGAAGAGCGCCCAGGTCTCCTTCAGCATCGACAGCCACCCCGACGACCCCGGGTCCGACGGCGTCGACGAGGTGGCGCTGCTGCTGGCCGCGCACCCCGGCGCACCGCCCCGGCCCGTGCACAAGGGCGCCTCCGGCGGCGAGCTCTCCCGCGTGATGCTGGCCATCGAGGTCGTCTTCGCCGGCGCGGACCCGGTACCGGTCATGGTCTTCGACGAGGTCGACGCGGGGGTGGGCGGCCAGGCCGCCGGGGAGATCGGGCGGCGGCTGGCGCGCCTGGCCCGGGACCACCAGGTCGTGGTCGTCACGCACCTCGCACAGGTGGCCGCCTTCGCCGACACCCACCTGGTCGTCGACAAGGCGCCGGACACCGGTGCCGGCGTCACCGCCACCGACATCCGGTCGGTCGAGGGGGAGGACCGGGTCCGCGAGCTGGCCCGGATGCTCTCCGGCCTCGCCGACAGCGACACCGGGCAGGCGCACGCCCGGGAGCTCCTCGCCGTCGCCGCGGCGGCCCGCTGACCCGGAGGATCCCCGGGCGGGTGACCGGGGGAGTGCCGCGAGCCCGACCGGGGTAGTGGCCGTCGGTGACCTGCTTCTCCTCCACCGACGAGTCCGCGCACTACGGCTTGTCGGTGTGCATGCTGCTCGACCAGTACCGGGACCAGCTGGGCTGGATCGATGAGGGGGTCGACGAGCTGGGCACCGGCGACGCGACCGCCATCTCCGACGTGGTCCGCTCGCTGCCCGGCCTCCGGGTGCGCAGCTACGACATCAGCGCCCCGTCGGTGGAGCAGGCCCGCGCCAACATCGCCGAGCGCGGTGTCGCCGACCGGTACACCGTCGAGCTCGGCGACTTCTTCGACCAGGCCGACTCCGCCGGAGGCATCCCCGCCCGCACGGCCATCTCCAACCCGCCCTACATCCCCGCGCCGGACCGGGACATCCTGATGCCCGAGCTCTGGGGCGGCGTCCGCGGCAACGACCTGGTGCTGCAGCTGCTGAAGGCCGGCTACACGAACGTGATCTCCGCGGTCGCCAGCTACTCCGACCCGGAGACGACCGTGCGCACCGCGGAGGAGGTCGGGTACCGGGTCGTGAACTTCCTGGCCATGGGCCTGGACTTCGGCCCGTACAGCAGCGAGCCCAAGGTGCGCGAGCACATCCGCCGGCTGTGCGAGGAGGGCCACGGCTGGGCAGCCGACGACGGCTACATGGTGGCGGTCGCGCTGTTCACCCGCGACCCGGGTCTCCCCGGTGACCGCGGCCACCAGCTGCTGCGATCTCTTCAGATCACTTCGTGATCTGACCGCGGCCAGGTGCCGTTCCCGGCCTGCGCTGAGCCGTTGTCCGCGCCGTCTCGGGGAGCCCTCCGGGCCCCCGCTCGGCGGCTCGCCTCGCGGGGCGGCGTCCTGACCTGCCTCGGGGAACCCTCCGGGTCCCCGCTCGGCAGGTCATCTGCGCTTGGCGTAGCCGGCGAGGCCGAACTGCAGCAGGGCCAGGCCCCGGCGTCCCTGGCGGCGCAGCTCCGCCGCGAGCTCCAGCCCGCTCACCCCGGCCAGGACGCGGTCGCGGGCCAGCTCCAGCAGCGAGGCGTACAGCCCGAGGACGGCGTGGGCGGCGAGCCACGGCTCCACCTGCCCCGGCCGGGCCTCGGTCTCCTCGGCGATCAGGTCGGCCAGCGCGGTCGTGAGCTCACCCAGGATCTCCCGCTCGCGCACCTGCAGCGTGCGGCTGCCCCGGATCACCCGAGCCATCCGGGCCACCCCGTCGGCGGCCTCGGGCGTGCCGAGCAGGCTCACCGCGGCGACCACGAAGCTCCCCGCGGCCGCGGCCACCGACTCGCCGGCCGGCCGGCGGCGCACCGCGGCCAGCAGGGCGGCCCGCATCGGCGGGTCGGCGTCGAAGACCAGCCCCTCCTTCACGGGGAAGTGGTTGAAGACGGTCTTCTCCACCACGCCGGCGCGCTGGGCGATCTCCACGACGCTCACCGCGTCGAACCCCCGCGCCTCGAACAGCTCCGTGGCGGCGTCGACGATGCGTTCGCGCGTCTGCTGCCGGCGGTGCTCCCGGATCCCCTGACCGCGCCCCGCGCGACGACCAGCGCTCGGGCGGACGGCCTCCTCGACGGCCGCCTGCCCGGCCGGGGGTGGGGTCTCCCCGGTCGTGCCCGCGGCATGGTCCGGCTCGGGCGCGGGAACGGCTCGGATCACCGCGGCGCCGACAGCGGCCGGAGCGTCCTCCTCCAGCTGCGCAAGGGACGCTGCGGTCGTCAGGGCACCCGCCACTCCAGTCACGCGGGCAACGCTAGTCACGACTCGGTAACGGTTCCCCGGAACGGGGAGCGGAGCAGCGTGGGCGTGTCGGGCGGAGGTGGTGTCGGACACGCTGCGTGACCAGGAGGTTGCCGAGGCGCGTCGGATGATCGGCCCGCGCACGCGGCGTGGCAGCATGCGATGTCATGCGCATCGGCACCGTTCGCCGCGGCCGGGCACAGGAAGCGGAGTCCGGCGTCGCCGGCACCGTCCGCCTGGACCGCCGCACGAAGAACCTGACGAAGCGGCTGCGCCCCGGCGACATCGCGGTCATCGACCACGTCGACATCGACCGGGTCAGCGCCGACGCGCTGGTGGGTTGCAAGGTCGCCGCGGTGGTCAACGCCGCGCCCAGCATCTCCGGTCGCTATCCGAACCTGGGGCCGGAGATCCTCATCAACGCCGGGATCCCGCTGCTCGACGACGTCGGCAAGGACGTGTTCGCCAAAGTCAAGGAGGGCGCCGAGGTCCGCCTCGACGGCGGTCGGCTGCTCGACGCCGACGGCACGGTGCTGGCCGAGGGCACCGAGCACGACGTCGCGACGGTCGCCGCCGCGATGGCCGACGCGAAGGCCGGGCTGTCGGTGCAGCTGGAGGCTTTCGCCGCCAACACGATGGAGTACATGAAGCGGGAGCGTGCGCTCCTGCTCGACGGGGTCGGCGTCCCCGACGTCGCCACCTCCATCGAGGGCCGGCACGTGCTCGTGGTCGTCCGCGGCTACGACTACAAGGAGGACCTGCACGCCCTCCGCGCCTACATCCGCGACTACCGCCCGGTCCTCATCGGGGTGGACGGCGGCGCCGACGCCCTCGTCGACGCCGGCTACTCGCCCGACATGATCATCGGCGACATGGACTCGGTCAGCGACGACGTCCTGCGCTCCGGCGCCGAGGTCGTCGTCCACGCCTACGCCGACGGGCGGGCTCCCGGCCTCGCCCGCGTGCAGGACCTCGGCGTGGAGGCGATCACGTTCCCGGCCGCCGCCACGAGCGAGGACATCGCGATGCTGCTGGCCGACGAGAAGGGCGCCACGCTGATCGTCGCGGTCGGCACCCACGCCACCCTCGTCGAGTTCCTCGACAAGGGCCGCGGCGGCATGGCGTCGACCTTCCTCACCCGCCTGCGGCTCGGCGGCAAGCTGGTCGACGCCAAGGGCGTCAGCCGGCTCTACCGCAGCCGCATCTCGACCACCGCGCTCGTCGTCCTGGTCCTCGCCGCCTTCATCGCCATCGGGTCGGCCCTCGCCGTCTCCGCCGCGGGGCGGCTGTACCTCGACCTGCTGCTCGACCAATGGAACAGCTTCATGTTCTGGCTGGAGAACCTCTTCTCGTGATCGACTTCCGCTACCACTTGGTATCGCTGATCGCCGTGTTCCTCGCGGTCGCGCTGGGGATCGTCATCGGCACCACGGCGCTCAACGAGCCGATCCTGGCCGACATCGAGAACCAGGTCACCCAGCTCGAGCAGGACAAGCGGGCGCTCGAGGACCGCACCCGCGACCTCCAGGCGCAGCTGGACACCAGCCAGGAGTTCCAGGAGGCCGTGGCCGGCCCCCTCGTCGACGGCACCCTCACCGAGCGCAGCGTGCTGCTGGTGCTCACCGACGAGGGCGTCGCCCCCGAGACGGTCGAGGAGGTCACCGCGCTCATCGGCGACGCCGGGGGCTCGGTCAGCGGCGTCGTGCGCCTGCAGCCCCAGTACAGCGACCCGGCCACCGCGGCCGCGCTGCAGAGCTTCGTGACCGGTGCGGGGCTCCCCGCCGGCCTCCAGCTGCCCGAGAGCGGCGACGCCGCCGTCCTGGTGGCCTCCCTGCTGTCCCAGGTCCTCATGATCCCCGAGGGTGGCCCCGTGCCGGACACCGCGGCGGTGTCCTCGGTGCTGGCCGGTCTCAGCTCGCTGGAGGTGCTCAGCGCCGAGTCGGCTGCCGTCTCGCCGGCCGACCACGCCGTCGTCCTCACCGGCGGCCCGTTCGAGGGCGAGGACGCCGCCCAGCGCAACGGCGCGCTCGTCGAGCTCGTCACCGCGCTCGACGAGCAGGGCCGCGGCGCCGTCGTCGCCGGCGCGGCGGCAACGGCGCGCCCGGAGGGGCTCGTCGGTGCGCTGCGCGCGGATCCCGCGCTCGCCGCGGCCGTCTCCACGGTGGACAACGTGGGTACGGAGGTGGGCCGGATCAGCACCGTCCTCGCCCTCGGCCAGGAGTCGCAGGGCACGTCGGGCAAGTACGGGACGGCGGACGACGCCCAGCCGGTCCCGCCGGTGCCCACGGCCGCGCAGTGAGCGCGCGGCGCGCCGCGACCCTCGCGCTCGCCGGTGCGGGAGCGGCGCGCGTCGCCCTGGCCGCGGCGGCGGCGCTGACGGCGCGGCCGGCCGGCGCGGCCTGGCGGCGGACGAACTACGCCGGCCGGCCGGTGTCCCTGCTCGGCGGGCCGGCGCTCGCCGTCTCGGCGACGGCGTCGGCGGCCCTCGGCGCCCCGGCCGGGACCCGGGCCGCCGCGGTGGTGGTCGGCACCGTCTCGGGGCTCGTCGGCGGGTACGACGACCTCGCCGGCGCCCGGCCCGAGCAGGCTCGCGACAAGGGGCTGGCCGGGCACCTGCGGGCGCTCCGGGAGGGCCGGGTCTCGGCCGGAGCGGTCAAGGTGGCCGGCATCGGCGCCGCCGCGGCCGCCGCCGCGTTCCTGACCCGCGGTCCCGGCCGGAGGACCGGTGCCCTGGTCGACGGCGTGCTCACCACCGGGCTGGTCGCCGGCACCGCCAACCTGCTCAACCTGCTCGACCTGCGGCCCGGGCGCGCGGCCAAGGTCGGCGCCGTCGCCGCGGCCGCCGGTCTCGGCGGCCCCGTGGCCGGCCTGGTGGCCGGGCCCCTCGGCGCGACCCTCGCCGTGCTGCCCGATGATCTGGCGGAGCGGATCATGCTGGGGGACAGCGGGGCCAACGCCCTGGGCGCCCTGCTGGGGCTCCGTCTGGCCGCCGTCCCGTCCCGCGGGGTGCGCGCCGGTGCGCTGGCCGCGATCAGCGGGCTCACGCTCGCCAGCGAGCGGGTCAGCTTCACCCGCGTGATCGAGGCCACCCCCGGCTTCCGCGAACTGGACCGCCTCGGTCGCCGTCCCTCGTGAGCACCCGGCAGGTGGCCCGGGGCGTGGCCGGGGCCGCGGCCCTGATCGCCGTGCTCACCCTCCTGGCGCGGCTCGCCGGCTTCGGCCGCACGCTCGTCTTCACCAACACCGTCGGGCCCGGCAGCACCGGCGACGCCTACCTGGCGGCCAACAACGTCCCGAACATCGTCTTCGAGGTCGTCGCCGGCGGCGCGCTCGCCAGCCTGGTGGTGCCGATGCTCGCCGGCGGGATCGCGGCCGGGGACCGCGAGCAGGTACGGCGCACGGCGTCGGCCCTGCTCGGCTGGACCCTGCTGCTGCTCGTCCCCCTGGCGGTCCTGCTGGCGCTGCTCGCCGAGCCGATCGCCCGCCTGCTCCTCGGCGGGGGCGACGAGGCCGAGGTGCAGCTGGCGAGCCGGTTCCTGCTGGTGTTCGCGCCGCAGGTCGTCCTCTACGGGATCGGCATCGTCCTGACCGGTGTGCTGCAGGCGCACCGGCGCTTCGCCGGGCCGGCCTTGGCCCCGCTGCTGTCCAGCGTGGTGGTCGCGTCGGCGTACCTGCTGTTCGCCGCGTGGGGCGGCGACCAGCAGGCGGCCGGGCTCTCCACGCCGGCCGAGCTCGTGCTGGGCGTCGGGACGACGCTCGGCGTGGCGGCCCTGGCGCTCAGCCTGCTGGTGCCGCTGCGGGGCCTGCGGCTGGGGCTGCGCCCCGCGCTGCGCTTCCCGGTCGGGGCGGCGCCGCGGGTGCGCCGGCTCGCCCTCGCGGGCGTGCTCACCCTCGCCGGTCAGCAACTGCTGGCCGCGGTCGCCATCCGGCTGGCCAACAGCGGCGCCCCCGACGGCACCCAGGTCGTGTACGCCGCCGGCCTCACCGTCTTCCTGGTCCCGTGGGCGGCCCTCGCCGTCCCGCTGGCGACGTCGGCGTACCCCGGGCTGGCCGAGCGCGCCGACAGCGGCGACGAGGCCGGCTACCGCCGGGCGCTGGCGCCGGTCACGGTGCTCACGGTGGCCGCCTCGGCCGTCGCCGCCGCCGCGCTGGTCGCGATCGCCGGTCCGATGGCCCGCGTCTTCCTGGGCTCGGGGACCGACGCCGAGGTGTCCGCGCTGCGCGACACCATCGTCGCCTTCGCACCGGGCCTGCTCGGCTACGGGCTCGTGGCCCTGCTGACCCGCGCCCTCTACGCCCGCGGGCTGTGGAAGGCCCCCACCGCGTGCGTGCTCGGCGGGTGGCTGCTCGCCGTGCTCGCCGACGTCGTGCTGGCCGGCGTCCTGCCCGCCGAGGACCGGGCGATGGCGCTCGGGCTGGGGCACACCGTGGGCGTCACCGTCGCCGGTGCCGGGCTGCTGGTCGTGGTCGCGCGTGCGGCGGGCCGGCCGGCGCTGGGCGGCCTGGCCCGCACCGGCCCCGTGGCGGTGCTGGCCGCCGCCCTGGGCGGTGCGGCGGGGCTCGGGCTCGCCCGGGCGCTGGACGCCGACCCGGTGCCCCACGGCGGGGTGCTCGCCACGCTGGCTGCTGGGGTCCTCGCCGGGGGTGTCGTGCTGGTCGTGTCGCTGGCCGTCATGATGGGAACGGCCCGCGCGCAGCTGGTGGGGGCGTTCCGGGAGTTGCGGTCGACGGGCGAGCAGGAGGTGCGCGGTGGCTGAGGCGCCCCTGCGGAACCGCCGGATCACCGAGGTGCTCGCCACCAGCACGGGCGGGGTGGGCACCCACGTGCGCTCGCTGCTGCCCCCGCTGCTCGCCGCCGGAGCCGACGTCGGTGTCTGCGGCCCGGCGGCCACCGACGCGCTGTTCGACTTCTCCGGCCGCGGCGCCGACTTCGCCCCCGTCCAGATCTCCGCCGGCCTGGCGCCGGCCGCCGACGCCCGGGCGGTGCAGGTGCTGCGCGCGGCGCTGGCCGGCAGCGATCTCGTGCACGCGCACGGGTTGCGCGCCGGCCTGGTCGCCGCGGCCGCGCGCCGGCTGGCCGGCGGGTCGCCACCGCTGGTGCTCACCCTGCACAACGCCCTCCCCGAGGGCGGTGGCCTGCGGCGCCGCGTGCTGGCGCGCGCCGAGCGGGCCGCCGTCCGGGCCGCCGACGTCGTCCTCGCCGCCTCGGCCGACCTGGCGGAGAACGCCCGCCGGCAGGGTGCGCGCGACGTGCGGCTGGCGCCGGTCTCCGCGCCGCCGCTGCCCGCGGCCACGCGCACCCCGGCGCAGGTGCGGCAGGAGCTGGGGCTGGACGACGACCGCGCGCTCGTCGTCGCCGTGGGCCGGCTGCACCCGCAGAAGGGCTACGACGTCCTGCTCGACGCCGTGGCCCGCTGGTCGGACGACCAGCGCGTGCGCCCGGTGCCCTCGGTCGTCGTGGCCGGTGACGGGCCGCTGCACGACGAGCTCGCCGGCCGCATCCGGGCCGAGCGGTTGCCGGTCACGCTCCTGGGCCGCCGGGACGACGTCGCGGACCTGCTCGGCGCCGCCGACCTCTGCGTGCTGCCCTCGCGCTGGGAGGCGCGCTCGCTCACCGCCCAGGAGGCGCTCCGGGCGGGGGTCCCCCTGGTGGCCAGCCGCACCGGCGGGCTGCCGGAGCTGCTCGGGGATGCGGCCGAGCTCGTCCCGCCAGGAGATCCCGAGGCGCTGGCCGAGGCAGTGGTGCGGGTGCTCTGCGACAGCGCGCACGCCGCCGACCTCGCCGAGGCGGGGCTGCGGCAGGCGGCCACCTGGCCCGACGAGGAGGGCACGGCCGCGCAGCTGGTCGGCGTCTACCGGGAGCTGCTGGGGGCGGGCCCGGCCCGGCCGGGGACGTGACCGGACCGGCCACGCGGGTGGCGCGCAGGGCAGCGGCGCTCGTGGCGCTGGTCCTGCTGCTGCTGGTGGGGCTGCCGGCCGGGGCGGGCGCGGTGGCCGACCAGCAGGGCTACGCAGCCGACCGCGTCGTGGTGGTGGGCGTGCCCGGGCTCACCTGGGCCGACGTCGACGCAGCGGCGACGCCGCAGCTGTGGGCGCTCGCGGAGGGATCGGCGATCGGGGCGACGTCGGTGCGGGCCGCCCGCTCCACCACCTGCCTGCTCGACGGCTGGGCCACGCTCGGCGCCGGGAACCGGGCGCGCTTCCCCGGCACCGACGAGGGGCTGCCCCCCGTTCCGCTGCCCACGTTGCCCGACCCGGAGCCGCTGGAGGAGCCCGGCGCGGACGGCGACGGGGCGGAGCCGGCCCCGGACGAGGAGCAGGTGGAGGAGCCCCGGCTGGACACCTCGCTCACGCGGTGCGGGCTGCAGGAGCGGGTGGCCGCGGTGGCGCTGGGCGATCCGCAGGCCACGGTCGCCCGGATCGCCGAGGACGAGGGCACCGTCCGGTTCGGCGCGCAGCCCGGCGCGCTGGGTGAGGCCGTCGGGTGCGCCGCGGTGTCGGGCCGGGCCGCCGCGCTGGCCGTCGCCGCGGACGGGGTGCCCCTCACCACCGTGCCCACGCTGCCGGCGAACCCGGCCGAGCTGACCGAGCTGCTGAGCTCCTGCCCGCTGACCCTGGTCTCCCTGGACCAGCTCACCGACGCCGGCGCCCCCGGTGCCGAGCCGACCGACGACGGCACCCGGCCCGAGCCGCGGGCGGCCGCGCTGGGCCGGATCGACGACGCGCTGGGCCGGCTGCGCGCCGGGGTCGACGCGCTCCCGGGCGACACCCTGCTGCTGCTCGCCGGCATCTCCGAGGTCAACGACGGCCGCCCCCAGCTGCACGTCGGCATGGCCTCGGGGCCCGGCTTCGACGCGGGCTGGCTGACCTCGGCGAGCACCGGCCGGGCGCCGTTCGTCCAGCTGATCGACGTGGCCCCCACCGCCCTCCGCGCGCTCGGGCTCGACCCGCCGTCGTCGATGAACGGGCAACCGTGGCGGAGCACCGGGCAGCGACCACCCCTGCCCGAGGCCGTCGCCGAGCTCGAGCGGGTCAACACCGCCGCGCTCACCCACCACCGCAACACCGGTGGCTTCTTCTGGACCTTCGTGCTGCTCGGCGCGGCCGTCGTCGGGTTGGGCGTGCTGGTCGTCGGCACGGCGCGGCGGGGCGCCCGCCCCGGGACCTGGCCGCCGGTCCGCCGGGCGCTGCGCCTGCTGTGCCTGGCCGCCGCCGGGCTGCCGGTGGCCACCTACCTCGCGGGCCTGGCGCCGTGGGAACGGGCCGGGGAGCCGCTGCCGGCGCTGGTGACCGCCGTGGTCGTCGCCGACCTGGTGGTGCTGGGGATCGCCGTCCTGGGCCCGTGGCGCCGCCGCCGGCTGGGGCCGGCGCTGGCGGTCCTCGTGCTGACCCTGGTCACCCTCGTCGGCGACGTGCTCACCGGCTCGACGCTCGAGCTCAACGGGCCGCTGGGCTACGACGCGATCGTGGCCGGGCGGTTCACCGGCTACGGCAACCTCACCTTCGGGCTGCTGTCGGTGAGCGCGCTGACGGTCACCGCGGCGCTGGCCGCGGCGGTCGGACGCCGGTCGAGCCCCGAGCGGCGGCGCGGGCGCACGGCCGTCGTGGTGGTGGGCGCCGGGCTGCTCGTCGTCGCCGTCATCGGGGCGCCCGGGCTCGGCCGGGACTTCGGGGGCGTCCTGGCGGCCCTGCCCGGGTTCCTGCTCCTGGCGATGCTGCTGACCGGCGTGCGCGTCACGGTGGTCCGGCTCGGGGCGATCCTGGCCGCCGCCGTGGTGACGGTGAGCACGGTGGCGCTGCTCGACTGGACGGGGCCGCCGACGGAGCGCAGCCACCTGGGCCGCTTCGTCGAGCAGGTGCTCAGCGGTGAGGCGTGGACGGTGGTGAGCCGCAAGGCCCAGGCCAACATCGGCATCCTGCTGGGCAGCCCGCTGGCGTGGATGCTGCCGGTCGCGCTGGTCGCCGCCGTCTGGCTGCTGCGGCCCGGGGGGCCGCTGCGCAGCGCACCGGCCGGGCCCGGCCGCCCGCCGCGGGGCCCGGCCGGCCTGCCACCCGGCGACGCCGCCGTGCTGCGCGCCGCGCTCCTGTCCGTGGCGCTGAGCCTCACCATCGGGGCGGCGGTCAACGACTCCGGCGTCGCGCTGCCCGCCACCGCCGCGGCCCTGCTGGTGCCGCTGCTGGTGTGGCTGGTCGCCGGCCCGGAGGGCGGCCGGCCCGGGACGGGTGGCTCCGCGGGTGGCGCTCCGCACTCCGGCCCGGCCGAGGGCCCCGACCGTGTTACGGTCGTCTCCCGTGGATCGACCGTCTGGAACACGTGATCACTCGGGCAGCAACGTCCTGCTCCGCAACAACCAGCCGACGAAGTTCGTCTTCGTCACCGGCGGGGTCGTCTCCTCGCTCGGCAAGGGCCTGACGGCCAGCTCGCTCGGCACCCTGCTGGCCAGCCGCGGCCTCCGGGTCACGATGCAGAAGCTCGACCCGTACCTCAACGTGGACCCGGGCACGATGAACCCGTTCCAGCACGGCGAGGTGTTCGTCACCGAGGACGGCGCGGAGACCGACCTCGACGTCGGCCACTACGAGCGCTTCCTCGACATCGACCTCTCGGGCCGGGCGAACGTGACCACCGGCCAGGTGTACTCCGACGTGATCGCCAAGGAGCGGCGCGGCGAGTACCTCGGTGACACGGTGCAGGTCATCCCGCACATCACCAACGAGATCAAGGCGCGCATCCTCGCCGGCGCCGACGGCGCGGAGCGCGTCGACGTCGTGATCACCGAGATCGGCGGCACGGTCGGCGACATCGAGTCGCTGCCCTTCCTCGAGGCCGCCCGCCAGGTCCGGCACGAGATCGGCCGGGACAACTGCTTCTTCCTGCACATCTCGCTGGTGCCCTACATCGCGCCCTCGGGCGAGCTGAAGACCAAGCCGACGCAGCACTCGGTCGCCGCGCTGCGCAGCATCGGCATCCAGCCCGACGCCCTGGTCTGCCGCTCGGACCGCGAGATCAACGAGGGCCTCAAGCGCAAGATCAGCCTGATGTGCGACACCGACGCCGAGGGGGTCATCTCCTGCCCCGACGCGCCGTCGATCTACGACATCCCCAAGGTGCTGCACCGGGAGGGGCTCGACGCCTACGTCGTCCGCCGGCTGGGCCTGCCCTTCCGCGACGTGGACTGGACGGTGTGGGGCGACCTGCTCGACCGCGTCCACGCCCCGAAGCAGACGGTGACGATCGCGCTCGTCGGCAAGTACATCGACCTGCCCGACGCCTACCTCTCGGTCACCGAGGCGCTGCGCGCCGGTGGCTTCGCGCACCGCAGCCGGGTGCAGATCCGCTGGGTCCCCTCCGACGACTGCGAGACCACCGAGGGGGCCGAGAAGGCGCTGGCCGGCGTCGACGGCGTGTGCATCCCCGGCGGGTTCGGCGTGCGCGGTATCGAGGGCAAGCTGGGCGCCATCCGGTACACCCGCACCAACGGCATCCCGACGCTGGGGCTGTGCCTGGGCCTGCAGTGCATGGTCATCGAGTACGCCCGCGACGTCGCCGGCCTGGCGCAGGCCAACTCCGCCGAGTTCGACCCGGAGACGCCCGACCCGGTCATCTCGACGATGGCCACCCAGCTGGACGTGGTGGCCGGCCGTGGGGACATGGGCGGCACCATGCGCCTGGGCAGCTACCCGGCGACCCTGCAGCACGGCTCGGTGGCGGCCACCGCCTACGGGGCCACCGAGATCACCGAGCGGCACCGGCACCGGTACGAGGTGGCCAACGCCTACCGCGACCGGCTCAGCGAGGCCGGCCTGGTGTTCTCCGGGACCTCGCCCGACGGGCTGCTGGTGGAGTTCGCCGAGCTGCCCCGCGAGGCGCACCCGTTCTTCGTCGGCACCCAGGCGCACCCGGAGCTCAAGAGCCGCCCGACCCGGCCGCACCCGCTGTTCGCCGCGTTCGTGCAGGCCGCCGTCGACTACCAGGAGTCGGCCCGGCTGCCGGTGCCGGTGGACGAGGCGGAGAAGGTCGGCATCTGATGGGCCAGGAGGAGCCGGCCGCCCACGAGTACCGCGTGCTGGCCTCCGAGCCGGTGTACGAGGGCCGGGTCATCCGCCTGGTCAAGGACACCGTGGCGATGCCGGGCGGTGGGGACAGCGTCCGGGAGGTGGTCCGCCACCCGGGGGCGGTGGCGGTCGTGGCGCTCACCGAGACCGACGACGTGGTCCTCCTGCGGCAGTACCGGCACCCGGTCGGCGGCTACCTGTGGGAGCTGCCGGCGGGGCTGCGCGACGCCGAGGGCGAGCCGCCGCTGGAGACGGCGAAGCGGGAGCTGGCCGAGGAGGTCCGGCTCTCGGCCGCCCGGTGGTCGCTGCTGACCACCCACTACAGCTCGCCCGGTTTCTGCGACGAGCAGGTGCTGGTCTACCTGGCCGAGGGGCTCACCGAGGTCGGCCGCCCCGAGGGCTTCACCGTGGAGCACGAGGAGCTGGACATGACCGTGCAGCGGGTGCCGCTCGCCGACGCGGTCCAGCGGGTGTTCGACGGGGGGATCCGCAACGTCGCCGCCGTCGTCGGGCTGCTGGCCGCGGCGCAGCTCCGGGCGGCCGGCCCGCGGCTCCGCCCGGTCGAGGCGGGCTGAGCAGGAGGACCAGCCCTCCCCCCACGCTTCGCCGGCTCAGCGCGGGTCCCTGACCGGTGGCGGTCCAGTGCCTCACGGGGGCGGGCGCAGCCCGAGCCGGCGCAGCTCCAGTCGGGCGAGCTCGCGCGTGGCCGCGGGATCACCGGCCCACCAGGCCGCGCCGGTGCCGGCCGGCAGCGCGGCCAGGCGGTCCAGCGGCGCGGTGGCGGCGGCCCGGACAGCGAGCACGTCCAGGCCCGCGCCGCTGCCGGCCAGGCGGGTCGCCGCGCCCGCGTCACGGGCGTACCGCAGCCGCCAGGGCAGCCAGCGCAGCAGCATCCAGCCCACGGGCAGCAGGACCAGGACGACGGCGAGGATCGTCGCCAGCGTGCCGACGGCGTCCTGCGCGGACTGCCCGGCGCCCCGCACCGAGCCGCCGGCACCCGCGAGTGCGTCGAACGGTGCGGCGAGCTCCTCGCCGACCAGCGGGACCCCCTCGGCGGCCGACGCGGCGGAGCTCATCGAGCCGGCCACCGACCGGCCGAGGTCCTCGACCGCCCGGCCCGGCTCGGCCAGCAGCAGGACGGCGCCGTGCGCGGCCCGGGCCACGAGCACCCAGCCCACCGTCCACGCCAGGAAGCCCAGGTCGGCGGCCAGCTGGCGGGCCCGCAGCGCGGGGTGCTGGGCGTAGAAGCGCATGGGGCGGTGTCCTCCGGGAGGGGCGGGTGGCCCCGACATCGTCGGCCAGGCGGCGCGCCCCGGCAGCCCGGCGCCGGTCGCGACGGCGGCTCGGCACGGTCACGAAACGGCTTCCGGCCAGGGACGCCACGCCGTCGGCGTGCCTACACTCCGCGGCGAGGCCCGCCCCGACCGGGCGGCCCACGACGTGGTGGGCTGGCCCGTCACCCTCGGGAGCGGCCCGCCGGGACCAGGAGAGCCAGCGATGCGGGTCGGAGTTCCCCGAGAGGTCAAGAACCGGGAGTACCGGGTGGCGCTCACGCCTGCCGGCGTGACGGAGCTGACGCGCGCCGGGCACGAGGTGCTGGTGGAGCAGGGGGCGGGGGAGGGCTCCTCGATCCCCGACGCCGACTTCACCGCGGCCGGTGCGCGCATCGTCGCCGAGGCCGACGACGTGTGGGCCGACGCCGACCTGCTGCTGAAGGTCAAGGAGCCGGTCGCCGAGGAGTACGGCCGCCTGCGCGCCGGGCGGACCTTGTTCACCTACCTCCACCTGGCGGCGTCGAGGGAGTGCACCGACGCGCTCGTCGCCTCCGGGACGACGGCGATCGCGTACGAGACCGTGCAGAAGGCCGACGGCACGCTGCCCCTGCTGGCCCCCATGTCGGAGGTGGCCGGGCGGATGGCGCCGCAGGTGGGCGCGCACTGCCTGGAGCGGGCGCACGGCGGGCGCGGGGTGCTGCTCGGCGGGGTGTCGGGGGTCTACGCCGGCAAGGTGGTGGTGATCGGCGCCGGCGTCTCGGGCATGAACGCGGCGGCGATCGCCCTGGGCATGCAGGCCGAGGTCGTCGTCATGGACCGCGACATCGACAAGCTGCGGGCCGCCGACCGGATCTACCAGGGGCACCTGCAGACCGTCGCCTCGAACGCCTACGAGGTGGAGCGGGCCGTGCTCGACGCCGACCTCGTGATCGGGGCGGTCCTGGTGGCCGGGGCCAAGGCGCCCGTGCTGGTCAGCAACGAGCTGGTGGCGCAGATGAAGCCCGGCTCGGTGCTGGTGGACATCGCCGTCGACCAGGGCGGCTGCTTCGAGGCCACCCGGCCCACCACGCACGACGACCCCACCTTCCGCGTGCACGAGTCGGTCTTCTACTGCGTGGCGAACATGCCGGGCGCGGTACCGAACACCTCCACGCACGCGCTGACCAACGTCACGCTGCCCTACGTCATGGCGCTCGCGGCCGAGGGCACGTCCGCCGCGGTGCGCCGCGACCCGGCCCTGGCCCACGGCGTGAACGTGGTCGGTGGCAGCGTGGTCCTCCCCGAGGTGGCCGAGGCCCACGGCATGGCCGCCGTCCCGCTCCAGGAGGTGCTCCACTGACCACGCTGTCCGCGGGGCCGGACGTCGAGCGCGTCGTCACCGGCTACCTGGACCACCTGACCGTGGAACGGGGGCTGGCGGCCAACACCATCGCCTCCTACCGCCGCGACCTGCGCCGCTACACCGAGTACCTGGCGGCGGCGGGGGTGCGCGGCCTGCGGGAGGTCGCCGAGGCGGACGTCGCCGGCTTCCTCGCCGCGCTGCGCCGGGGCGACGACGAGCACCCGCCCCTGTCGGCGACCTCCGCCGCCCGTGCCGTCGTGGCCGTGCGCGGGCTGCACAAGTTCGCGCTGCTCGACGGGCTGGTGCCCGACGACGTCGCCCACGAGGTGCGCCCGCCCACGCCGGCCCGCCGCCTGCCCAAGGCGGTCCCGGTGGAGTCCGTGGTGGCGCTGATCGAGGCGGCCGGCGCGCTGGAGGGGCCGCGCGGGCTGCGCGACCGGGCGCTGCTGGAGGTGCTGTACGGCACCGGGGCCCGCATCTCCGAGGCCGTCGGACTCGCGGTGGACGACCTCGACCGCGGGCAGAGCACCGTCCGGCTGGCCGGTAAGGGCGGCAAGGAGCGCGTGGTGCCGGTCGGCAGCTACGCCCTGCGGGCCGTCGAGGAGTACCTGGTGCGGGCGCGCCCGGCGCTCGCCGCGAACGGCCGCTCGGGGGTGCGCGGCGGTGCGCTCTTCCTCAACGTGCGTGGCGGTCCGCTGTCCCGGCAGAGCGCCTGGTCGATCCTCCGGACGGCGGCCGAGCGCGCCGGGCTGGCGCACGGTCCGCACGGTACGGAGATCTCGCCGCACACCCTGCGGCACTGCTTCGCGACCCACCTGCTCGACGGCGGCGCCGACGTGCGCGTGGTGCAGGAACTGCTCGGCCACGCCTCGGTGACGACCACCCAGGTCTACACGCTGGTGACCGTCGACCGGCTCCGCGAGGTCTACGCGACCAGCCACCCCCGTGCGCTCACCTGACAGCAGAGGGCGCTGTGCTTCGTCAGATCTGACAGCTCGCTCGGCTTGAGCAGTCACACGGGTTGGCATTCGTCGCCATGTCGACACGTCGACGGCGTGCCGCCTTGGGAACCTTTCTCCAGCTCCCTAGCGTCTCCCTCACCCGAGCGGACAGGACGGCTGGCCGCACCCGGAACGTCCGGACGGGCTCGAGCTGGAGGCGACAACCCATGGCGATCCGAGCGGACGCGGCCTCTGCCGTCGCGCGCCCGCACGACACCGACCCCGAGATGGGGGCGGCCGCGCTGCGGCTGGACCCGGCACGGGCGCGTCAGCGCCCCCTGCCGGACCCCAAGCCGCTGACCCAGCACGGTCCGGCCCGCGTCATCGCGATGTGCAACCAGAAGGGTGGCGTCGGCAAGACGACGTCCACCATCAACCTGGGTGCGGCGCTGGTGGAGTTCGGCCGCAAGGTGCTGCTCATCGACCTCGACCCGCAAGGGGCGCTGTCGGTGGGGCTGGGCGTGCCGGCCCAGAACCTGGACCGGACGATCTACAACGCCCTCATGGAGCGGCGGACCAGCCTGCGCGACGTGCGGGTGTCCACCGACATCCCCGGCCTGGACCTGGTGCCGAGCAACATCGACCTCTCCGCGGCGGAGGTGCAGCTGGTCAGCGAGGTGGCGCGGGAGCAGACCCTGCTGCGCGTGCTGGCCGACGTGGTCGACGAGTACGACTACGTCCTGATCGACTGCCAGCCCTCGCTCGGCCTGCTGACGGTGAACGCGCTCACCGCCGCCCAGGGTGTGGTGATCCCGCTGGAGTGCGAGTTCTTCTCCCTGCGGGGGGTGGCGCTGCTGGTCGACACGATCGACAAGGTCAAGGAGCGGCTCAACCCGTCGCTGGAGATCAACGGCATCCTCGCGACCATGTACGACACCCGGACCGTGCACTGCCGGGAGGTGTTCAGCCGCGTCGTCGAGGCGTTCGGCGACACCGTGTTCCAGACCGTCATCCAGCGCACCGTGCGGTTCCCGGAGACCACGGTCGCCGGGCAGCCGATCACCACGTGGGCACCCACGTCGACGGGCGCCGCGGCGTACCGGGACCTCGCCAGGGAGGTGCTCGCACTGTGATCGAGCGTGCGGGATCACACATGGGCGCAGCGACTCAGGGCATGCTGCCGACGAGCGCCGGCGAGGAGGTGTCGGCATGACGCGCCGGCCCGTGCTCCCGGGTGCCTCGGAGCTCTTCCGCCGCACCGACACCGCCTCGGTGACCGAGGTCACCGAGCTGCCCAGCCTGCCGACCCCGGCCAGCTCGCCGGCGCTGCGCCGCGCCGCCCCCCGGGTCGGGGACTCCGCCGCCCACGCCGCCCCCGGCCAGACCCTCGTCCCGCGCCGTGCGCA
>NZ_JBJHAA010000035.1:0-23898 GCF_054050795.1 Blastococcus sp. SYSU DS1024
GAGCTGACACTCGCGATATCAATCAACCAAAGGAATCCCTGCCACAACCACAAGAGCCATGGCACGGGGTATTACTTGGCACTGACTTTCGGCACGCTGTTGAGTTCTCAAGGAGCGGACGCGCAAGAACTAGACCCTCGCGGGCTTCGTCCCTGGCTGGATGTCCAACTCTACGCCGGTTTCCAGTGACCCGCTACCCGGGCCCCGGTCCGGCGGCCCTTCCGGGCCGCGCGGCGCAGAGAGAAAGTTACGTGGCGGCGCGGGGCGTGTCAAACCCCGGTGCGGTGACGCCCGACACGCTGCCGTCACACGGCCGACGCCCGGTGTTCACGCCGGCACCCGGCACGCTCAGCCGGCCCTCCGGACGCCGGCGATGGAGCGGCGGCCACGCCGGAGGACGAGCCAGCCGCCGGGGAGCCAGTCGTCGGAGGTGGGGCGCGCCTCGGCGTCGGTGACCCGATCGTTGTTGAGGTATGCCCCGCCCTCCTTCACCGTGCGTCGCGCCTCCGACAACGAGGCCACCAGGCCGGTCTGCTGCAGCAGCTGGGCGATGGTCGGTACCTCGCCGTCGACGGTGACGCTGCCCGCCTCCTGCAGCGCCGCGGCCAGGGTGCCTTCGCCCAGGGACCGCAGGTCCTCCCGCCCGAACAACGCCCGGCCAGCCGCCTCGGCCTGGCGCAGCTCGTCCTCGCCGTGGACGAGGCGGGTCAGCTCCTCGGCGAGGGCCCGCTGCGGTGCCCTGCTGGCCGGTCGCTCCAGCGACTCCGCGAGCAGGGCCGCCACCTCCTCGGCCGGCCGCTCGCAGAACAGGGGCAACCAGGCCCGGGCATCGACGTCGTCGGCGTTCAACCAGAACTGGAAGAACGCGTAGGGCGTGGTCAGCGCCGGGTCGAGCCAGACGGCCCCGCCCTCGCTCTTGCCGAACTTCTGGCCGTCGGACTTGGTCACCAGCGGGGTGGTGAGGGCGTGCCCGGTGACGCCTTCCACGCGGCGGAGCAGGTCGGTGCCGGCGGTCAGGTTCCCCCACTGGTCCGAGCCGCCGCTCTGGAGCGTCACCCGGTGACGGCGGTACAGCTCCAGGAAGTCGTTGGCCTGCAGGAGCTGGTAGCTGAACTCGGTGAAGCTGATCCCGGCCTCGCTGTTGAGCCGGGCCGAGACGGCCTCCTTGGCCAGCATCCGGCCGACCCGGAAGTGCTTGCCGATGTCCCGCAGGAAGTCCAGGGCCGACAACTGACCGGTCCACTCGAGGTTGTCGACGTAGACCGGTCCTCGCAGCGACGGGTCTGCCTCGACGGGTTGCTCGAGGAAGGGCGCCACCTGGGCCCGGATCCGCTGGACCCAGCCGGCGACCGTCGTCCGGTCGTTGAGCTGGCGTTCGGCGGTCATCCGGGGGTCACCGATCAGGCCGGTGGCCCCGCCGACCAGGACCACCGGCTGGTGCCCGGCCCGCTGCAGGGCGCGCAGCACCATGAACTGCAGCAGGTGCCCGACGTGCAGGCTGGGTGCCGTCGGGTCGAAGCCGCAGTAGTAGCTCACCGGCCCCTCGGCGAGGTGTGCGCGCAGCGCGGCCTCGTCCGTGCTCTGGGCGATCAGCCCCCGGCGGTGCAGCTCGTCGATGACTGCGTGGGCGGAAGGCGTGGTCACGAGGGTCCATCCTGCCCGCCCCGCCCACGGCGGGGTCTGCCACCCGCCCGGAACGCGCTCACCGACGGTGCGCCGGTCTCCCAGAAGCGCCAGGGCAGCTCGGTCGCCACGCTGATGCCGACGCGCGGCCCGGCCGAGACCGTGGCCGGCGGCGTGCCCCGGTGCAGCCGGACGGGCGAGGACCGGTCGAGCAGGTCGGTGCCGAGATCGGCGCGCCCGATGCCCAGCGCCTGGGTCAGCCGCGCCGGCCCACCTGCCAGGTCGCGCGGACTGCGGGCCGCCGGGCGGCGGGCGCGGGCGAGCTCGTCCCCCGCCACGACCTCGCCCGCGCGCAGCAGCACCGCCGACCCCTCGCCCTCGCGACCCACGACCACGTTGGCGCACCAGTGCACCCCGTAGGAGAAGTACACGTACAGCCGTCCCGGCGGGCCGAACATGATCGCCGCCCGGGGCGTGGGGCCGCGGTGGGAGTGCGCCGCGGGATCCTCGCCGGACCCCGAGTACGCCTCCACCTCGGTCAGCCGCAGTGCGACGCTGCCCTCCGGCCGGTCGGTGACGAGCCAGCAGCCGAGCAGCGCCGGCGCCACGGCGTCCGGCGGCCCGAGCAGCTCCTCGGCCCGCACCAGCGGCCCCGGCACGGAGGACGGCACGCTCAGAGGGCCGCGGCCACGGGCGAGGACACCGCCCACTCGGCGTGCTGCCGCGCCGCCTCGGCCAGCTGCGCGAGCTGCCCCGCGACCCGTTCCGGCGCCGTGCCGCCCCGGGCCGACCGCGCCGCCAGCGCGCCCGGCACCGACAGCACCGAGCGGACGTCGGGGGTGAGGCGCGGGTCGATGCCGGCGAGCTGCTCGTCGTCCAGCTGGTCGAGCTCGAGACCGGCCTGTTCGCAGAAGGCCACCATCTCCCCCGAGATCTCGTGCGCCGACCGGAAGGGCACCCCCTGCCGGACGAGCCACTCCGCGACGTCGGTGGCCAGCGCGAAGCCCTGCGGCGCGGCAGCCTCCAGCACCTCGGGGCGAAGGGTCAGGGTCGCGACCATCCCGGTGACCGCCGGCAGCAGCAGGAGCAACTGCTCCATGGAGTCGAAGACCGGCTCCTTGTCCTCCTGCAGGTCCCGGTCGTAGGCCAGCGGCAGCCCCTTCAGCATCGTCAGCAGACCGGTCAGGTTGCCGACGAACCGGCCCGACTTGCCACGGGCCAGCTCGGCGATGTCGGGGTTCTTCTTCTGCGGCATGATCGACGACCCGGTGGCCCAGGCGTCGTCCAGGCGCGCCCAGCCGAACTCGGTCGACGTCCAGAGCACGACCTCCTCCCCCAGCCGGGAGAGGTGGACGCCGATGAGCGCGGCGGCGAAGCAGAACTCCGCGGCGAAGTCCCGGTCGCTCACGCCGTCGATCGAGTTGTCCGAGGCGCGGTCGAAGCCGAGCTCGGCGGCGACGGCGTCGGGGTCCAGCGGCAGCGAGGAGCCGGCCAGCGCGCCGGAACCGTAGGGGCTCACGGCAGCCCGCTTGTCCCAGTCCCGCAGCCGGTCGACGTCGCGGGCGAAGGCGTGCGCGTGCGCCAGCAACTGGTGGGCGAAGAGCACCGGCTGGGCGTGCTGCAGGTGCGTCATGCCGGGTGCAGCGACGTCCTGGTACCGCTCGGCCAGGCCGACCAGCGCGTACTCCAGCGAGGACAGCTCCCCCACCAGCGCGCGCACGGTGTGCCGCAGGTAGAGCCGCAGGTCGGTGGCGATCTGGTCGTTGCGGCTGCGGCCGGCCCGGAGCTTCCCCCCGAGCGCCCCCAGCTTCTCGGTGAGCCCGCGCTCGAGCGCCTCGTGCACGTCCTCGTCGGCCTCGACGGCGACGAACGTGCCCGCGGCGACCTCCGCCGACAGCTCGCGCAGCGCGCCGAGCATCTGCTCCAGCTCGTCGTCGGCGAGCAGCCCGGCGCGGTGCAGCACGCGGGCGTGCGCCCGGGAGCCGGCGAGGTCGAAGGGGGCGAGCTTCCAGTCGAAGTGGGTGGACTTGCTCAGGGCGGCCATCGCCGGCGACGGGCCACCACCGAAGCGCCCGCCCCAGAGCCGGGTGTGCGGGGCGGGGGCGGTCGGGTCGGTCACGGGGCGGTTCCTCCGGAGGGGTCGTCGGCGAGATCGCTGTGCAGCTCGGGGTAGACGGCGGGGGTGCGGGCGGCCATCGCGCGCAGCCGCTCGGCGAGCGCGGGGCCGCCGTCCGGATCGCGCGAGACCACCAGGAGAGTGTCGTCGCCGGCGATCGTGCCCAGCACGTCGGGGAGGCCCACCTTGTCCAGGGCGGAGGCCAGGAACTGCGCGGCCCCGGGCGGGGTGCGCAGCACCGCCAGGTTGGCGCTGCCCTCGGCTCCGGTGAGCAGGTCGGCGAGCAGGCGGGTGAGCCGGGCGGGCGCGGCCTGCGCGGGGCGCAGCGGCGCGTTCTCCGGCGGCAGCACGTAGGACGCCGGTGCGCCGTCGGAGCCGCGCAGCTTCACCGCGCCGAGCTCCTCCAGGTCGCGCGAGAGCGTGGCCTGGGTGACCTCGATGCCCGACTCCGCCAGCAGCACGGCCAGCTGGGTCTGCGAGGTGATCGCCCGCGCCTCGATCAGCTCGCGGATCCGTGCCTGCCGCGCCGAGCGGGTGAGGGCGGAGGTCACGCGCGCCCTCCGGGACGGACGGGCCCGGTCACGACCGCTCCAGCAGCCAGGCGAGGAGCGCCTTCTGGGCGTGCAGCCGGTTCTCCGCCTCGTCCCAGACCGCGCTCTGCGGTCCGTCGATCACCTCCGCGGCGATCTCCTTGCCGCGGTAGGCCGGGAGGCAGTGCAGGACGACGGCGTCGTCGGCGGCGCGGGCGAGCGCGGCGCCGTCCAGCGCGTAGGGCAGGAACGGGGCGACGCGCGTGTCGTACTCGTCCTCCTGCCCCATCGACACCCAGGTGTCGGTGACCAGCACGTCGGCGCCCTCCGCGGCCTGGGCGGCGTCGGCGGTCCAGGCCACCGAGCCGCCGGTCTCCGCCGCGATCTTCGCCGCGCGGTCGAGGACCGCCGGGTCCGGCCGGAACGACTCGGGTGAGGCGATCCGCACGTGCATGCCGGCGGTGGCGCCGCCGAGCAGGTAGGAGTGCGCCATGTTGTTGGCGCCGTCACCGAGGTAGGTCATCGAGCGCCCGGCCAGCGAGCCCTTGCGCTCGATCACCGTCTGCAGGTCGGCCAGGATCTGGCAGGGGTGGTACTCGTCGGTGAGCGCGTTGACCACGGGCACCCGGCTCACCGACGCCATCGCCTCGATGCGGTCCTGGCCGAAGGTCCGCCACACGATGGCGGCCGCCTGCCGGTCGAGCACGCGGGTGGTGTCCTCGATCGGCTCCCCGCGGCCGAGCTGGCTGCTCCCGGCGTCGATGACCAGCGGGTAGCCGCCGAGCTCGGCGACGCCGACGGAGAACGACACCCGGGTGCGGGTGGAGGGCTTGTCGAACAGCACCGCCACCGCCCGGGGCACCCCGCCCGCGGCGCGCAGCGGGGTGGGTGCCCCGGCGGTGTGCCGGGTGGCCTTGAGGGAGGCGGCCAGGGCGAGCACCTCGGCCTGCTCGGCCGGGGTGAGGTCGTCGTCCTTGAGGAAGTGCCGGGTCACTGGTGGTTCTCCATCGCGATGTCGAGAGCGGCGGGGAGCGCGGCCACGAAGGCGTCGACCTGCGCGTCGGAAAGGACCAGCGGCGGGGCGAGCCGGAGCACGCCCGGCGCGACGGCGTTGGTGAGGAACCCGGCGTTGCGCAGGTGCGCCTCCAGCGGGGCGGCGACGTCGGCGGTGAGGACGACGCCGAGCAGCGCGCCCCTCCCCCGGACCCCGCTGATGCCCGGGTGACCGAGGCCCTCGATGCCGGCGGTGAACCGGTGCTCGAGCTCCTTGGCCCGCTCCAGCAGCCCCTCCTCCCGGATGGTGTCGAGCACCGCCAGGGCGGCGGCGGCCGCGATCGGGTTGCCGCCGAAGGTGGAGCCGTGCGAGCCGGCGGTCAGCAGGTCGGCCGCCTCGCCGAACGCCAGCATTGCCCCGATCGGCAGGCCGCCGCCGAGCGCCTTGGCCAGCGTGACGACGTCGGGGTGCAGGCCGTCGGACTGGTGCGCGAACCACGAGCCGGTGCGGCCGATGCCGGTCTGCACCTCGTCGACGGCGAACAGCGCGCCCACCCCGGACGCCGCCGACGCGGCGGCGGCGAGGTAGCCGGCCGGTGCGGGCAGCACGCCGCCCTCGCCCAGCATCGGCTCCAGCAGCACCATCGCCGTCGCCTCGGAGACCGTCGCGGCCAGCGCCTCGGCGTCGCCGTAGGGCACGTAGGAGACCCCGCCGGGCAGCGGCGCGAACGCGGCGGCCTTCGACGGCTGACCGGTCAGCGCCAGGGCGCCCATGGTCCGGCCGTGGAAGGCGCCCTCGGCGGTGATGACCTGCGGGCGGCCGGTGAGCCGGCTGATCTTGAAGGCGGCCTCGTTGGCCTCGGCGCCGGAGTTGCAGAAGAACACCCGCCCGGGCCGGCCGGCCAGCTCCAGCAGCCGCTCGGCGAGCTGGATCCCCGGTTCGTGCATGGCCAGGTTGGAGACGTGGCCCAGCTTCGCCGCCTGGGTGGTGATCGCCTCGACCACCTTGGGGTGCGCGTGGCCGAGGATCGTCGTCGCGATGCCGCCGAGCAGGTCGGTGTACTCGCGGCCGTCGACGTCCCAGACCTGCGCTCCGGCGCCGTGGTCGAGCGCGACCGGGGGCGCCTTGTAGTTGTTCATCATCACCGCCGACCAGCGGCGGGCCAGCTCCTCGGTGTGCGTCGTCATGCTGTGCCCTCCTTCTGGTCCCTCGCCGGGACGACCATCGTCCCGGTGCCTTCGGTGGTGAACGTCTCCAGGAGCAGGGCGTGCGGCGTCCGGCCGTCGACGACGGTCGCCCGCTTCACCCCGCCCTCGACCGCGCGCAGGCAGGCGGCCATCTTCGGGATCATCCCGGCGTCCAGCGTGGGCAGGATCTCGGCCAGCTCGCGGGCGTCGATCTGCTGGACCAGCGAGTCGCGGTCGGGCCAGTCGGCGTACAGGCCCTCGACGTCGGTGAGCACCACGAGCTTGACCGCGCCCAGCGCCGCGGCCAGCGCCGCCGCCGCGGTGTCGGCGTTGACGTTGTGCACGACGCCGCCGGCATCCGGGGCGACGCTGGCCACCACCGGGATGTGGCCGGCGTCGAGCAGCGCAGTGACCGGGGTGGTGTCGACCGCGACGACGTCACCGACCAGCCCGACGTCGACCGGCTCGCCGTTCACCACGGCGGTGGTCCGCCGCGCCGTGAACAGCCCGCCGTCCTCGCCGGAGAGGTGCACCGCCATCGGGCCGTGCTGGTTGATCAGCCCGACGATGTCGGGGCCCACCTGGCCGGTCAGCACCATGCGGACGACGTCGATCGTCTCCGGCGTGGTCACCCGCAGCCCGCCGCGGAACTCGCTGGAGATGCCGAGCTTGGCCAGCATGGCGCTGATCTGCGGGCCGCCGCCGTGCACGACCACGGGGAGGATGCCGCAGGTCCGCAGGAAGACCATGTCCTCGGCGAAGGCCCGGCGGCACTCGTCGTCGACCATCGCGTGGCCGCCGTACTTGATGACGACGACGTTGCCGTGGAACTCCTTGAGCCACGGCAACGCCCCGGTGAGGACGGCGACCTTGGCGGCGTCGCCCTCGGGGTCCTTCTTCCGCATGACGCGGCGGGTGCCGACGGTCCGCGGCAGCCGCGGCGGCGGGACCGGCTCGTCGATCCGGACGTCGGGGGGTGTCGGGTCCTGGGGTGCGGGGTCCTGGTGCTCGCTCATGTGGAGTAGGCCGAGTTCTCGTGCACGTAGGCGATGGACAGGTCGTTGGTCCAGATGGTGGCCTGCTCGGCGCCGGCGCGGAGGTCGACGTCGATGGTGATCTCCCGGCCGGTGAGGTCGACGCCCTCGCGGGGATCGCCGATCGCGCCGCCCCGGCAGACGGTCACGCCGTTGATGGTGACGTCGACCCGGTCGGGCTCGAAGGCGGCGTCGGTGGTGCCGATCGCCGCGAGCACCCGGCCCCAGTTGGGGTCGTTGCCGAACAGCGCGGTCTTGAGCAGGTTGTTGCGCGCGCAGGCCCGGCCGGCGGTGAGCGCGTCCTCCACCGTCGCGGCGTTGCGGACGGTGATCGCGATGTCCTTGGTCGAGCCCTCGGCGTCGGCCAGGAGCTGCATCGCGAGGTCGGTGCACGCGGCGGTGAGCGCCTCGGTGAGCTCCGCCTCGGTGGGGGTGGCCCCGCTCGCGCCGTTGGCCAGGGCGATCACGGTGTCGTTGGTGGACAGGCAGCCGTCGGAGTCCACGCGTTCGAAGCTGACGGCGGTCGCCGCCTTGAGCGCCCGCTGCAGGACGTCGGGGTCGGCGGCCGCGTCGGTGGTCAGCACGACGAGCATCGTGGCCAGGCTCGGGGCGAGCATGCCGGCGCCCTTGGCCATCCCGCCGACGGTCCAGCCACCCTGCTCCTGCGCCGTCGTCTTGGGCACGCTGTCGGTGGTCATGATCGCCCGGGCGGCGTCGGCCCCGCCGTCCTCCGTCAGACCCTTCACCGCGGCGGTGACGCCGGCGGTCAGCTTCGCCATGGGCAGCCGGACCCCGATGAGGCCGGTGCTGGCGACCGCGACGTCGATCGCGCCGATGTCCAGCTGCGTGGCGGCGTGCTCGGCGGTGGCGTGGGTGTCCTGGAAGCCCTCCGGCCCGGTGCAGGCGTTGGCGCCGCCGGAGTTGAGGACGACGGCCCGGCAGCGCCCGCCGGACAGCACCTGGCGGCTCCACAGCACGGGCGCGGCCGGGAAGCGGTTCGTCGTGAAGACGGCGGCCGCGGCGTCGTCCGGGCCGGTGTTGAGGACGACGGCGACGTCGGGGTCGCCGCTGGACTTGAGCCCGGCGGCCACGCCGGCGGCCGAGAAGCCCTTCGGTGCTGTGCAGCTCATGGCGCTACTCCTACGACCGGCAGGCCGGTGGTCTCGGGCAGGCCCAGGGCGAGGTTGGCGCACTGGATCGCCGCTCCCCCGGTGCCCTTGGTGAGGTTGTCGACGGCCGCGACCACGACCAGCCGGTTCGCGTCGGCGTCCACGGCCAGCTGCAGGGCGACGGTGTTGGCGCCGAGCACCTGCGCGGTGGTCGGCCACTGGCCCTCGGGCAGCAGGTGGACGAACGGCTCGTCGGCGTAGGCCTGCTCGTACGCCGCACGCGCGGCGGCCGCGTCGGCGCCGGGCGTGAGCGGGGCCGAGCAGGTGGCGAGGATGCCCCGGCTCATCGGCACCAGGGTCGGCGTGAAGCTGACGCCCACCGGCGCACCGGCGGCCTGCGAGAGGCCCTGGATCATCTCCGGCGTGTGCCGGTGGGCTCCCCCGACGCCGTAGGCGCTCGCCGCGCCCATGACCTCGCTGCCGAGCAGGTGCGGCTTGGGCGACTTGCCGGCGCCGCTGGTGCCGCTCGCGGCGACCACGACGACGTCGGGCTCGACCAGGCCGGCGGCCAGCGCCGGGGCCAGCGCGAGGGTGACCGAGGTCGGGTAGCAGCCGGGGACGGCGATCCGTGTCGCGCCGGTCAGCTCCTCCCGCTGCCCGGGCAGCTCGGGCAGGCCGTAGGGCCAGGTGCCGGCGTGCACGCCGCCGTACCAGCGGGCCCAGGCGGCGGGGTCGTTCAGCCGGTGGTCGGCGCCGCAGTCGATGACCAGTGTCTCCGCCGCCAGCTGGTCGGCGATCGCCGCCGACTCGCCGTGCGGCAGCGCCAGGACGACGACGTCGTAGCCGGTGAGGGCCGCCGCGTCGCTGGGCTGGACGACCATGTCGGCGAACGGGAGGAGGTGGGGCTGCAGCTCACCCAGGCGTCGGCCGGCGCTCGAGTTGGCGTGCACCCCGGCCAGCCGGAGGTTCGGGTGCCCGGCCAGCAGCCGGCACACCTCACCCCCCGCGTACCCGGTGGCGCCGGTGACCCCGACCGTCCACGTCTGCGCTGCGCTCACGATGCATGACCATACACGGCCATGCATGACCGTTCATGGGGGTTTGCCGGCCCGGGGCGTCAGATGGCGGTGCCGACGTCGTCGAGCGCCCCCAGCACCGCCGGCCAGGCGGCGCTGCGCGGATCGACCACCGCGAAGTGGCCGGCCGGCACGGTGGTGAGCGCCGCGGCCGGGTGGCGCCGGGCGTAGGACTCGGCGACCTCCGGCGGGACGATGCGGTCGCCCGTCCCGTGCACGATGCGCACCCGGCCACGGGGCGCGGGCAGCCGGACGGGGTCCAGGTCGGGCCGTGCCGCGGCGTCACCGCCCAGGAAGGACGTGACCGCATCCCCGTCCAGGCCCAGGACCTGAGCCCGCTGCAGGTCCGCGACCGGCGCGAGCGCCACGACGCCGGCCGGGGTGTGCGGGGGCGCGACCGTGGCGGCAGCCAGCAGCGCGAGGTGCCCGCCGGCGGAGTGCCCGGTGAGGACGACGCGCCGGCCGGGTGGACCGGGGAGCTCCTCGGCACGGGCCGCCCAGCGCACCGCCGTGTCCACGTCCCCGACGGTGAGGTCGGGCCGGCCGGGCACGCGCCGGTACTCCGGGCTCACCGTCGTCCACCCGGCGGCGGCCAGCGCCTCGGTCATCGGCCGCAGGTGCACGCGGTCGTACGCCGGCCGCCAGAAGCCGCCGTGGAGCACCACCAGCAGCGGCCGGTCGCCCCCGGCCGACCGGCCGAAGCGGACGTCGGCCACCTGGTCCGGGTCGCGGCCGTAGGTCAGGACCGCATCGGGTGCGGAGGCCGGCCGGGTGAGGACCGACCGGTCCTCCGGTCCGGCGCCTGCCCGGCCGCGCGGGCTCGTCATGCGGTAGTACTACCGGACGGCGCAGTGCGTCACCGGGTCCGGGAGGAGCGGCGTCATGGCGATCGAGGACGGGGTCCGGCCGCTCGAGGAGGGCGTGCAGACCGACTTCAGCGCCCGGATGAGCTACGGGGGCTACCTCGGGCTGGACACCCTGCTGTCGGTGCAGCGACCGATCAGCGACCACCACGACGAGCCGCTGTTCATCATCCAGCACCAGACCACCGAGCTGTGGCTCAAGCTGGCGCTGCACGAGCTGCGCGCGGTCCGCGTGAACTTCGACCGCGACGACGTCCAGCACGCGCGCAAGGGGCTGGCGCGGGTCAAGCACATCCTGCGCACCATCACCGAGCAGTGGTCGGTCCTGGCGACCCTGACCCCCAGCGAGTACGCCGAGTTCCGCGGCGTGCTGGGCAACTCCTCGGGCTTCCAGTCCTACCAGTACCGCGCCGTCGAGTTCCTGCTCGGCAACAAGAACGAGCGCCTGCTCGCCGTCTTCGCCGCCGACCCGGGCGCCCAGGAACTGCTCACCGAGCTGCTGGACTCACCGACGGTCTACGACGCCTTCCTGCGGTTCCTGGCCCGCCGGGGGCACCCCGTGCCGGAGGAGGTGCTGCACCGCGACGTCCGGCAGGCGTGGGTCGAGCACCCGGCGCTGCTGCCGGTGTACCGGAGGATCTACGGGGACACCGAGGCGCACTGGGCGGAGTACGCCACCTGCGAGGACCTGGTGGACCTCGAGGACGGCGTCCAGCTCTGGCGGTTCCGGCACCTGCGCACCGTCCAGCGCACCATCGGGTTCGCCACGGGCACCGGGGGCAGCTCGGGCGTGGACTTCCTCCGGCGCGCCCTGGACCTCACCTTCTTCCCGGAGCTGTACACGGTCCGGTCGGGGATCGGCGCCTGATCCCGTGACCGCTGCCGCCATGGGTCACGAGCCACCGCCCGACGTGCTGGAGCTGCTACCGGCCGGGTGGCCGCGCGGGCGGCCGAGCTCGACCGACGCGACCCGCTGGCCGCGCTGCGGGACGAGTTCGTCCTCCCCGAGGGCGTGGTCGCCTACCTGGACGGCAACTCGCTCGGCCGCCCGCTGGAGGTCACCCGCGACCGGCTCGCCCGCTTCGTCGACGGGGAGTGGGGTGAGCGGCTCATCCGGGCGTGGGACGAGCGCTGGATGGACCGCCCCACGGCCGTGGGCGATGCCATCGGCCGGGTCGTGCTCGGCGCGGCGCCGGGGCAGACGGTCGTCGGCGACTCGACCACGGTCATGCTCTACAAGCTGCTCCGGGCGGCGCTGGACGCCCGCCCCGACCGGGCGGAGATCGTCGCCGACACCGAGAACTTCCCGACCGACCGGTTCGTCCTCGACCGGGTCGCCGCGGAGACCGGCCGCACCGTCCGCTGGATCGAGCCCGACCCGGCGACGGGCGTGCAGCCGGGGGAGGTGTCGGCGCTGCTCGGCGACGACACGGCGCTGGTCCTGCTCAGCCACGTCGCCTACAAATCCGCCTACATCGCCGACCTGCCGGCCATCACGGCGGCTGCCCACGAGGCCGGGGCGCTGGTGCTGTGGGACCTCTGCCACTCCGCGGGCGCGGTCGACGTGCGGCTGGACGCCGACGAGGTCGACCTGGCCGTGGGCTGCAGCTACAAGTTCCTGAACGGCGGTCCGGGCGCGCCGGCCTTCGGCTACGTGGCCCGGCGGCTGCAGGGCGAGCTGGTGCAGCCGATCACCGGGTGGATGGGCGCCGCCGACCCGTTCGCGATGGGGCCGGACTACGTGCCGGCGGCCGGCATGCGCCGGTTCCTCAGCGGCACGCCGCCGATCCTCGGCATGATCCCGGTCGAGGACATGCTGGCGCTGATCGAGCGGGTGGGGATGCCGGCCGTCCGGGCCAAGTCGGTCGAGCTGACGGAGTTCGCGATCGCCGTCGCCGACGAGGTCCTGTCCCCGCTCGGCGTGGTGGTCGCCTCGCCGCGGGAAGCCGACCGCCGGGGCGCGCACGTGACCCTGGAGCACGACGCGATGCAGAGGGTCGTGGCGGAGCTGTGGCGGCGGGGGGTGATCCCGGACTTCCGGCGGCCGCGTGGGCTGCGCGTCGGCCTCTCCCCGCTGAGCACCAGCTTCACCGAGCTCGCCACCGCGCTGGCGCACGTGCGGCAGATCCTCGGCGACCCGGCCGGCTGACGCGGGTCAGGCCACCGGGTCGCCGTCGCCGTAGGGGCGCAGCCGCAGCTGCCGCGCGGCGTCCTCCGGGGTCACCGAGCCGACGACGTCGAGGTCGTCGGCGCCCACGCGCAGGAACCGGCCCGACCACTGGTCCAGCTCGCCGGCCGCGATCGCCGCGACCAGCTCGACCACCTTCTCGGGCGGGGTCCAGTCCTCGTAGCCCTGCCACATGCGCATCGACCGGGTCATCGGGGTGTCCACGACGCCCGGTGACACGTCGAAGGCCCGCACGTCGGTGCCCTCCAGGGCGCCGGCCAGGGCCTCGGTCATCCGCATGAGGCCGGTCTTGGCCACCGAGTAGGCGGAGTACTCCGGCCGCGCCCGCACGCTCATCCCGCTGGCGATGTCCACCACCCGCCCGCGGTTGCGCAGCACCATCCACGGCACGACGGTCCGCGTCAGCAGGAAGCCGCCCTTGATGTGGCTGGCGACGACGTCCCACCACTGGTCGGGGTCGGCCTCCCAGAGCGGCACCTCGAGCTCGTCGATCAGCCCGGCGTTGTTGACCAGCAGCTCGATCGGGCCCAGCTCCTCGCGGACCCGGCCCACCGCCTCCTCCACCGACGCCCGGTCGGTGACGTCGGCGGCCACGGCGAGGGTCCGGGCACCGGTGGCCTCGGCGACCTCGGCCATGGCGGTGCGCAGCCGGTCCTCGGTGCGGGCCATCCCGGCCACGGCCATGCCGCGCGCGGCCAGGCCCTCGACCAGGTGCCGCCCGATCCCGGTGGACGCCCCCGTGACCAGCGCGACGCCCGACAGCTCAGCCACGGAGCTGCGCTCCGTTCGCGACCACGGCGGCGGCGACGGCGGCGTCGAACGCCACCCGGGCCTCGTCGCTGGTCAGCGTCCGGTCCGGCGCGCGGAAGGTCAGGGAGTACGCCAGCGACTTCTGCCCCTCGGGCACCGAGCTGCCGGTGTAGACGTCGAACAACCGCAGGTCCTCCAGCAGCTCGCCGGCCCCTCCCCGCAGCGCCCAGCGGACCCGGTCCTCCGGCTCGCGCTCCGGCACGAGCAGCGCCAGGTCCATGCGGACCGGCGGGAAGGTGGAGATCGACCGCGCCTGCGGCACGGCCGGCACGGGCAGCGCGTCGGCGTCGAGCTCCATCGCCGACGTGCGGGCCGGCAGCCCCAGCGCCTCGCAGACCTTGGGGTGCAGCTCGCCGGCGTACCCGACGACCCGGTCACCGACGAGCAGCGCGGCGCACCGGCCCGGGTGCCACGGCGCCCGCTCCGCCTGCTCGACGGCGAGCTCGGCGCCGGCCGCCTCGGCCACGGTGCGGGCGGCCTGCACGGCGTCGGCCCACTCGGCCGGCCGGCCCGGGCCCCACCAGCCGCGGGGCTCGCGCTGCCCGGTGAGGACGACGGCGACGTGCCACGGCTGCGCCGGCACGGCACCCAGCAGGGCGGCCAGCGTCGCGTCGTCCGGGCGGCGGTCGGCGCCGGGCAGCGGGGCGGCGGCGCCGCTCCCCCCGGGGAAGACCGAGCCGTGCTCGAAGAGGGCGACGTCGCGGAGCCCGCGGGCCAGGTTGCGGCCGAGGGCGGCGAGCAGCCCGGGCAGCAGGGTGGTCCGCAGCGCCGGGGCCTCCTCCGACAGCGGGTTGCGCACGGTGATCATCCGTCGGCGGTCGTCGTCGGCGGGCAGGCCGAGCGCGTCGAGCTGCGCCGTCCCCACGAAGGGGAACGCGGGGGCCTCCACGTACCCGGCGTCGGCCAGCGCCCGGCCGATGCTGCGCCGCCGGCGCTGCCGCTCGGTGAGCCCGCCGCCCGGCGGGGCGGTGGGCAGGATCGAGGGGATCTCGTCGAACCCGCGGAAGCGCACGACCTCCTCCACCAGGTCGGCCGGCTCCTGCAGGTCACCGCGCCACGACGGCGGGGTGACGCACAGCGCGTCCCCGTCGCCGGCCACCTCGGCGCCGACGGCGGTGAGCACCTCGAGCACCTGGGCCCGGGTGTAGGGGACGCCGGCGATCCGGCCGGGCAGCCCGGCGTCCAGCGCGACGGCCTCGCGCGGTGCGCGGGTGTCGACGTCCACCGGCGCGCCGACGACCCGGGCACCACCGTGCTCGACGAGCAACGCTGCGGCCCGGGCCAGGGCCACGACGGTGACCTCGGGATCGGTGCCGCGCTCGAAGCGCTTGCCGGCCTCGCTGGGCAGCCGGTGCCGGCGCACCCCGCGCGAGATGCCGTTCTGCTCCCAGTGCGCGGCCTCCAGCAGCACCGCGGTGGTGGCGTCGCCGATCTCGGTGGACGCCCCACCCATGACGCCGGCCAGGCCGATGGGGCCGGACCCGTCGGTGATGAGCAGGTCGTCGTCGGTGAGCGCGCGGTCGGCGCCGTCCAGGGTGGTGAGCCGCTCCCCCGCCGTCGCCCGGCGGACCGTGATCGGCCCGGTGACGGTGGCGCGGTCGAAGGCGTGCATCGGCTGCCCGAGCTCGAGCATCACGTAGTTGGTGACGTCGACGGCGAGCGAGATGCTGCGGATCCCGCACTGGGCCAGCCGGCGCCGCAACGGCCAGGGGCTGGGCGCGGCCGGGTCCAGGTCCTCCAGGGCGAGCATGGAGAAGCGGTCGCACCGGTCGGGGTCGGCGACGGTGACCTGCCACGCGGGCGCCCCGGACCAGTCGGGCAGCGGCAGGTCGGCCGGGTCGCGCCAGGTCACGCCCAGCACGCCAGCCAGGTCGCGGGCGATGCCGCGCAGCGACATCGCGTAGCCGCGGTCCGGCGTCACCTCGAGGTCGAAGACGACGTCGTCCAGGCCGAGGACGTCGGCGGCGGGGGTACCCGGCTCGTAGCCCTCCTGCCCCAGCACGAGGATCCCCGCGTGGTCCTCGCCGATGCCCAGTTCGCGGACCGAGCAGATCATCCCGTCGGAGACGTGGTCGTAGGTCTTCCGCGCCGCGATGGCGAAGTCCCCGGGCAGCACGGCGCCCGGGAGCGCGGCCACCACGAGATCGCCGACGGCGAAGTTCCGGGCGCCGCAGACGATGCCCCGCGGCTCCGCCTCTCCGACCTCCACCTGCGTGTACCGGATCGGCTTCTTGAAGCCGGTGAGCTCCTCGATCTCCAGCACCCGGCCGACCACGAGCGGGCCGGTGGTCACCGGCGGGCGGACGACGTCCTCCACCTCGAAGCCGAGCCGCACGAAGGCGGCGTCGAGCTCCTCGACGGTGATGCCCGCCGGGAGGTCGACGAGCTCGGACAGCCAGCTGACGGGGACCTTCACTGCTCAACTCCGAACGGCAGGGTGAAGCGGACGTCGGCCTCGGCGATGTCGTGCATGTCCGACACCGCGGAGCGGAACTGCAGCGCCCGCTCGATGCCCATGCCGAACGCGAACCCGGTGTACTCGTCGGGGTCGACGCCGCAGGCCCGCAGCACCCGGGGGTTCACCATCCCGCAGCCGCCCCACTCGACCCACTGCGGGCCGTCGCGGTGCTCGGGGAACCAGACGTCGAACTCCGCCGAGGGCTCGGTGAACGGGAAGAAGTGCGGCCGCCACCGGGTGCGCGCTCCCGCGCCGAACAGCTGGCGGGCCAGGTGGTCCAGGGTGCCGCGCAGGTGGGCCATGGTGAGCCCGCGGTCCACGGCCAGGCCCTCGACCTGGTGGAAGACCGGCAGGTGCGTCGCGTCCAGCTCGTCGGTGCGGTACACCCGCCCCGGCGCGACGACGTAGATCGGTGGCTGCCGGTCGAGCATGGTGCGCGCCTGGACGGGGCTGGTGTGCGTGCGCAGCACCAGCCCGGAGTCCTCGGGGGCGACGAAGAACGTGTCCGACAGCCACCGGGCCGGGTGGTCCGGGCCGAAGTTCAGCGCGTCGAAGTTCAGCCACTCCGCCTCGAGCTCCGGCCCCTCGGCGACCTCGTACCCCATCCCGACGAAGATGTCGGCGATCCGGTCGACCAGCGTGGTCAGCGGGTGCCGGGCGCCGCGCGGCGTGCGGTCCCACGGCAGCGTGACGTCGACCCGCTCCTCGGCCAGCACGCGGGCGTCGCGCTCGGCCTCCAGCTCGGCCTTGCGCGCCTCGTAGGCCTCGGTCACCGCGACCCGAGCGGCGTTCACCCGCTTGCCGGCGTCGCTGCGCGCGGCCGGGGGCAGCGCGCCCAGCTCGCGGCGGGCGAGCAGCACCGGTGCGCGGTCGCCGAGGTGCGCCGGGCGGACGGCGGCCAGGGCCTCCAGGTCCGCGGCCGCCGCGAACGCCCCGAGCGCGGAGCGCACCGCCTCGTCGAGGGCCTCGGGCGAGAGGGCGGCGACCTGCTTGGGGTCGTAGGGATCGTTGGCGCCAGACACGGGACGCCATTCTGCCCGGCGACCGCCCCCGCGCGCGCCCGGGTTCGGGTGCGAGGATCGGCTCCGCGTCGCCGACGCCGCATCCTGGCTCACCGCACGGGGTCCTGGCTCACGGTCGACGCTGAGCCAGGACCCCTGTTGATCAGGTGACCTGATCACCAGGGAGCTTCCGGAGGTGTGCGTGGCGGTCGTGCTCGCGTTGGCGTCCGCGGTCGTCTACGGCGCCGCCGACTTCCTGGGTGGGCTCGCCAGCCGCCGGGCGTCGGTCTCCGCCGTCGTCGCGGTGTCCCAGACCGCCGGCCTGCTGGCGCTGGTGGCGCTGCTTCCCTGGCTCGGCGGGCCGGTCACCGCGGCCGACCTGGCCTGGGGCGCCGCCGCCGGGCTGGCCGGCGCCGGTGGCCTGCTGCTCTTCTTCCGCGCGCTGGCCCGCGGGGTGATGAGCGTGATCGCCCCCGTCACCGCGCTCACCGCCGCCGCCGTCCCGGTGCTGGTCGGCGTGCTGTCCGGCGAGCGCATCGGCAGCTGGGCGACGGCGGGCATCGTGCTCGCCCTGGCCGCGGTCGTCCTGGTCTCGGCCGAGAGCGGGCTGCGTGCGCTGCGCGGTGCCCGCCCCGCCAGCCTCGGACCCGCACTGGTCGCGGGAACGGCGTTCGGCTTGTTCTTCGTGCTGCTGGACCGCACCTCCGCCGACGCCGGCCTCACCCCGCTCGTCGCCGCCCGGCTCGCCTCGGTGGCCCTGGTGGTCGGGGTCGCGCTGGCCACGCGGCAGTCGCTGCGGCCGGGCCGGGCGGCGCTCCCGCTGGTGCTGGTCTCCGGGCTCGGCGACATGACGGCCAACGCGCTGTTCCTGCTGGCCACCCAGCAGGGCGGGCCGCTGGCCATCACCGGCGTCCTCGCCTCGCTGTACCCGGTCAGCACCGTCCTGCTGGCCCAGCTCGTGCTGCGCGAGCGGCTCGTGCCGGCCCAGCTGACCGGGCTGGGCACCGCCGCGGCCGCCGTCGTCCTCATCACCCTGCCCGGCTGACCTCCCCCTTCGGGGGATGGTGCGTGGTCCCGGCTCCGGTCCGGGCACCCGCCGGCCGATCCCCCGTGCGTGGACCCCGTGCGCCCCGAGCCCGACGCTGCCCTGACCGCGGCCCTCCGCCCCGGCGGGGTGCGCAGCGTCTTCCAGCCGATCGTGGAGCTCGACACCGGCGCGGTCGTCGCCTACGAGGCCCTCGCGCGCGGACCCGAGGGGCCGCTGCAGCGACCGGACGCGCTCTTCGGCGCCGCCCGCGAGGCAGGCGTGCTCGCCGAGCTGGACGCCGCCTGCCGGGTGGCCGCCTTCGCCGGCGCGGTCGGGCACGGGCTGCCGGCTCCGCTGGCCCTCTTCGTCAACGTGGAGCCCGAGGTCCTCGACACCGCCCCGCTGGACGAGCTGCTGGCGATCGCCGGCTCCGCCCCCGGCGGCCTCCGGGTGGTTCTGGAGATCACCGAGCGCGCGCTCGCCGCCCGGCCGGCCGAACTGCTGCGCACGGTCGCCCGGGTGCGGGAGCTGGGGTGGGGCCTGGCCCTGGACGACGTGGGCGCCGAGGCGATGTCGCTGGCGTTCATGCCGATCCTGCGTCCCGACGTGGTGAAGCTGGACCTGCGGCTGGTGCAGGAACGCCCCGGCCCGGACATCGCGCAGATCATGAACGCGGTCAACGCCTACGCGCAGGCGACCGGGGCCGCGGTGCTCGCCGAGGGGATCGAGAACGACGCCCACCTGGCGATGGCCCGGGCGCTCGGCGCCACCCTCGGCCAGGGCTGGCTGTTCGGCCGCCCCACCCCGGAGCCCGCCTGCGAGCGCCCTCTCGGATCGCTGCCGGCACCGGTCGAGGCCCCCGGCTCCGACCCCGAGCCCGGCTCGCCGTTCGCCTGCCTGCCCGCGGGGACGGCGCTGCGCCGGGCCCCGAAGGCGCTGCTCATCGAGCTCAGCAAGCAGCTCGAGCGGGAGGCGCTGCGCCTCGGCGAGACCTGCGTGGTCGCCGCGACCTTCCAGGAGGCCCGGCACTTCACCCCGTCGACGACGCAGCGGTACCGCGACCTGGTGGAGCGCACCGGGTTCGTGGCCGCGCTCGGCGAGGGGCTCCCCGCCGAGCCGCTGCCCGGTCTGCGCGGGACCGACCTGGCCGGGGACGACCCGGTGCGCGGCGAGTGGGACGTCGTCGTCCTGGCCCCGCACTTCGCCGTGGCCCTGCTGGCCCGGGACCTCGGCGCGCCCGGCCCGGACCTGCAGCGGGAGTTCGAGTACGCCCTGACCTACGACCGCGACGTCGCCGTCCGCGCCGCGCGCAGCCTGCTCGGCCGGGTCGCGCCCCGCGCCGGCCGGACGCTCCCCGCCGCACCGGCCCACCCCGCGGCCCGGCCCGGCTCCCCGGCGGCCCCGGGGCTGGACCTGCTCGGCGACGCCGGTCTGGTGCGGCGCGCCCTGGAGGCCACGCCCAGCGGCGTGTGCCTCGTCGACGTCCGCCTGCCCGACCAGCCGCTCGTGTACGTGAACCCGGCCTTCGAGCGGCTCGCCGGGGTGCCGCGGGAGGAGCTGCTCGGGCGCAACTGCCGCTTCCTGCAGGGCCCCGACACCGACCCCGGCGCGCTGGCCCGCATCCGGGCGGCGATCGCCGCCGGCGCGGGGTGTCGCGAGGTGCTGGTGAACCTCCGCGGCCCCGAGCGCACCCCCTGGTACAACGAGCTCCACCTGGCGCCCGTCACCGACGCGTCCGGTGTCGTGGTCCACTACATCGGCGTCCAGGTCGACGTCACCGAGCGGGTGCTGGCCCGACGGGCACTGGAGCAGGAGCGCGACCGGGCCCGCGGGTACCTGGCCCGGATCGAGGAGCTGGCGGTCACCGACCCGCTGACCGGGCTGGCCACCCGCCGGCACGTGCAGGAGCAGACCGAGACCGCGCTGTGGAACGCGCGCTGCGCGGGCGACGCCGTGGCGCTGGTCGTCGTCGCGGTCGACGGGCTCGCCTCGATCGAGGACCGCTACGGTCCGGCCGCCGCCGAGGAGCTGCTGACCGCCACGGGGCAGCGGCTGCGCGGCCGGCTGCGACGGGGCGACCTCGTCGCGCGCTGGGCCCGCGACTCCTTCGTGGTGGTGCTGCCCGGCCTCGCGGCCGGCAGCGCGGTCCAGGAGGCCGCTCGGGTCCGCGCCTCGCTGGCGGAGGCCGCCGGCGGCCCGGTGGTGCTCGACGGCAGGCCCGTGGTGGCCGCGGTGAGCACCGGTGCCGGCTGCTACCCCGCCGACGCCGAGGACGTCACCGGGCTGCTGTCGGTCGCCGAGCGCGCGGCCGGGCGGCTGCCGGTCGCGCCGCGCTGACGCGGCGCACGGCCCCCTCCCCCGGCGACCGGGGCGGCCTCCTCGGCCACGGCCGCTCAGCCGCGCGGCGGGAGCAGCGTGCCCAGGCCGCCGTCGGCGAGTTCGGTGAGCTGGTCGACCAGGTCGGCGGCGGACACCGTCCGGGCCCCCGACCACCAGTGCGTGGCCAGCTGGACCATGCCCACGATGCCGTATGCCCAGGTCATCGCGCCGTCGGCCGGGCGGCCGGCCTCGGTGAGCCGGGCGGCCAGCTGGCCGCCCAGGGCGGTGGCGACGGCGTGCTCGGTGGCCGCGACGAGGTCGGCCCGCCCCGCGCGCCCGGCCTGGGCGTAGGCGAAGCGGTAGAGCGCGGGCTCGTCCTCGATCAGCGACACGAAGGCGGCGATCACCGTCCGCAGCTGGGCCCGGTCGTCGGCGCGGCCGGTGGTCAGCTCGCCCAGCAGGCGGGGCAGCAGGATGGCCTGGGAGATGCGCTCCAGGACGGCGTCGATCAGCTCCTCCTTGTCGCTGAAGTACCGGTAGATCACCGTCTTCGACACCCCCGCGCTGCGCGCGACGTCGTCGACGGAGAAGTCCGGACCGGCCAGGCGGACGGCCTCGACAGCTGCCCCGACGAGGTCCTCCCGGCGCGCCCGCCGGTGCTCGGTCCACCGCGAGCGGCGCCCGTCCGTCGGAGGGATCGCCGGCGCATCGGCGACCTGGTGCACGTGTTCCACGGTGACAGCTACCTTCCCTCGCGGCCCTGCTCGACGTACCGGGGAGCGCCGGCCTGCAGCCATCATCCCTCCGTCCCGGGCCGTGCGGGGTACCAGCACGTGCCGGTCGACCGCGACGCGCCGTCCACCCGGCGGCCCGGCTCCCTACGCGGCCGCGGTCGAGGCCGGCTGGGCCAGCTGCGTGGTGTAGAGGCAGATCGCGGCAGCCGCGGCCAGGTTCAGGCTCTCGGCCCGGCCCCGCATCGGGATGCGGACCCGCGCGTCGGCCAGTTCCGCCAGCTCCGTGGGCACGCCGCGGGCCTCGTTGCCGAACAGCCAGAGCACCGGCCCGGCCAGCCGGCCGTCGGCGGCGAGCCCCGGCAGCTCCACCTCTCCCCCGCCGTCGGCCGCCAGCACGGTCACGCCGGCGCCGCGGACCGCCGGCAGCAGCTCACCCAGCGGCGCGCCGCGGACGACGTCGACGTGGAACAGGCTGCCCGCGCTCGACCGCACCGCCTTGCCGCCGTAGGGGTCGGCCGAGCCCGCGCCGAAGACCACCGCGCCCGCCCCGCAGGCGTCCGCCGTCCGCAGCACGGTGCCGGCGTTGCCGGGGTCGGCCAGCTCGGCGAGCGCGACCGCGAGCCGCGGCGGCGCCGTCGTCAGCGTCTCGGCGGGGACGTCGCGCAGCGCGCACACGGCCACCAGCCCCTGCGGCGTCACCGTCTCCGACAGCCCCGCGGCCGCCTTCTCGGTGACCAGCCGCACCGGGACCGGGGCGGCGGCGAGCAGCTCGGCGTAGGCGTCGGCCGCGGCCTCGGTGGCGAACACCTCCCGCACCCCGGCCGGGTGGGCCAGCGCCTCGACCACCGCCTGCCGCCCCTCGGCGAGGAAGACGCCGGCGGCGTCCCGGCCGGCGCGACGGGTCAGCTTGCGAGCGGCGGCGATCCTCGCGGAGCGCTCGGTGAGCAGCTCGGTCACGCGTTCTCCCTCCTGCCGAGAGGAACAGACACCGACGCCGCCGGCGCCGACCGCGGAGGGCCGGTCACCGACGGCGTCGGGATGTCGTGCTGCCGGATCAGGCGGCCTGGGTGCCGGTCGCCTCGGGGTTCGCGGCGAGCGCGGCCCGCGAGCTCTCCACCAGGGCGGCGAAGGCGGCGGGCTCGTTCACGGCCAGCTCGGCGAGGACGCGACGGTCCAGCTCGATGCCGGCGAGCTTCAGCCCCTGCATGAACCGGTTGTAGGTCATGTCGTTGAGGCGGGCCGCGGCGTTGATCCGGGTGATCCACAGCTTGCGGAAGTCACCCTTGCGCGCCTTGCGGTCGCGGTAGCTGTAGGTCGCCGAGTGGAGGATCTGCTCCTTGGCCTTGCGGTACAGCCGCGACCGCTGGCCCCGGTAACCGCTGGCGGCCTCGAGGGTCGTCCGGCGCTTCTTCTGGGCGTTGACCGCCCGCTTCACGCGTGCCACGGAAGTGCTCCTGTCTTTCTAAAGGTCGGTGGAGGGGACGCTCAGATGCCCAGGAGCTTCTTGAGGTTCTTGGCGTCGGCCGGGGAGACGACCTGGTCCTGGTCGAGCCGGCGCTTGCGGGTCCCGGACTTGTGCTCGAACTTGTGCTGGTTGTTCGCCTGCTCGCGCATGAGCTTCCCGGTGCCCGTGATGCGCACCCGCTTGGCGGTGCCCTTGTGGGTCTTCTGCTTCGGCATGTCCTCGGTCCCTGTCGTCTGGTGTCGGTGCGCGCGGCGGCACGGAGCCGCCGCGGGCACCGGCCGTCTTCGGTGGTGCTGGTGCCGGTCAGGCGCTGGGCGCCTGCTCCTCGGCCTGCTCGCCCTTGGGGCGACGCTTCTCCTGCGCCGTCTGCGCGCCCTTGTGCGGGGCGATCACCATGACCATGTTCCGGCCGTCCTGCTTCGGGTTGGACTCGACGACGCCCAGCTCGCTGACGTCGGCGGCCAGCCGCTGGAGCAGGCGGTAGCCCATCTCCGGGCGCGACTGCTCGCGGCCTCGGAACATCACGGTGATCTTGACCTTGTCGCCGCCCTTGAGGAAGCGCTCGACGTGGCCCTTCTTGGTCTCGTAGTCGTGCGGGTCGATCTTCAGGCGCAGCCGCATCTCCTTGATGACGGTGAGCGCCTGGTTCCGCCGGGCCTCGCGGGCCTTCTGGGCGGACTCGTACTTGAACTTCCCGTAGTCCATGAGCTTGGCGACGGGCGGCCGGGCCATGGGAGCGACCTCGACCAGGTCGAGCTCGGAGTCCTGTGCCAGGCGCAGCGCCTCGCCGATCGACACGATGCCGACCTGCTCGCCCTCGGGACCGACCAGGCGGACCTCGGGGACACGGATGCGGTCGTTGATGCGGGGCTCGGTGATGGCCTCTCCTTACGCTGCTGCGTGGGAGGAGTCGCTGGCCCATCCGGGCGCCGACGGACAGAAGGCCCCGTGAGCGTCTGCTCACGGGGCCCACTCGCCGGTGGCCCACGACCGGTGCGGGTCATGGGCACGCGATCACCGACCGGTGGCCGGTGCTCGCGATCCGGGACCTGGGCGCCTGGAGGGCGTCAGGTGGGAGCGGGCTCCTCTTGGATCAGCGGCCCTGGGCAGGGCCGCTGGGTGGTTCGCGCGCCTCGATGTAGCGGGGAGGCTCGCCCATGCTACAGCGTCCCCGAGCCCGTGGTCATTCCCCCCTGCGGCGACGTGCTGGACCGGCCTGGCGACGCGTGGGAGGGAGGTCCTTCCTCACTGGAGGACCCTCGACGGGCCGGTGACTGACTGAGAAGGTCACTGGCGCACCCCGGGTCCCCACCGGATCACTGCCAGCCTGCCTTGCTGGAGGTCACAGCCAGACTGAGTTCTGC
>NZ_JBJHAA010000036.1:0-22935 GCF_054050795.1 Blastococcus sp. SYSU DS1024
CCCCCCCCCGACCCGCCGCCCCCCCCGGCCCCCCCCCCGCCCCCGCCCCCCGCCCCCCCCCCCCCCCCCCCCCCCCCCCCCCCCCCCCCCCCCCCCCCCCCCCCCCCCCCCCCCCCCCCCCGGCCGTCACAGGGTGTCGGGCCGCAGCCTGCTCAGCACCGCGGGGTCGATGTCCCGGTCGTGGAGCGGGACGACGAGCTCGGTGACCACGTCCACCAGCTCGGCCACCCGGAGGTTGAGCCGCCGCGCCTCCTCGAGGCCGTCGCGCAGCACGACGTTGTACGCCTCGGCCGCGTCGAGGCGCCGCTGCAGCTCGTCCACGCGTTCCCGCAGGGAGCCGACCTCGGTCCTGCTGTCCGCGAGCTCCCGGTGGAGCTCCTCGCGCAGCTCCGCGATCCCCTCCCGCTGGTCCGCGCTCCGGGTCGCGAGCGCCTCCACCTCGCCGCGCAGCTCGAGGGCGGCGGGCGCGAGCGCGCGGCGCAGCGGGTACGCCAGCCGCTGCACCGCCACCCGGCGCCCGCGGTTCCAGATCGTCCCGGACTGATCGGTCATCTCGCCCTCCGGCTGAAGGTCATGCGGGTCATCTCCACCACCTGCTCCTCGGGGGCGCCGGGCCAGGTCAGGGGCTCGGTCCTGCGACCGGCCTGCTCGAGGACCAGCCCCTTCTCGCCGGCCTCGCGGACCAGCTGGTCGACCGTCAGCCGCAGGTGCGGCGGCACCCCGGCGTAGGCCGGATCGGCGACGTCGAAGTGCGCCGTACCGCCGCGCCGCAGCACCATGTCGCACAGCCGGAAGAGGTTCTCCCTGGCGATCGGGTCGAGGGCGTTGAGCAGGCGCCGGCCGTAGACCGTCCACGGCTTCTCCTCGGCCGCGCACCGGGCGCCCAGCCGGATCGCGGCCCGGACGTCGAGCAGGTTGACCGACGCGAACTCCACGTGGGCATCCGGATCCGGCTCCCGCGACCCCGCCACCTCGAGGGCCGCCCGCGAGAAGTCGACGGCGAGCACCCGCCGCCCCCGGTTCGCGAAGGCGCGGGCGTCCACACCGAGACCGCAGCCCAGCTCCAGGATCGCGTGGTCCGCGGGCGCGAGGGCGTCGACCTCCGCGCCGAAGGCGCTGAGCCGGTCCTCCGCGGGCAGGAGCGCACCGGTGGACATCAGCACGACGTCCTCCCACGTCTCCCGCTCGGCGTGGTAGTCGCCGAACCAGTGCGCGAACCGCGCCGAGGTGCTCTCCGGCAGCTGGAACCTGAACGCGGGGTCGGGGGTCCGCCAGCCGGGGCCGTAGAGCTCCCGGAGCATGATCTCGGGGTTCCGCGAGGCCGGCTCCGGGCGACCGGCCACCATGATCTCCGTCGGTGGCACCACCTCCGACGGTGGGACCTGCGCGCGGATCACGAAGTGCTGGTGCCACCAGTCGCCGATGTAGAAGCCGGCGAAGACGTCGACGTAGTGGTCGGGCACGCCCTCGTGCGAGAAGTGCATCTGGACGTGCGCACCGGAGAGGCGGATCGCCTCGTACCCCCGCTCCCGGAGCAGGCGGCCGAGCTCGAAGTGCTCGAGGGCGACGTCGGCGGGGTGCGTCCGTGCGCTGAGGTAGGCCAGGTCGGTGTCGTCGTCGTGGGGGATCAGCTGACCGCCGTTGCGGATCGGGCCGAGCAGCGTCCCACCGGTCACGAAGACCACCGGGCCGAGCCGTTCCCGCAGCAGGTCGCGGATCTCGTCCGTGTGGTCCAGGAGCCGCTCGATCATGCCGGGCTCGGCATCGGCGAGGGTGTGCCCGAGACGCCCCCACTTGTTCACCACGAGGGGCCGGCCGTGGATGTCGGTCAGGTCGGGGCCGTCGGCGGAGTCCCCGAGAGCGACGGTCGCGCCGCTCCCCGCCTCGGCGCCCACCGGGCGCAGCTCGACGTGGAACCGGCCGCGCAGGCGGTTCCGGAGCACCCCGGGCCACGGTTCGAAGCGGAGCAGCCCGCGATCGGCGCCCTCGGGGACCAGGTCGGCCGGGGCGGCCTCATCCGGCTCGCGGAAGGACCAGATCCGGCGACCGTCCACCAGCACGTCGATGGTCTGACCGGTCGGCCGGTCCACGGCGAACACCAGCCCCCGCTCCGACGCGGTGACTCGACTGATCGCGGACATGCGGTCAGACGCTAACAGCTGCGCTACGGCTGCTCGGTCCGGGCTCAGCGCAGCAGCGACCGCGCGATCACCATGCGCTGCACCTGGTTGGTGCCCTCGTAGATCTGGGTGATCTTCGCGTCGCGCATCATCCGCTCGACCGGGAAGTCCTGGGTGTAGCCGGCCCCGCCGAACAGCTGGACGGCGTCGGTGGTCACCTGCATCGCGGTGTCGGAGGCGAACGCCTTGGCCGCGGCCGAGACCCGCGTGACGTCGGGCCGGCCCTGCTCCCCGGCGGCCGCGGCGACGTAGACCAGGTGGCGGGCAGCCTGGATCTTCATCTCCATGTCGGCGAGCATGAACTGCACGCCCTGGAACTCGCCCACGGCCTTGCCGAACTGCTTCCGCTCCTTGACGTAGGCCACGGAGGCGTCGAGCGCGCCCTGCGCGACGCCGACGGCCTGCGCGCCGATGGTGGGCCGGGTGAAGTCGAGCGTGCGGAGCGCGGTCTTGAAGCCGGTGCCCGGCGCGCCGATGATCCGGTCGACCGGGATGGTGCAGTCGGTGAAGTAGAGCTCGCAGGTGGGCGAGCCCTTGATCCCCATCTTCCGCTCCTTCGGGCCGACGGCGAAGCCCGGGTCGTCGCGGTGCACCGCGAAGGCGGAGATGCCGTTGGCCCCCTTCTCCGGGTCGGTGACGGCCATGACCGTGTACCACTCCGAGACACCGGAGTTGGTGATCCAGGCCTTGGTGCCGTTGAGCACCCAGGTGTCACCGTCGAGGCGGGCGCGTGTCTTCATGGCGGCTGCGTCGGAGCCGGCCTCGCGCTCGGAGAGGCCGTAGCTGATCATCGCGTCGCCGGCGGCGATGGGGGCGAGCACCTGCTGCTTGAGGTCCTCGGACGCCGACAGGATCACCGGCATCGAGCCCAGCTTGTTGACCGCGGGGATCAGCGAGGCGCTCATGTCGACCCGGGCGACCTCCTCGATGACGATGCACGTGGCGATCGCGTCGGCGCCCTCGCCGCCGTACTGCTCGGGGATGTGGGTCGCGTGGAAGCCCGCCGCGGTCAGGGCCTTCTGCGCCTCGATCGGGTAGCGCGACTCGGCGTCCACCTCGGCGGCGTACGGGGCGATCTCCCGCTCGGCGATGTCGCGCACCGCCGCCCGGATGGCCTCGTGCTCCTCGGTCAACGCGTACAGCCCGCTGTTCGTACCCACGCGTTCGATCGTAGGACGTCCGACTACCCGCCGGTAGCGAGGCGCTCCTGGAGGGTGAGGTCCCGGGCGACGACGCTCTCGGCGAGGTCGGCCTGGAACCGCTCGACCCGGCGCCGCAGCTCCGCGTCCCCGGCCGCGAGGATGCGCACCGCCAGGAGCCCGGCGTTCCGGCCACCGCCGATGCCCACCGTCGCGACCGGCACGCCGGCCGGCATCTGCACGATGGACAGCAGGCTGTCCAGCCCGTCGAGCCGGTCGAGCGGGCGCGGCACGCCGATCACCGGCAGCGGGGTGGCGGCTGCCACCATGCCCGGCAGGTGGGCGGCCCCGCCCGCACCGGCGACGATCACCCGCAGCCCGCGACCGGCGGCCGCCTCGGCGTAGTCGAGCATCCGGCGGGGCGTGCGGTGCGCCGACAGCACGTGGGCCTCCCACGGGACGTCGAACTCCCCGAGCGCCTCTGCGGCCGGCTGCATCACCGGCCAGTCCGAGTCGCTGCCCATGACGATGCCGACGACCGGGTCGCTCATGCCCTGCTCCTCAGTGCTCGTGGTCGTGCGCGAAGGCGAAGGCCGGGTCGACCACGCCGTCGGCGAGGTAGCGGGCCGCGGCGACCGCCCGCGCGCGCACCTCGTCGAGGTCGGCCCCGAGGGCGGTCACGTGGCCGAGCTTGCGGCCCGGCCGCTGCGTCTTGCCGTACCAGTGCAGCTTCACGTCGGGCCAGTGCGCCATGAGGTGGTGGATCCGCTCGTCGAGCGCCGGTCCGGTCCAGCCCTCCTGCGCGGCGGCACCGCCGAGCACGTTGGCCATCACCGCGACCGGGGCCACCATCTCGGTGGAGCCCAGCGGGTAGTCGAGGACGGCGCGCAGGTGCTGCTCGAACTGGCTGGTGCGCGCGCCCTCGATGCTCCAGTGACCGGAGTTGTGCGGGCGCATGGCCAGCTCGTTGACCAGCACGCCGTCCGCGGTCTGGAACAGCTCCACGGCGAGCATGCCGACGACGCCGAGCCGGTCGGCGATGCGCACCGCGAGCTCCTGGGCCGCGGTGGCCAGCTCGTCGGAGAGCCCGGGGGCGGGGGCGTACACCTCGGCGCAGACGCCGTCGCGCTGCACCGTCTCGACCACCGGCCACACCGCCACCTGGCCGAACGGCGAGCGCGCGACCTGCGCCGACAGCTCGCGCACCATGGCCACCCGCTGCTCCGCCAGCAGGGTGCCGTGCCGCTCGACGAGCTCCGCCGCGGCCTCGACGTCGCCGACGACGAACACGCCCTTGCCGTCGTAGCCACCGCGCGGGGTCTTGAGCACGATCGGCCAGCCGTGCGGCCCGGCGAAGGCGGTGACGTCGGCGACGGAGCGGACCTCGGCCCAGGCCGGCTGCGGCTCCCCGGCCTCCGCGAGCGCACGACGCAGCACCAGCTTGTCCTGCGCGTGGACCAGAGCCTCCGGGCCGGGGGCGACACGGGTGCCCTCCTCGACCAGCGTGCGCAGGTGCTCGGTGGGCACGTGCTCGTGGTCGAAGGTGACGACGGTGGCGCCGTCGGCCAGCGTCCGGAGGTCGTCCAGGTCGCGGTGGTCACCGAACCGCACGTCGGCGGCCACGAGCGCGGCCGACTCGTCCGGGGCGGCAGCCAGCACGCGCAGCGACTGGCCGAGCGCGACGGCGGCCTGGTGGGTCATCCGGGCGAGCTGACCGCCGCCGATCATGGCCACCACGGGGAGACCGGTGTGCGGGTGCAGAGACGCAGGCATGGTGCCCGAAGGCTAGCGGCGCCCTCCCGTCGCGCGTCGGGCGCACCGGGAGCGGGGGCTTCGTACAGTGCTGTCGTGGGCCTCGTCGTGCGGTTGCGCCAGCGCCTGCGCGACGGTGGACGACGGCTGGTGCGCGAGCTCGGCGCGTTCGGCGTCGTGGGGGCGGGCTGCTTCCTCGTCGACCTGGGCCTGTTCCAGCTGCTCTACGCCACCGTCGGCCTCGAGGTGGTCACCTCGAAGCTGTTCGCCAGCCTGGTGTCGACGACGCTGGCCTTCGTCGGGCACCGGTTCTGGTCCTTCTCCCACCGGGCACGCACCGGCCTGCGGCGGGAGTACTCGCTCTTCGTCGTGATCAACGCCGCCACGCTGCTGCTCAGCCTCGCGGTCGTCGCCTTCGTCCGCTATCCGCTGGGCCAGGAATCGGCGCTGGTGCTCCAGGCGGCCAACGTCGCCTCGATCGCATCCGGCACCGTGCTCCGCTGGGTGACCTACCGGTGGTGGGTCTTCCCCGCGGTCGTGGCCCCGCCCGCTCCCCCCGGTGCCGCTCCCCGCGATCCCCTGCCCTCCGGGTAGCGGTCCACCGGCACGCCGGAGGAGCTGCGGGCACGTACCCGAGGTCAGCTGGGTCGGTGGACCGGAACCGGGACACCGTCCAGGACCGCTGCCCGGATCGCCACGCCGGCCTCGGCGGCCACCCGTGGCGTCGGGTGGATCCCGTCGAGGCTTGCGCCCGGCCGGTAGGCGCCGTCCAGTCGTACGTCCGACCAGGGATCGACGAACCCCCAGCCCTGCTCCTGCGCCAGCGCGCGCAACTGCCCGTTGAGCTCGGTCGCCGCCTCGGGGAGCGCGTCGTGGGGCGGGACCGCGGACAGCAGCACGTCCTCGACCCCCGCCCCCTCCGCGACCGCCACGAGGTCCGCGCGGATGTCCGGCCACCCTCGTCCGGTCATCAGGTCGTTCGTCCCGCCCATGAGCACCAGGACGTCGGCCGCCATCGGAACGGCCGCGGCACGCATGTCCGCCGTGGTCGCACCGCCGGTGGCCCAGCCGCCGCGCAGCTCGAGCGGGGGTCCGACCGCTCCGTGCAGCCAGGAGAACTCGCCCCCGCGCCCGGGGCCGCGGATCGGCTCGCCACCGGCGGTGAGCGAGTCGCCCACCACCACGATGCTGCGGACGCCGGGCTCCGCGACCTCGGTGGGGGCGCCGGCCTCGGGAGCGGGAACGCCCGGCGGGCGCACGTCGTCGCGACCGATGGCCGGCGCCTGGCACCCGCAGAGGACGACGACCGCCGCTGCGACGGCCACGAGGAGTGCTGGTCGTCGGGTGCGGCGCACGGATCCAGTCTCTCCGCAGGGCGGCGGGGCGTCCACCGAGCGGCCCACGAGTGCGACCGGGATCGCACTGCAACGGGCGAGGGCCGGGGGCAGCCGCGCCCCCTGCCCTCGCCCGAGCGTTCCGGTCAGACCTCGAGGGAGCGGGGCAGCATCTTGCGCATCCCCTTGCGCATGGGCTCCTCCACCATCGAGAACAGCGCCCAGCCGGCGAGGACGGACAGGGCGAGGGCGCCCACCACGAGCCCGCGCCGGGCGAGCGACGTGACGTCGTCGGCCACGTCGGTCTGGTCGACGACGAACAGCATCAGGTCCAGGAAGAACCAGTGGACGAGGTAGAAGGCGAACGAGACCTGCCCGCCCCACACCAGCGCCCGGTGCGACAACGCCGCCGACACCCCACCGCGGCTCAGCGCCAGGGATCCGATCAGGAGGGCGAACAGCGGCACCACGATGACCGACTCGGTGGAGCCCCAGAGCGAGTGACCGTTGTAGCCCCACTCCTGCCCGAAGCGCGGCCGCCAGACCGGGTCGTACTTCTGCAGCAGGTAGATGATGGCGACGATCGCCGCGACGAGGACCGCGGGTCGCAGCAGCAGGGGCACCCGGCGACCGCTGGCGGCCACCCGCTGGACGACGAGCGCCACGATGGCTCCGGCGAAGAACTCGGTCAGGACCCGCAGCGGCACGATGCCGGGAGCGATCTGGTCGCCGTTCCACGCGAGGTCGGCGCCGTCCTCCAGGGACATGCCGACGACCACCATGGGCACCAGCGCGGCCACGGCGAGCAGGACCAGCGACCGGGTGCGCAGGCTCGTCGCCGCCCGGCCGAGGAAGAGGACGAGGACACCGAAGACCAGGTAGGCCATCCACTCGGCGCTGATCGACCAGTCGATGGGGTTCCAGTCGTGGTGCTCCGCGCCCCAGGACTGGATGAGGAGCACGTGCGTGAGCAGACGCCACGCGTCGAGCGATGAGGCGTACGAGTCGTCCCCCGTGATCCAGGTTTGGGCGATCCGGTAGATGCCGTAGACGAAGAGCATGGCGACCGTCACCGGCCACACCCGCGACAACCGCAGCCAGAGGAAGCCGAGGACCTTCCGCGGGTGCCACCCGGTGGTCATCCGATCCAGGTGGGTGAAGGTGAGGATGAACCCGCTGAGGATGAAGAACAGGTCGACGCCGAGGTGACCGACGTTGAACAGGGGCGTCAGCGGCCAGCTCTGCGGGAAGCTCTCCAGCAGGTACGGGCGGAAGTGGAAGCAGGCGACCCACAGCGCGGCGACCGCCCGGATTCCGGTCAGCTGCGGGATCACCCGGGGCAGGGCGCGGGACGGCGCCGGCGCGCCGGTGCCCTCCGGCGTCCCGGCCCCCGAGGCCGCGGCGTCGGGCCGACGTCGCCCCGACGGGATCGGCGGCAGGAGGTGGCGGCCGGGCGCGCGGCCGTCGATGAGCACCATGGAGGTCACTTCCGTCGTGTGTGTGCTGCCCTGCCGTCCCAGACGGCGGTGCGGGCCTCCGAGGCCGGAGCGGCCCTTGCAGTCCGTACACCTGACGCTACAGGGAGATACCGGTCCGTCACGCGTGTCCGGTGGCGTCCGGCGCCGTTGTCGTCCCACCCGTCACAGCGCCCCCGCGCACCCCGATGGCCGGCCCTGAGCCTGCGGCACGCGGAGCCCTTTCGACGGCCGCCCGGGGGCACGAGCGCGACCGCGCAGCGGGCACCCGGCCCCCCGCCCGGGACAGGGGCGCCCCACGCAGCCGACCGGCCGGCACGCGGGGCGTGCCGGCCGGTCGGGTGCCCGGTCGGGCGGGCGTTCAGCCGGTCAGCTCCGGGTCACCGTGCAGCTGCCGCTGCCGGTGGCCGGGCAGGTGATCGTCCCGCGCTGGAACGTCGTCCGGGTGCCCTCGGTCACGGAGACCGCATCGCCCGTCGGATAGCCCAGGGATCCACCGGGCCCACCGAGACCCTGGTACTCGGCGTCGACCGTGGCCGGAACCGCGTACGACCCGGCGGCGCTGATGTAGATGGTCCCCTTCTGGAACTTCTGCGACCAGCCCCCGGTGAGGGTGCGCTCCGAGCCGGCCGGGAAGCCCAGGGCGCCCGTGGCGCCGCCCAGCTGCCGGTACTTGGCATCCATCCCGTTGATGGTGGGCCACGAGCCGGCCGCGCTCACGAACAAGGTCCCATTCTGGAACTGCTGCGTCCAGCCGCCGGGGACGGTGACCTCCGGACCGGTCGGGAACCCGAGCACACCGGCGGGTCCGCGCATCTCCTGGTACTTCTCGTCGATGCCGTTGATGGTGGGCCAGGAGCCCGCGCCGCTGACGTAGAGCTGGCCGCGCTGGAACTTCTGCGCCCAGCCTCCGTCGACGGCGCGCTCGCGCGCGACGGGGAAACCGAGCACACCCTTCGGCCCACCGAGCTGCTGGTAGCGGGCGTTGATCGCGTTGTACGTCGGGAGCGTGCCGTCGGCGCTCAGGAAGAGCGACCCGCGTTCGAACGCCTGCCCCCAGCCACCCGGGTACGAGCGCTCGCCTGCCGCCGGGAAGCCCAGCGCACTGGTCGGACCACCGAGACGCTGGTACTCGGCGTCGATGGCGTTGACGGTGGCGTACGACCCCGCCCCGCTCACGTAGATGGAGCCGACGCGGAAGCGCTGGGTCCACCCACCGGCGAGGCCCCGTTCCCCGCTCTGGGGGAAGCCGAGGACCTGCGGACCACCGATCCGCTGGTAGGCGGCGTTGATCGCGTTCAGGGTGACGAAGGAGCCGTCGGCGGTGACGTAGACGGCGCCGCGTTCGAAGTTCTGCCCCCACCCGCCGGGAAGGGTCTGCTCCGGGCCGGTCGGGTAGCCCAGCGCGCCGCCCGCGCCACCGAGCTTCTGGTACTGGGCGTTGATGCCGTTCACCGTCGCGAAGGAGCCGGCGTTGCTGACGTAGACCACCCCACGCTCGAACGCCTGCGCCCAGCCCCCGGCGAGCGTCGTCTCCCGCCCCACCGGGAAGCCCAGCACGCCCTCCCGGCCACCCAGCTTCTGGTAGTGGGCGTTGATGCCGTTCACCGTCGCGAAGGAGCCGGCGTTGCTGACGTAGACCACCCCGCGCTCGAACTGCTGGGCCCAGCCCCCGTCGATGGCCCGCTCGGGGCCGACCGGGAAACCGAGGACGCCGTCGCGTGCGCCGTTCTGCCAGTACTCCTGGTTGATCTTGTTGACCGTGGCGAAGGTGCCGGCCCCGCTGACCCAGAGCGATCCGTGCTGGAAGTGCTGGACCCAGCCGCCGTTGATGGCCTGCTCGTTGCCGGTGGGGGTACCGAGGACGCCCGGCCCGTTGTTGGACCAGTACCACTCGCGGATGGCGCCGGTCACGAGGAACTGGGTGGAACCGAACCAATCGCTGAAGTAGCTGAAGAAGTTCCGGTTGCCGTACGAGGAGCAGCTGTCACCGGTGCCGTAGCCAGCGGCCAGGGCCGCGGAGTTCGGCTGGTAGGGCGTGTAGTTGTAGAGGTTCGCGGTCGCCTGGTTGGCGATGTAGACCTGGGTGGAACCGCATGCGCTGTTCGGGTGCCAGCGGACGGTGTTCGTCAGCCCGGCCTTGTAGCCGTAGTTGCGCGGGAGGGTGGTGTACCGCCGGAACTGCCAGGCGGCCATGTACACCTGGTTGAAGAAGCCGTAGTACTGCTCGTCGCACGGCGCGGTGTCCGGGCAGCCGTAGCCCATCGCGATGCGGTACTTCTTCGACGTCGGGCTCGTCGCCGTGATCAGCCCCTGCTCCTTCTGCAGGGTGACGAGCAGGACCTGGGGGTTGATCCCGCACGCCTGCGCGACCTTCCAGATGATGTCGGCCGCGCGCTCGTTCGCCGCCCCCTGGTAGGTGGCGCAGTTCGAGCCCGTCCGCGTCCAGGTCGACATCCGGTAGTTCTTCATGCAGAGGTCGCCGGCGGTGCAGTTGGCGCCCTTCTGCACGAGGAACGCCTGGACCTGGTCCGGCGTCATGGTCGAGGGGTTGAAGTACACGGCGTCGGAGACGATGTCGCCGGCCCGGAAGGCGCTGAGGTCCGCCGCCTGGGCGGCTCGATCGGCTCCCTGGACCGCCAGGGCCGTGGCAGTCACGAGGAGGCACAGCACCGTCGCCAGCAGGCGGGCCGCCCTGCTCCCGCGCATCAGGGGACCTCGACCGAGACGGCGCGGGACAGCTGGTCGCCGCCCGCCGAGGTGTACGTCGCCTCACCCGTCCAGGAGCCAGGGGTCATCTCGGGCAGGGTGAGCTCGCCGCAGCTGGTCGTCCGCGCATCGGGGACCGCCTCGACCGTGGTCGTCCGCTCGCTCGCGCCGTCGGTCAGGGTCAGCCCGCACTCCCCGCCGGTCTCCAGGACGCCGGCCACGTAGGCGCCGACCAGCACCGCACCGGTGGCGACGTCGAAGCCGCTGTAGGTCACGACGAGGTCCGCCTCGGTCGCCCGCTGGGTGTCCAGCGCCGGGGACGGGGCTGCGGTGACCGGGGACTGCTCGCCCTGCTCCTCGCCTCCGCTGCGCGTCGCCGGCCCCGTCGTCGGGGCGACCGGATCGTTGCCCGCCTCGGCGGGGATGGTCGGCATGAGTGCCGTGGTGTCGAGCGGCCCGGCCTCACGGCTCCGCTGGAGGGCGAGGACCGAGACGCCGACGGCCACGAGGACCACCAGTCCGATCAGGATGCGGCGGGATCGCTGCTTCATCTTCCGAACCTCTGCTCGTGGGGCATGCTGAACGCTGCCGCCGACCGGGGACCCGGTGGGGCGCCTGGCGGCAGGTGACGCTCAGTAGGGCGAGGTTAGCCACGCGTACACGCCGGGCGAGGTAGACACGCGGTGTGACCGATCCGTCACTCTGAAAACATGCGTCAGCCCGCCAACCGAGAGCCGTTGCGACCCGCTATCACCTCGAGCCGCGTCGGGATGCGGGTGCGCAGCTCCTCGAGGTGGCTGATGACCCCGACCGTCCGCCCGCCGCGGCGGAGCTCGTCCAGCACCGTCATCACCGCGTCGAGCGCCTGTGCGTCGAGGGTGCCGAACCCCTCGTCCACGAAGAGGGTGTCGATCCGGACGCCGCCGGTCTCGGCGGTGACCACGTCGGCGAGCCCCAGCGCAAGCGCGAGCGAGGCCATGAAGCTCTCCCCGCCCGAGAGCGTCTTGGTGGGCCGGCGAACCCCGGTGTACTCGTCGAACACGTCCAGCCCGAGGCCACCGCGGGCGCCGTGCCGGCCCTGCGCGTCGCTGTGCAGGAACGTGTAGCGGCCGCCCGACATGTCCAGCAGCCGCCGGCTGGCCACCTCGGCGACCTGCTCCAGGCGCGCCGCCAGCACGAACGACTGCAGCCGCATCCGGCGTGCGTTCGCCCCCCGGCCGTGGGCCAGGTCGGCCAGCGCGGTGACCTGGTCGCTCCAGGCGCGCAGCTCGGCCAGCGTCAGCTCGGCCGCGCTCACCCGCCCGACGAGGTCCTCCAGCGAGGTCGTGCAGCGGCGCGCCTGCTCCAGCTCGGCCACCGCCTCCTCCCGCCGGCGGGTGCTGCCGGCGCAGCGGCTCTCGAGCGCGTCGAGGTCGGGCCGAGCGGGGAGGTCGGCGAGCTCCGGCTCGGCCAGCTGGGCACGCAGGACGGCCACGCGCTGGTCGTGCCCGTCGAGCTGCCGGTCCAGCGCGGCCAGGCGACCGGAGCCGGCCAGCGCCGCCTCCGCGGCGGGGACGTCCTCGAAGCCGGCGGCTCCGGCTCGCTGTTCCGCCGCCCGGCGGGCCGTGTCCGCCTCGGCGCGGGCACGTAGCTCCTCGACCTCGGCGGCGATCACTGCCTCGCACGCCTCTGCGGCGGCCGACAGCCGGGCGACCCGGGCGGCCAGGTCGGCGTCGTCGCCCCGGGCGGCGGTCAGCCGCGATGCCAGCTCCACGAGGCCGGTGGTCAGGGCGTCGTGCTCGGCGGTCCGGGCGCGGAGCTCTTCGCGGTCCGCGCCGAGGCGGGCGGCGGCCTCCTCCCGCCGGCCGACCAGCTCGCGCAGGCGGGCCTCGGCCGGGGGGAGCCCCGCGGCCAGGTCGGTCGCGGTGCCCACGGCCGCGGTCAGCTCCGTGACGCGGGCCGCCTGCTGCTCCGGCGGCAGCTCGCCGGCACGCGCCCGCAGGCCGGCGAGCTCGCGCTCCGCGGCCTCCAGCCGGCCGGTCGCCGCGGTGAGCTCCGCCTCCGCTGCATCGGCGAGCGCCCGGGCGGCGTCCTCGTCGGCGGCCGTGACCCGCTCGCCGCCGGGTGCGGCGGGGCGCGGGTGCTCGACGGCGCCGCAGACCGGGCAGTCGGCACCGTCGGTGAGCCCGGCTGCGAGCTCCGCCGCCATGCCGTCCAACCTGCGGGCACGCAGGTCCAGCCACCGCTCCCGGGCGTCGGCCCGGGCGTCCCGCGCCCGGGCGGTGTCGTCGCGCAGCCCGCGGAGCGTCCCGTCCAGCTCGACCGCCGCGCGCCCGGCGACCCAGGCCGCCTCCGCGGAGTCCAGCGCCGCGCGCAGACCCGGCAGCTCCGCGGCGGCCGCCCGCGCCCGGGTGACCTCCTGCTCCTGCCCGGCGAGGAGCTCCGGGAGGTCGGCGACGTCCTGCTCCCCCGCGGCGCACCGCTCGGTCAGCTCGCCGACCTGCCGGGCGAGCGCGGCGACGGACCGCTCCATGGCACGCGCGCGGTCGACCTCCGGGAGCAGCGCCCGCGCCTCGGCGGCCCGGTCCCGCAGCTCGCGCGCCACCACCCCGTCGGCCGGGCGGCCCCCGGCGACCGGCTGCCACGCCGCGACGGCGTCGGCCAGACCTGCCGCGGCGCGCTCGGCCGCACGGCCGGCCGCGCGAGCGGCGTCCAGCACGTCGCGCAGCGGTTCGGCCCGCCGACCGGCATCGCGCTCGGCCCGCAGGGGTGCGAGCGCCCGCTCCCGCTGCTCGAGCTCGGCGAGCTCCACCACCGCCTGGTCCCGCCGGGTGTGCCGTGCGGCCAGCGCACGGGCCTCGGCCAGCTCGGCGTCGGCGGCGGCCACCACTGCGGCAGCCGCGTCGGCCCGCGCGGTGGCCGACGCGAGCCGCGCCTCCGCGGTGGCCCGCACCTCCGCCACCCAGCGGAGCACGCCGCCCCCCGCTCCCGCGCCCACCAGTTCGGGGGCCAGCTCCTCGGGGATCTCGGCGGCGGCGGCCTGGGCGACGCGGTCGAGCAGGGTGCCCAGCTGGTGGCGGGCGTCCTCGGTGCGCGCGCGGACCGCCGTGCGCTCGTCGGCCAGCCACTCCTCGGCGCGGGCGAAGCGGTCGACGTCGAACAGCGTGCGGAGCAGCTCGGTGCGGTGCTCCGGCTCGGCCCGCAGGAACCGCGCGAAGTCGCCCTGCGGGAGCAGCACGACCTGGCAGAACTGGTGGACGTCGAGCCCGAGCCGGGTGCGCAGGTGCTCGGAGCCCTCGTCGATGCGCGTGCTGACCGGCTCCCACCCGCCGTCGGTGAGCCGGGAGACCACCAGCTTGGCCTGCTCGGTCGCCCAGCCCTCCCCGCGCTTCTTCGGCCGCTGCTGCTCGGGCCGCCGCACGACCCGGAGGCGCTCGTCCCCGAGGGTGAGCTCGCAGCTGACCTCGGTGCGCGTGGCGGCGTCCGCGTGGTCGCTGCGCAGGCGCTTCTCCTCGCCACGCGCCCCCGGGACGCGGCCGTAGAGGGCGAACACGACGGCGTCCAGCAGCGTGGTCTTGCCCGCCCCCGTCGGCCCCCACAGCAGGAACAACCCGTCGCGGCCGACCTCGTCGAGGTCGACCTCGACCGTGCCGGCGAAGGGGCCGAACGCGGTCAGGGACAGCCGGTGCAGCCTCATCGGGCCGCCTCCTCGCGGTCGGCGGCGCCGAGCGCCCGGGCCAGCAGCTCCCGCTCGGCCGCGCTGGCCGGGACGCCGCGCACCGCGCTGACGAACTCGCCGGCGATCTCCAGGGCGCTGCGCCCCCGCATCCGCTCCTGGTAGCTGCCGCCCCCGGACGACGCCCCGGCCCCCGTCCAGTCCAGGTGCACGCAGTGCGGGAACCGGGTCTGCAGCCGGCGCATGGGGTCGGCCGGCCGCGCCGGGTCGGTGAGCCGGGCGGAGACGAAGTGCTGCTCCGCCGCCTCGTGCGCCGGGTCGGCGAGCAGCTCATCCAGCGTGCCGGTGAGCACGCTCAGCGGCCGCGGGGTGGGCAGCGGGACCGGGCGCACACCGGCGAGCCCGGCGGCGTCGAGCTCGACGAGCCAGGCCTGCTTCTGCTGCCCGGCCTCGGCGAAGGAGTAGGCCAGCGGTGAGCCGCTGTAGCGCATGCGCGCGGTGAGGGTCTGCGGGCGGTGCAGGTGCCCGAGCGCCACGTAGTCGACGCCGTCGAACACCGCGCCCGGCACCAGGTCGACGCCGCCGACGCAGATGTCCCGCTCGCTGTCGCTGGCCACCCCGCCCCCGACGAAGGCGTGGGCGAGCACCACCGAGCGCACGCCGGGGCGGAGGAAGAGATCGGCGCGCACCCGGTCCATCGCCTCGCGCAGCACCGCCTCGTGACCGCGGGCGCCGGGGACGCCGAGCTCGTGCCGGGCCACCTCGGGCTCCAGGTACGGGATGCCGTAGACCGCCACCTCGCCGTGCTCGTCGGCCAGCAGGACCGGCTCGTCCAGCCGCGCCGTGGCCGCGCGCACGTGCAGGCCGGCCGCGCTCAGCAGCCCCGAGAAGGTGCCCAGCCGCCGGGCCGAGTCGTGGTTGCCGGGCGTCAGCACGACCCGCGCGCCGGTGCCCAGCAGCCGGCCGACCACCCGGTCGAGCACCGCCGTGGCGTCGGCCGAGGGCACCGCCCGGTCGTAGACGTCACCGGAGACGACGACGACGTCGACCTCCTCGCGCGCGACCACCGCCGCCAGCCCGCCCAGCACCTCCTCCTGCTCGGTGAGCAGGTCGGTGCCGTGCAGGGTGCGGCCGATGTGCCAGTCGGAGGTGTGCAGCAGCCGCATGTCCGCCGAAGGTAGGGAGGGGGTCCGACAGAACCGCCGAGGCGCGCCGTGACGGAGCCGTCACATCCGGTCGCCCGGTCAGAGCACCTCGGTGGACCGCCAGCCGTCCTCCGGCGGCCAGCCGTCGTCGCCGCGGATGTAGCCGGCGCTCTCCCGGGCCCGCCGTTCGGCGTCCTCCTCGACCATGACGTTGAGCAGCTGCTGCACCCCCTCGCTGTCGGGGATCTGGTGCAGCACCGTGGGGCCGCCCTCGCCGGCGGTCTCGATGGTGAGCGTGCCGGAGTTGATGATCCGCTCCCACAACGTCTGGGTGTAGGAGACGTCGGTGATGCGGGACAGCCCCAGGTCACGCCCGCGACGGGCCAGGATCCCCGCGCGGAACAGCAGCCGGTGCGTCGTCACCACGTAGTGGGTCGTCCGCCAGCGCAGCAGGGGCACGAGGACGAAGAACACCAGCAGGAGCACCGCCGCCGCCACGATCGCCAGGCGGACCATCCCTTGCTGCCGGCCCGGGGGGACGAGGGCGGCGCCGAACGAGGCGCCACCGACGACCAGCAGGAAGAGCACGACCGGCCAGAAGACCGTCAGCCAGTGCGGGTGCAGGTGGCGCACGACCTCTTCGTCGTCGGCGAGGAGCTTGTCCGGGTACGGCACCCCACCAGGATGCCGCCGATCCGCCCCGGGTCAGGCGATCGACGCCATCGGCGCGTCCGCGGGGACGGCGCCCGACCCCGTGGCCGGGCCGGGCACGGGGTCGAGGCGGGGCCGGGGCGCCGGCGGCCGGCCCCGGAGCCACCGCCGGGCGGGCTCCTCGACGAACCGCCACAGCACCCAGGCCGCCAGGAAGGGCGCGGCGAGCTGCACCAGCACGCCGGGGCCCGAACCGGCGGCCGGCCCGATGCCCGCGTCGGCGAGCGTCCAGAGCGTCTCGAACACCGCCATGTGCACGAGGTAGAGCGCGAAGGAGATCCGCCCGCCCAGCACCACCAGCGGCGCCGACAGCGGCCGGGCGAGCCCGCCGTCGGTGAGCGCCAGCGCGCCCACCAGCACGGGGAACAGCACCACCACCGCACCGCCGCGGTCCTGCCCGGCGGCATCGGCCCACCAGAGGGCCGGGGCGATCAGCGCGACCACCACCGCGGCGGTGCGCCCCGCGACGCGCTCCACGGCGGCGTCCCGGGCCACCCGGGCCACGACCAGCGCGACGAGCGAGCCCGCCAGGAAGGCGCCGGCCAGCCGCAGCAGCCAGCTCCAGGCCCAGTCGTGCGTGTCGAGGACCAGGCACGTCCCGGCGAAGGGCAGCAGGACGGCGACCGCGAGCGCCGCCGGCACCGCGGGCCGGTACCCGCGCAACCGGTGCAGGAGCAGGGCCAGGAGGGGGAAGAGCAGGTAGGCCAGCCACTCCGCGCTCAGCGACCACCCCGGACCCACCGGACCGGTGGCCGAGTACTCGGGCCGGTCCCACACCTGCACGAGCAGGACCTGGCGCAGCACGGCCGGGACGTCCAGCCCGTCGGCGGCGCTCCCACCCGCGGGACCGACGAGGGCCTCCTGGACGGAGCCGCCCGCGACGACGGCACCGAGCACCACCATCCAGGTGGGCCAGATGCGGCTGATCCGCGCCCGGTAGAAGTCGACCGCGGCCCGGCCCCGGAACCGGGTGCCGAGGACCGCGACGTATTTGTGCGCGAGGACGAAGCCGCTGAGCACGAAGAAGAGATCGACGCCGAGCCAGCCGGTCGCCAGCAGCGGCCGCAGGGGATCGAGGTGGGCCGGCCAGCCGCGGTCGGGCGCGAAGAGCCAGAAGTGGTGGGCGACGACCCAGACGGCGGCGACGAGCCGGAGCCCGGTCAGGCCGCGGATCTCGCCGCGGACGGCCCCCTGTGCACCGGCCATGGTCGCCGCCCCCGAAGAACTACGTCACGTGAACGACCGCGGACGCTATGCGGTGACGGCGGCAGGCCGGGGCACTGCGTGGCGACCGGGGGCGTGTCGGCCACCCCAGCCCCACCCGTCCCCTCCGTGCCGGATCAGGCCCGCCGCACGTGCCGGACGTCGCCGCTGGCGAGCTCCACCTGACCCTCGGCGGTGTCCAGGACCAGCCGGCCGTCCCAGTCGACCGCCCGCGCGGTGCCGAGGAGCGCCGATCCGTCCGGCATCGTCACCTCGACGGTGCTGCCGACCGTCGACGACCAGGAGAGGTAGTCCCGGGCGAGCCCGGAGACGACCGGGTCGCCCAGCGCCTCGCGCCAGCCCAGGTAGCGCCGCTCGACCGCCCGCAGGAAGGCCAGCAGCACCGGCCCCCGGTCCACGGTCCCGCCGGTCACGGCCGACAGGGACGTGCCGGTCGCCGGGAGCTCGGCCTCCGTCGTCGAGACGTTGAGGCCGACGCCGACGACGACGCCCGGCGGCTCCCCGCCCCCGCCGACCGACTCGGCCAGGATGCCGGCGAGCTTGCGCCCGTCCCGGGCCAGCAGGTCGTTGGGCCACTTCACGGTCGCGAGCACGCCGGCGACCTCCCGCACCGACTCGGCCAGCGCCACCCCGGTGAGCAGCGGCAACCAGCCACGACGGGCGGCGGGCACGTCGGGGCGCAGCAGGAAGGAGACGGTCAGGCCGGCCCGGGGCGGCGACGTCCACACCCGGTCCAGCCGGCCGCGCCCGGTGACCTGGTGCTCGGCCACCAGGACGGTGCCTTCGGGGGCACCGTCCGCGGCGGCGGCGGCCAGCGCGGCGTTCGTGGAGCCGATCTCCTGCACCACCTCGACCGAGCGCCACAGCGCGCTGCCACGGGTCAGGGCGGCCTGCAGGGCGGCCGCGTCCAGGGCAGGCCGGTCGAGGTCGGACCAGCGCGAGGAAGGCGTGTCGGGCACGAGGAGACCGTAGCCAGGGACGGCGACCGGGTGGGCGCTCGCGCCCGGCGACGGGACTCCGGGACGAAGGGCTCGAGCCGCTCCCCTACGCTACGGAACCCGTGGCCCGGCATCCGCGCCACACGCCGAGCACAGCAGCGCCGCCACGGCGGCCGACGAGCGCCAGCGAGGAGACCGAGACCGCGTGAGTGCCGCCGAACTGGAGAGCGCCGGGGAGCACGTCCCCGACGACGTCGACATCCACACGACCGCAGGGAAGCTCGCCGACTTCGAGCGGCGGGTGCAGGAGGCCGTCCACGCGGGCTCCGAGCGCGCGGTGGAGAAGCAGCACGCCGCGGGCAAGATGACCGCCCGCGAGCGGATCGAGGCGCTGCTGGACCCGGGCTCGTTCACCGAGTTCGACGAGTTCGCCCGGCACCGGTCGACGAACTTCGGGATGGCCGAGAAGCGCCCGTTCGGCGACGGCGTCGTGACCGGGTACGGCACCGTCGACGGCCGGCCGGTGGCGATCTTCTCCCAGGACGTCACCGTCTTCGGCGGCAGCCTCGGCGAGGTCTACGGCGAGAAGATCGTCAAGGTCCAGGACTTCGCGATCAAGAACGGCTGCCCCGTCGTCGGCATCAACGAGGGTGGTGGCGCGCGCATCCAGGAGGGCGTGGTCTCCCTCGGCCTCTACGGCGAGATCTTCCAGCGGAACGTGCACGCCTCCGGCGTCATCCCGCAGATCTCGCTGGTGATGGGCCCGGCCGCGGGTGGGCACGTCTACTCCCCCGCGCTGACCGACTTCATCGTGATGGTCGACAAGACCAGCCAGATGTTCATCACCGGCCCCGACGTCGTGAAGACCGTGACCGGCGAGGACGTCACGCTCGAGGAGCTGGGCGGTGCGCGGACGCACAACACGAAGTCCGGGGTCGCGCACTACCTGGCCGAGGACGAGAACGACGCCCTCGACTACGTCAAGGCCCTGCTCTCCTACCTGCCGAGCAACAACCTCGACCCGCTGCCGGCGATCGAGATGGCGCCCGTCGAGACCGTCCTGCCGGACGCGCTGACCGACGAGGACCGCGAGCTCGACTCCTTCATCCCCGACTCGGCGAACACCCCCTACGACATGCACACCGTCATCGAGCACGTGCTCGACGACGGCGAGTTCCTCGAGGTGCAGCCGCTGTTCGCGCCGAACATCCTCATCGGCTTCGGCCGCGTCGAGGGACGGCCGGTCGGCATCGTGGCCAACCAGCCGACCCAGTTCGCCGGCACCCTGGACATCGACGCCAGCGAGAAGGCCGCCCGCTTCGTGCGCACCTGCGACGCCTTCAACATCCCGGTGCTCACCTTCGTCGACGTGCCCGGCTTCCTGCCCGGCACGTCGCAGGAGTGGGAGGGCATCATCCGGCGCGGCGCCAAGCTCATCTACGCCTACGCCGAGGCCACCGTCCCCAAGGTCACGGTCATCACCCGCAAGGCCTACGGCGGCGCCTACGACGTCATGGGCTCCAAGCACCTGGGCGCGGACGTGAACCTCGCCTGGCCCACGGCGCAGATCGCCGTCGTCGGGGCGCAGGGCGCCGTCGGCATCCTCTACCGCAAGGAGCTCGCCGCGGCCGAGGACCCCGACGCCCGCCGCGCCGAGCTGATCGCCGAGTACGAGGACACCCTCGCCAACCCCTACATCGCCGCCGACCGCGGGTACGTCGACGCGGTGATCCCGCCGTCGCAGACGCGGGTGCAGGTGACCAAGGCGCTGCGGGTGCTGGCCAACAAGCGGCAGACCCTGCCGCCCAAGAAGCACGGGAACATCCCGCTGTGACCGAGGGAACCGCGCCGCTGCTGCGGGTGGTGACGGGCGAGCCCTCCGCCGAGGAGCTGGCGGCGCTCACCGTCGTCGTCGCCGCCCTGTCGCAGCGCCGCACCCGCCGCCGTCCGACGCCGGTCGGCGCCTGGGCGTCCTACGGCGACGCGCACCGGGGCGCCCTCCGCGCCGGCCCGGGTGGCTGGCGGGCCGCGGGGAGGTTCGCGTGACCGCGGACCGCCGGCTGGTGCTGGCCTCGGCGTCGCCGGCCCGGCTGTCCCTGCTCCGCCAGGCCGGCCTCTCGCCCGAGGTGGTGGTCAGCGACGTCGACGAGTCGGCGCACACCGCCCCGCGCGTGGCCGAGCAGGTCGCCGTCCTCGCGGCCGCCAAGGCCGCGGCGGTCGCCAAGCGGGAGACCGACGCCCTGGTCATCGGCGCCGACTCGCTGCTGGAGTTCGCCGGGAAGCCGCAGGGCAAGCCCGCCGACGCCGCCGAGGCCCGCGACCGCTGGCGGCGGATGGCCGGGCGTTCCGGCGTCCTGCACACCGGCCAGGCCCTGTTCGACGTCCGGGACGGCGCCGTGGTGAGCCGGGACATCGCCGTGGCCTCCACCGTCGTCTACTTCGCCGACCCGACCCCGCCGGAGGTCGAGGCGTACCTCGCCACCGGGGAGCCGCTCGCGGTGGCCGGCGCGTTCACCCTCGACGGGCTCGGCGCACCCTTCGTGCGCCGGGTCGAGGGCGACCCGGCGGCCGTCGTGGGGCTGTCCCTGACGGTCCTGCGCACCCAGCTCGGCAAGCGCGGCCTGACCATCACCGACCTCTGGCGCCGCTGACCGTCCCGCCGATCCACCGACCGCGCCCGGCGCGGTACCCGACAAGAGTTCGACCGGCCCACAGAAGAGGGAGAGCACCGGTGCAGAAGGTCCTCATCGCCAACCGCGGCGAGATCGCGGTCCGCGTGGCCCGCGCGTGCAAGGACGCGGGCCTGACCAGCGTGGCGGTCTACGCCGAACCCGACCGGGACGCGCTGCACGTGCGCGTCGCCGACGAGGCGTTCGCCCTGGGCGGCACGACGCCCGGCGACTCCTATCTGGTGATCGACAAGATCCTCGACGCGGCGAAGCAGTCGGGTGCCGATGCCATCCACCCCGGCTACGGCTTCCTGTCGGAGAACGCCGACTTCGCCCAGGCCGTCATCGACGCCGGGCTCACCTGGATCGGCCCCTCCCCCCAGGCGATCATCGACCTCGGTGACAAGGTCGCCGCCCGGCACATCGCCACCAAGGCCGGCGCGCCCCTGGTCCCCGGCACCAAGGACCCGGTCGGCGGCGCCGACGAGGTCGTGGCCTTCGCCGAGGAGCACGGGCTGCCGGTGGCCATCAAGGCGGCGTTCGGCGGTGGCGGCCGCGGGCTGAAGGTCGCGCGCACCAAGGAGGAGATCCCCGAGCTGTTCGACTCCGCGGTCCGCGAGGCCGTCGCCGCCTTCGGCCGCGGCGAGTGCTTCGTGGAGCGGTTCCTGGACAAGCCCCGCCACGTCGAGGCCCAGGTGCTGGCCGACACGCACGGCAACGTGGTCGTCGTCGGCACCCGCGACTGCTCGCTCCAGCGGCGCAACCAGAAGCTGGTCGAGGAGGCCCCGGCACCCTTCCTCACCGACGAGCAGCGGGCCCGCATCCACGAGTCGGCGAAGGCGATCTGCAAGGAGGCCGGTTACCACGGCGCCGGCACCGTCGAGTACCTCGTCGGCACCGACGGCTCGATCTCCTTCCTCGAGGTGAACACGCGGCTGCAGGTCGAGCACCCGGTGTCGGAGGAGACCAGCGGCCTCGACCTGGTCCGCCAGCAGTTCCGCATCGCCGAGGGCCTCCCGCTGGAGATCACCGAGGACCCGGAGCCCCGCGGTCACAGCATCGAGTTCCGGATCAACGCCGAGGACGCCGGCCGCAACTTCATGCCGGCGCCCGGTCCGGTGAACCGCCTGGAGATCCCGCAGGGGCCCGGCGTGCGCTGGGACTCCGGCGTCGAGACCGGCGGCGAGGTCGCCGGCGCGTTCGACTCGATGCTCGCCAAGCTGATCGTCACCGGCGCCACCCGCCAGGAGGCGCTGCAGCGCGCCCGCCGCGCGCTGGACGAACTCGTCGTCGAGGGCATGCCCACGGTCATCCCGTTCCACCGCGCCGTCGTCCGCGACGAGGCGTTCACCAGCGAGCCGTTCACCGTGCACACCCGCTGGATCGAGACGGAGTGGGACAACCAGGTGCCGCCGTACTCCGCGGCACCGGCCGACGGCACCGAGCCCGAGGAGCGGCAGACCGTCGTCGTCGAGGTCGGCGGCCGCCGGCTGGAGGTCTCCCTCCCCGCGGGCCTGGCCGCCGGCGGCGGCGCTCCGGCCGCGGCCGGCGGGGCGAAGCCGCGCAAGCGCGGCGGCGGAGGCGGCGGCTCCGCCGCCTCCGGCGACTCCCTCACCTCGCCGATGCAGGGCACCATCGTCAAGGTCGCCGTCGAGGACGGCGCGACCGTCGACGCCGGTGACCTGGTCGTCGTGCTCGAGGCGATGAAGATGGAGCAGCCGATCACCGCCCACAAGGCCGGCACGATCACGGGGCTGTCGGCCGAGGTCGGCGCCTCGGTCACCAGCGGCGCGGTGATCTGCACCATCGCCGACGCCGAGTAGGAGTGAGCCGCACCACCTGACGGGTCGGCCGACCCGTCAGGTGGTGCTGATCGTCCGGCAGCCCAACGGGGTGTTCCGCGAGCTCACATCGACGTCGATCGCGTACACGCACACGGTGTGCGCACCCGGCGCCACCGTCCCCGACCAGCTGAACCCGCGGTTGTCCCCGACCCCGGGGAAC
>NZ_JBJHAA010000037.1:0-20318 GCF_054050795.1 Blastococcus sp. SYSU DS1024
CGTCCTCCCGCTGACCGGCGGGAGGACGGCGCCGCCGCACGGCCGTTCCACAGCACGCACCACCCGACCAGAGGGAAGAGACATGCCTGCCTTCACCGCAGCCGACGTCAAGCGTCTCCGCGACGCCACCGGCGCCGGCATGATGGACGCCAAGAAGGCCCTGACCGAGGCCGACGGCGAGTACGACAAGGCCGTCGAGCTGCTCCGGGTCAAGGGCGCCAAGGACGTCGGCAAGCGCCTGGAGCGCTCGACCACCAACGGCATCGTCGTCAGCAAGGACGGCGCCCTGCTCGAGCTCGACTGCGAGACCGACTTCGTCGCCAAGAACGCCGACTTCGTCGCCCTCGCCGAGCGGCTGCTCGCGATCGGCCTCGAGAACAAGTCGGCCGACGCCGCTGCTCTGCTGAGCACCGAGGTCGACGGGCAGACCGTCGAGAAGCTGGTCGAGGGCGAGTCCGCCCGCATCGGCGAGAAGCTGGTCCTCTCGCGCTTCGTCGCCTTCGACGGCACCACCGCCGTCTACCTGCACAAGCGGGCCACCGACCTGCCCCCGGCCATCGGTGTCGCCGTGCAGTACTCCGGTGGCAGCGAGGACGCCGCCCGCAGCCTGGCGATGCACATCGCCGCCGCGCGGCCGCGCTACCTCAGCCGCGACGAGGTCCCGGCCGAGGCGGTCGAGACCGAGCGCCGCGTGGCCGAGCAGACCGCCAAGGAGGAGGGCAAGCCCGAGCAGGCGATCTCCAAGATCGTCGAGGGTCGGGTCAACGCCTACTACAAGGACTTCGTCCTCCTCGAGCAGCCGTCGATCACCGAGCCCAAGCGCACGGTCAAGCAGATCGTCGACGAGGCCGGCCTGACCGTCGAGCGCTTCGCGCGCTTCGAGGTCGGCCAGGCCTGAGCCGCACCCGGTAGCGATGACCGGCCCCGTTCCCCTCGTGGGACGGGGCCGGTCGTCTGTCCGCTGCCCGCGCTCGGCAGGAGCCGAGCAGGGGGATGCGGCAGGATCACACACCACCGACAGCACCCATCGACCACTCCAGGGATGAATCGTTGACCGACATCACCGTGCCGCTGTCCGCCCCCACCGCCTTCCAGCCGGCCGACGGCAGCGGCTACCAGCGGGTGCTGCTCAAGCTCTCCGGTGAGTCCTTCGGCGGTGGCAAGGTCGGCGTCGACGCCGGCATCGTCAAGGGCATCGCCGAGCAGCTCGCCGAGGTCGTCGCGAAGGGCACGCAGGTCGCCGTCGTCATGGGTGGTGGCAACTTCTTCCGCGGCGCCGAGCTCTCCCAGGCCGGTATGGACCGCACCAAGGCCGACTACATGGGCATGCTCGGCACGGTCATGAACTGCCTCGCCCTGCAGGACTTCTGCGAGAAGGCGGGTCTGGAGACCCGGGTGCAGTCGGCGATCACCATGGGGCAGGTCGCCGAGCCCTACATCCCGCGCAAGGCCATCCGGCACCTGGAGAAGGGCCGGCTGGTGATCTTCGGTGCCGGCGCCGGGATGCCGTACTTCTCCACCGACACCGTCGCCGCGCAGCGGGCGCTGGAGATCGAGTGCCAGGTGCTGCTCATGGGCAAGAACGGGGTCGACGGCGTCTACGACGACGACCCGCGCACCAACCCGGACGCCGTCATGTACGACGACCTGGACTACGCGACGGTGCTGGCCAAGCAGCTGAAGGTGGCGGACGCGACGGCGATCAGCCTCTGCATGGACAACCGGATGCCGATCGTCGTGTTCGATCTGCTGACGAACGGCAACATCGCCCGCGCCACCGCAGGTGAGAGGATCGGCACGCTGATCAGCCAGCCGGCCTGACGCCGGCGGCACCGATCGGGCACAGACGAGGACGCCGGCGGGACGAGAACCGCCGCAGGAGGGACACCCCGTGATCGACGACACCCTGCTCGACGCCGAGGAGCGGATGGACAAGGCCCTCTCGGTGGCACGGGAGGACCTGGGGTCGGTGCGCACCGGCCGGGCCGCCCCCTCGATGTTCAACAAGATCGTGGTCGACTACTACGGCGCCTACACGCCGGTGCCGCAGATGGCGTCGATCACCGTGCCCGAGGCGCGCATGGCGGTCATCAAGCCCTACGACATGAGCCAGCTGACGGCCATCGAGAAGGCCATCCGCGACAGCGACCTGGGCGTCAACCCGACCAACGACGGCCAGCTCCTGCGGGTGGTGTTCCCCCAGCTGACCGAGGAGCGCCGCCGCGACCTGGTGAAGCAGGCCCGGGCCAAGGGCGAGGACGCCAAGGTGGCGATCCGGAACATCCGCCGCCGGGCCAAGGACGAGCTCGACCGCATCGCCAAGGACGGCGAAGCCGGTGAGGACGAGGTGCGCCGCGCCGAGAAGGAGCTCGACCACCTCACCGAGCAGCACGTGGCGCAGGTCGACGAGGCGATGAAGAACAAGGAGAGCGAGCTGCTCGAGGTCTGACCTCGCCGCCGCCGCACGACCATGACGTCTCCCTCCGCCGACCGCCCGGGTGCCCTGCGCCGGGGGGGTCAGTCGTTCCCCCGGCGCGGTGGCCCGGGCTCGGGCGAGCGTCGGCGGGACGGTGACACGGGACCGGTGCCGGTCGCGGCTTCGCGTCCCCTGCCGCCGCTCCCGCCGCGCCAACCCGTCCCGGTCCCGGACGACAGCGAGGTGGCCGAGGCCGATGACGTCCCCACCTCCACGGCGCTGCCCCTGCCCGAGGAGGTCGCGCAGCTGCCCACCACGGAGCAGCCGGTGAGCCGGGCCGGGCGGAACCTGCGCGCGGCCATCGGTGTCGGGGTGAGCCTGGTCGCGGTCATCCTGCTGTCGCTGCTCGTCTGGCGCCCGGCCTTCCTGGGCGTGCTCGTCGCGGCGATCCTCGTCGCCGTCGTCGAGCTCACCCGGGCCCTGGGCAAGGGCGGGTTCTCCGCCCCGCTGGTCCCGCTGCTCGTGGGTGCCTTCGCCATGGAGGCCCTCGCCTGGACACGTGGCCCGGCGGGGCTGCTGACCGGCTTCTTCCTCACCGCGCTGGCCGTGCTGCTGTGGCGGCTGGCTGCCGGGCCGGTCGGCTACCGGAGGGATGCGGCCGCCGGGGTGCTGGTCGCGCTGTACGTGCCGCTGCTGGCAGGCTTCGCGGTGCTGCTCCTGGTGCCCGCCGACGGCGCGCTGCGGGTGATCGCCTTCATCGCCACGGTGATCGCCAGCGACGTCGGTGGCTACGCCGCCGGGGTGGCGTTCGGCAAGCACCCGATGGCGCCGTCGATCAGCCCCAAGAAGTCGTGGGAGGGCATGGCGGGCTCGGTGCTCACCTGCATGCTGGTGGCGACGCCGATCCTGGTCCTGGGCCTGGGGGCCCCCTGGTGGGGCGGGCTGCTCTTCGGCGCCGCGCTCGCCGTCTCCGCGACCGTGGGTGACCTCGCCGAGTCGCTCATCAAGCGCGACCTCGGCATCAAGGACATGGGCGATCTGCTGCCCGGCCACGGCGGGATCATGGACCGGCTGGACTCGCTGCTGCCGTCCGCGGCCGTCGCCTACCTGCTGCTGACGGTGCTCGCCCCGGTCTAGGCAGTCCGGTCGGCCGCCCAGGTCGACCCCAGTTCGGTGAACCCGCGGCGGGCGTACCAGCGCCGCGGCCAGTCGTCGCCCGAGGCCTCCAGCACGACCAGGTCGCAGCCCGCGTCGGCGGCCAGCCCCAGCACCCGGGCGAGCACCGCGTCGCCGTACCCGCGCCCGCGTGCGGCCGGATCGGTCATCACCGACTCCACCGCCGCCGTCGCGCCGTCGACCCGCAGCTGCGCGGCGGCCACCACGCGGCCGTCCTCGCGCACCGCCACGTCGGTCACGGCGACCACGCGGTCGTTCAGCTGCTCGCGATCGACGAGCTGCCGCACGACCGGCTCCAGCCGTTCCCCGAGCGATGCCAGGTCCCGGCGCCAGCCCCGCTCCCACAGGTCGTGCACCTCGCGCTGGTCCACCACCTCTGCTCCGACCGCCGCCTCCGGCACCGGGAGCGCCGTGGGGCGGCCCATCAGCACCAGCTCTTCGACGTGCCACCCGCGGGCGGCCAGCTCGGCGGCTACCGGACCGGCGCCCGGCCAGGCGAGCAGGGCGGCGAGGTGCGGCCAGCCGGCGTTGCCGCCGACCTCCTCGGCCGCGGTCTCGACGGTGGCGGCGGCCACCGGGTCGGTGAGGACCAGCCGGTTGTTGTCCCGGGAGTGCGGGACGTCGGGGTCCAGCACGGCCACGCCGCCCGGGACGTCGCCCACGCCCACCGCCCGCCGGACCGGCACCGACGTGTACAGCGCCAGGGCCCGGCCCAGGGCGTCGGCGGGATCGGGCGGGAGGAGCGGTGCCGGCGGGCGGTAGGGCAGGACCGCCACGACGGAGGAGGTCGGCAGCGGGCCGTGGAGGTGCGGGAAGAGCATCGCGGCGGGATCGTCCGGGTGTCCGGGCTCCCACCGCAGCGGGTCGGTGAGCCGGGCGGGATCGACGACGAGCAGGGCGAGGTCGCGGCGACCGCCGAAGAGCCGGGTCGCGGGCAGGTGGACCTGCTCCGGCGTCGACAGGTGGACGAATCCGCCCGGGCCGGGCCGGATCGATCCCTGTTGCAGGGCGGCGCGCCACTGCGCCGGCTCCAGGAGGTGCAGGAGGACGCCGGTGCTCACCCTGCGATCCTCCCTGGGTGCACGACGACGAGCTGCCCGGCCCCACCGACTGGGGGACCACCGTCGGCGTCGGCCCCTGGGTGGGGCCGTGGCCGGACGATCCCCGCTACGACCCGCAGCTCCTCGCCGACGGCGACCGGCGCAACGTGGTGGACCGCTACCGCTACTGGACCGTGGAGGCGATCGTCGCCGACCTCGACCGGCACCGGCACCCCTTCCACGTCGCCATCGAGAACTTCGGCCACGACCTGAACATCGGGACGGTGGTGCGCACCGCCAACGCCTTCCTCGCGGCCGAGGTGCACGTGGTGGGCCGACGGCGGTGGAACCGGCGCGGGGCGATGGTCACCGACCGCTACCAGCACCTGCGCCACCACGCCGACGTCGGCGGGCTGCTGGCGTTCGCGGCCGAGCAGGGGCTCACCGTCGTCGCCGTCGACAACCGGCCCGGCGCCGTGCCGCTCGAGACCACCGAGCTGCCCGAGCGCTGCGTGCTGCTGTTCGGCCAGGAAGGGCCGGGCCTCACCGAGGAGGCGCGCGGCGGTGCGGCGCTCACCGTCTCGATCGCCCAGTTCGGCTCGACCCGCTCGATCAACGCGGGCGTCGCCGCCGGGATCGCCATGCACGCGTGGATCCGGCACCACGCCGACGTCGGGCGGGTCAGTCGGTGAGCGGGGGGTCGGGGTCGATACCCCGCGCGTGCAGCGCCGACTCGACGGCCTCGCACACCGTGCGCACGACGGCCACCCGGGCCCACCGCTTGTCCTCGGCCGGGATGACGTGCCACGGGGCCACGGGGGTGTCGGTGCGGTCGAGCATCTCCTCGACCGCCTCCTCGTACAGCCCGCGCTTCTCCCGGTTCCGCCAGTCCTCGTCGGTCAGCTTCCAGGCCTTGTACGGGTCGGCCCGGCGGGACTCGAAGCGGCGCAGCTGCTCCTCGGGGGAGAGGTGCAGCCAGAACTTCACCAGCACGGTGCCCTCGGCGGCCAGCGAGGTCTCCAGGTCGACGATCTCCTGGTAGGCCCGGCGCCACGCCTCCTCCGTGGCGAAGCCCTCCACCCGCTCGACCAGCACCCGGCCGTACCAGGAGCGGTCGAGCACGGCCATGCCTCCCCAGCCGGGCAGCACCGGCCAGAACCGCCACAGGAAGTGGTGCCGCTTCTCGTCGCGCGTCGGGGCGGCGAACTGGGCCACCCGGACGTGCCGGGGGTCGAGCTCGCCGACCAGCCGCTGGATCGCCCCACCCTTGCCCGACGCGTCCCAGCCCTCGAACAGCACCAGCAGCGGCGGGCCGAGCTCGCCCGGCCCGATCTGCCCGCCCAGCAGCAGCCGGAGGTGGACCAGCCGCTCCTGCGCCGCGGCCAGCTGCTTCTTCCCCTCCTTCTTGTCCAGTCGGAGGCCCAGGTCGACGTCGTCCAGCCGGCTCATGGCCCCAGACCCTGCCAGGGATCCGCCCCGCTCGCGTGAGTTCGGTCTCCGGACCGGCCCCGGTGGCCCGGGGGAGTGGGACGATGGAGCGGTTATGACTGCCCTGCCTCTGGTCTTCGACGCCCCCCGCCGCGGCAAGCCGCCGCGCCACCTCGCCGACCTCACCCGCGAGGAGGCCCGCGCGGCGGTGGCCGAGCTCGGCCAGCCGGCGTTCCGGGCCGACCAGCTCGCCCGGCACTTCTACCGCGGGGTCACCGACACCGCACTGATGACCGACATCCCGGCCGCCGCCCGCGAGTCGCTGCGCGAGGCCCTGCTGCCCGGCCTGCTGACCGTCGTCCGGCACCAGACCGCGGACAACGGCCGCACCCGCAAGACGCTCTGGCGGCTGCACGACGGCGCGCTCGTGGAGAGCGTGCTCATGCGCTACCCCGACCGCGCCACCGTCTGCATCTCCAGCCAGGCCGGCTGCGGCATGGCCTGCCCCTTCTGCGCCACCGGTCAGGCCGGGCTCACCCGCAACCTCTCCGCGGCCGAGATCATCGGCCAGGCGGTCGCGGCCGCCGCGGACATGGCCGACGGGGCGGTCGCCGGCGGGCCCGGGCGGCTCTCCAACGTGGTGTTCATGGGCATGGGCGAGCCGCTGGCCAACTACGCCCGGGTGCGCAAGACCCTCGATGCGCTGCTCGGCACCGCCCCCTACGGGCTCGGCCTGTCGCAGCGGTCGGTCACCGTCTCGACGGTCGGCCTCGTGCCGGCGATCCGCCGGCTCACCGAGGAGGGGCGGAACGTCACCCTCGCGGTCAGCCTGCACGCCCCCGACGACGAGCTGCGCGACACCCTGGTGCCGATCAACACCCGCTGGAAGGTCGGCGAGGTCATCGAGGCCGCCGATGCCTACGCGCGGAAGACCGGCCGGCGCTACTCGGTGGAGTACGCGCTCATCCGCGACGTCAACGACCAGCCGTTCCGCGCCGACCTCCTCGGGAAGCTGCTGGCCGGGAAGCTCGCGCACGTGAACCTGATCCCGCTCAACCCGACGCCGGGCAGCCCCTGGGACGCCAGCCCGCTGCCCGCGCAGCGCGAGTTCGTCGCCCGGCTGCGGGCGGCCGGTGTCGCCACCACGGTGCGCGACACCCGGGGCCAGGACATCGACGGCGCCTGCGGGCAGCTCGCCGCCGCCGACCGGGTCGAGGGCGTGCCCGCCGTCGCGATCCCCGTCCCGGCCGTCGAGGAGCCGGTGCCGCTGGGCGCCGAGGCCGACCAGGGGTGAGCACGGCGCTGCCCGACGCCGAGGCCCACGAGCACACCCACGGCGACGTCTCCGGCGGCTGGCTGCGGGCCGCGGTGTTCGGCGCCATGGACGGCCTGGTCACCAACACCGCCCTGGTCGCCGGGGTCGCTGGGGGCGGCGCCGCCCCGCGCGCGATCGTCCTGGCCGGCGTGGCGAGCCTCGTCGCCGGCGCGGTGTCGATGGCGCTGGGCGAGTACACCTCGGTCAAGACGCAGAACGAGCAGCTGGACCTCGAGATCGAGAAGGAGCGGCGGGAACTCACCCGCAACCCTGCCGGCGAGCTGGCGGAGCTGACCGCGATGCTGCAGGACCGCGGGGTGGACGCCCGGCTCGCCCGGCAGGTCGCCGTGCAGCTGTCGGCCGATCCGGAGATCGCCCTGCGGCTGCACGTGCTGGCCGAGCTGGGGGTCAACCCGGAGGAGCGACCCTCTCCGCGGGTGGCGGCGGTCTCGTCGTTCCTGACCTTCGCGACGGGCGCCGTGCTGCCGCTGCTGCCGTACTTCCTCGGGGCCCCGGTCCTGTGGGTGGCTCTGCTCAGCGGGGGGCTGGGCCTGCTGCTGGCCGGCGCCCTGTCCTCGCGCTTCACCCCGCGGCCCTGGTGGTACGCGGGCCTGCGCCAGCTGCTGCTCGGCGCCGCCGCGGCGGGCGTCACCTATCTGATCGGTGCGGCGATCGGCGTCGCGGTCACCTGAGCCGGCGCCGTTCGTCGTCCGGGACGCCGTGGCGGCGCCCCGGACGGAGGAGCTAGCGGCGCCAGGCGGTCTTCTTGCGGCGGATGTCCCAGATGAGGACCAGCGCCATGACGGCGGCGAGGCCGATCAGCCAGAGGTCCTCCACCCGGCCCTCGTGGTTGCCGACCAGGTACGCCAGGATCACCAGCGTCGCGATCCAGCCACCGATCTGGCCCCACTTCCCGGTCTCGCCGTGCCAGCCCCAGTCCTCGGGCTGCTCGTGCTCGACGGGGTGCTCGCCGGCGCGGACGACCGCCTCTTCACGGCCGGGCTGGTTGACCCGCTGGGTCGACGGGGAGTGCAATGCCTCGGTCACCCCGCCATTCTGGCAGGAGCCGGTCCCGCGCACGCCCCGAGGTGGGTCCTCGGCGGGTCGTCAGCCGTCGCAGGAGAGGCCGGCCGCCGCGACAGCTGCCGTGGTCTCCGCCGTCGGCATCCGGGCGATGGTCCCGCCCACCGGGTCGCCGACCGGGAGCACCCGGACATCGGCGAGGTCCGCGCGGGCCAGGCCGAGCAGGTCCACCACGGAGGTGGCCGGGTCGGTGGCGAGAGCTCCGGAGGCCGTCCAGGCGACCTCCTGCAGCCGCCAGGGCCGCAGCGCCGACCGCTGCGCCTCGTCGACCAGGGCGGACAGCACCGCACCGGCCGCGGTGGCCCGCCCGTCGGGGTCGATCGGGGCCGGGCGCCACGTGCCGTCGACGAGGTGCTCGGGATGGCGGGAGCGGACCAGCGCCAGTGCCGTCGCGCCGTCGACGCGTTGCGGGCCCGCTGCGTCGATCCGCAGCCCGGCCGGGAGGTCCCGCACCGGCTCGGGGATGTCGAGGTGGAGCCCGCCGACGGCGTCGACGATCCCGGCGAAACCGGCCAGGTCGACGGTCAGCAGGTGGTCGGTGGGGATGCCCAGCTGGCACAGCCCGGCGATCGTGCTGGCCGGGCTCCGTCGCCACGTGAGCGCCAAACGACCCGATCGCCGGTCGGTGCGGACCACCACGTCCCGCGGAACCGACAGCACGGTGGTGCCCGCATCGGTCTGGTGCACGACGACGACGACGTCGGCGCGAGCGCCGGGGACGGCGGTCTCCGTGCCGAAGTGAGCCGGGTCGGCGCCGGGCGGCAGTGCGGCGCGGGAGTCCAGGCCGAGCAGCACCCAGGTGCGGCCGTCGGCGTCCCCGGGGCCGTTCGCGAGGTCGACGTCCACCCGGTCGACCCGCCCGGCGACGACGGCGGTGTCGACGGCCAGGGCGACCAGCAGTGCGGACAGCAGCAGCAGCGCCGACCGGAGCCGGCGCCGGCGTCCGGAACGCGCCGGACGCCGGCCAGGGGTGTCCTGGCCGGCGTCCGGTACGTGGGAGAGGGGCATGCTCAGGCTCAGGCCTGCGAAGCCCCCGCGCGGCGACGGGAGACGACCAGAGCGCCGCCACCGGCGACGAGCAGGCCGGCGCCGAGGGCCAGCGGCAGGCCGACGCTGGCGCCGGTGTAGGCCAGGCTGTCGGTGCTGGTGGTGGCGGCCGCCACCACCAGGGACTCCTGGAAGTAGGTGCCCTGGTTGCCCTCGTACACGAGGGTGTGGGTGCCCTCCGCGGTACCGGCCGCGAGGGTGAACTCCGCGGTGATGACGCCGTCGTTGTCAGCGGTGAAGGTGCCGATCGTGGTCGGGGTCGAGTGCATGGTCAGCGTGACCACCTCGCCGGGCTTGAAGCCCTTGATGACCTTGACGACCTTCTGGCCTGGCGCGGTGCTCTTCGCGGCGGTGCTGGTCGTCGGGCCGACCCCCGGCGTGTTGGCGGACTCGCCGCGGATGGCGCCGGGCGCCGGGGTGCTCGGCGGCGTCACGACCGTCGCCGCCTGCAGCGTGAAGGCGAACTCCGGGTAGTCGAGGTACTGCTCGTTGCCTGCGTAGGGCTCGCAGAAGGCGAAGGCGACGTACTCACCTGCGGGGGCCGCGTCGGTGAAGTCCAGGACGGCGGTCCAGGCGCCGTTCTCCGGCTCGCCCGCCAGAGTCAGCACCGGGTCCGCGTTCGGGTCGACGGCGCCCGCGGCGGTGTAGACGTCCACGTACACGGCGGCCTCCACGGTGGACGCGGCAGCGTCGCAGCCGGTGCCGGACAGGCTGTAGGGCTGGCCCACCACGGCGGTCTTCGAGCCCTGCAGGGCGGGCAGGTCCGCGGCCAGGGCGGCCGGCGCGAAGGCCATGCCCAGGGAGACGGTGGCGACGGCGAAGCCGGTGGTGGCGGCGACGCGCTTCGAGGTGCGGTTCGGCATGGAGGGCTCCGGTCGGTCAGTGGCCCGGACTCCCGAGCCGTCGACGTGAAGTATCGGCACGAGTCGGTGTTCGTTGTCGCATCATGTGGTCGACACGCCCACTGTCGGTCGTGCATTAGGCAATGAGCTGCTGGCTCCCGATCCCGGCGGTGCGGCGATAGGGCAGATTGCTACAAGTCGGGCCGGTGGCGGTTAGGTGTCTGCTCGCGCGCCCGTCCACGACCGGTCCGGCCTCGCCCGGGCGGGTCGGGCGGCGCGAACGCGGGTGACGGGCGGCTTGGCAGGATGCCCGCATGAGCGAGCCGCGCGAGGTCACCGTCCTGGGCTCCACCGGGTCCATCGGCCGGCAGGCGCTGGCCGTCGCCGCGCAGAACCCCGACCGGCTCCGCATCACGGGCCTGGCCGCCGGTGGTGGCGACGTCGCGCTGCTGGCGGAGCAGGCGCTGGCGCTCGGGGTCCGCACCGTCGCCGTCGCGCGGGCCACCGCCGCCCAGGACCTCCAGCTGGCCTTCTACGCCGCGGCGCAGCAGCGCGGCTGGGCCACCGGCGAGTTCTCGCTGCCCGAGATCCTCGCCGGCCCGCGCGCCGCTGAGGAGCTGGCGGCCCGGCCGGCCGACGTCGTCCTCAACGGGATCACCGGTTCCATCGGGCTGAGGCCGACGCTGTCGGCGTTGCGGGCCGGGCGCACCGTCGCCCTGGCGAACAAGGAGTCACTCGTCGCCGGCGGTGACCTGGTCCTCGCGGCGGCCGCCCCCGGTCAGCTGGTGCCGGTCGACTCCGAGCACTCCGCCCTCGCCCAGTGCCTGCGCAGCGGCTCGCGCGCGGAGGTCGCCCGGCTGGTGCTCACCGCCAGCGGGGGGCCGTTCCGGGGCCGCACGGCCGCCGAGCTCGCCGAGGTCACCGTGGGGGAGGCGCTGGCCCACCCGACGTGGGCGATGGGCCCCGTCGTGACGATCAACTCGGCGACCCTGGTCAACAAGGGGCTGGAGCTGATCGAGGCGCACCTGCTCTTCGGCGTCCCCTACGCCGACATCGACGTCGTGGTGCACCCGCAGTCGATCGTCCACTCCATGGTCACGTTCGCCGACGGCGCCACGATCGCGCAGGCCAGCCCGCCGGACATGCGGCTGCCGATCGCCCTGGGGCTCGCCTGGCCCGACCGGCTGCCCGACGTGCAGCCGGCGCTGGACTGGTCGACGGCGAGCACCTGGGAGTTCTTCCCGCTGGACGAGCAGGCGTTCCCCGCGGTACGGCTGGCCCGCGCGGCCGGGGAGGCCGGCGGGGTGGTGCCCGCCATGTACAACGCCGCGAACGAGGAAGCGGTCGCCGCCTTCACGGCGGGTCGCCTCTCGTTCCCAGGAATCGTCCAGCTCGTCGCGCGTACCCTCGACGCCGCGCCGGACCTCGGCGCCCCCACCTGCGTCGACGACGTGCTGGCGGCGGAGAAGTGGGCCCGGGAGCACGCCCGGGGCGTCATCGCCGGAGGCTGAGCTGAGCGGGATCCTGCTGACGGTCGTGGGGATCGTCCTGTTCGCCCTCGGCCTGATGTTCTCCATCGCCTTCCACGAGGCCGGTCACTTCTGGTGGGCGCGGAAGTTCGGCATGCGGGTGCCGCAGTTCATGGTCGGCTTCGGCCCCACCGTCTTCTCGCGGCGCCGCGGCGAGACCGAGTACGGCGTCAAGGCAGTCCCGCTGGGGGGCTACATCCGCATCGTCGGCATGATCCCGCCGGCCGAGGAGGGCGAGAGCAAGCGCGCCACCCGCATGCGCAGCTTCATCGCCGAGGTGCGGGGGCAGGCGCTCAACGACGTGCGGCCCAGCGACGGCGACCGCGTCTTCTGGAAGAAGCCGTGGTGGCAGCGGGTCATCGTGATGTTCGCCGGCCCCTTCCACAACCTGGTGCTCGCCGTCGTCCTGTTCACGGTCGTGCTGGTCGGCTTCGGCATCCCGGAGATCACCACGACGATCCGCCAGGTGCCCGAGTGCGTCCTGCCGGCCGGCGCCGCGACCGCCGCGGCCGAGGACCCCTGCTCGATCCCGATCACGCCGGCGGGCGAGCGCTGCGAGGCCGGGGCGGCCGACTGCGCCCTGCCGCCGCGCAGCCCCGCCGTCCGGGCCGGCCTGCAGCCCGGGGACACGGTGGTCGCCCTGGACGGGGAGCCGGTTCCCCGGGAGACCGACGTCGGCTGGGAGCAGGTGCAGGAGACGATCCGGACCAGCGCCGGCGAGCCGGTCGTCTTCACCGTCGAGCGCGACGGGGAGCGGGTGGACCTCACCGTCACCCCGATCCAGAACCTCGTCTACGCCGACGAGGACGGCGAGACCACCCAGACCGTCGGGTTCGTCGGCATCAGCCCCCTCCAGCGCGAGGTGCGCCAGTCCCTCACCGAGGTGCCCGGTCACTTCGGCGACATCCTGGTCCGGTCGGTCGACCGGCTGGTCGAGATCCCGGAGCGGGTGCCGCAACTGTTCCGCGCCGCCTTCCTGGGGGAGGAGCGCGACCCGCTCGGCCCGATCGGGGTGGTGGGCGTCAGCCGCATCTCCGGCGAGGTCTTCGCGCTGGAGCAGTTGTCCCCGGTGCAGAAGATCGGGTACTTCATCCAGCTGCTCGCCGGGTTGAACCTGGTGCTGTTCCTGTTCAACCTGCTGCCGATCTACCCGCTCGACGGGGGGCACGTCGCCGGGGCGCTGTACGAGAAGGCGCGGTCCGTCGTCGCGCGGCTGCGCGGCAAGCCCGACCCGGGCCCCTTCGACATCGCGCGGCTGATGCCGGTGGCCTACGCGGTCGCCGGTCTCTTCCTGGGGTTGTCGCTGCTGCTGCTCGTCGCCGACGTGGTCAACCCGGTCAGGCTGGCTGGGTGACCGGCGCGGCCGGTGCCGAGGTGCGGCGGACCGGCCGGGAGGCGACGAGGACGCCGCCCACCACGAACCCGCCGGCGACCAGCTCCACCGGGTCGAGCGTCTCGCCGAAGGCCAGCCACGACGCGAGGACGCCGACCACCGGCACGAGCATGGAGAACGGTGCCACCACGTTCGACGGGTGGCGCGACAGCAACGTGTTCCAGATGCCGTAGCCGATGAGCGTCGCGACCACGACGACGTACAGCAGGCCGAGGACGGCCGGGAGCGCCGCCGCCGTGAACGCCGTCGCGAGGGAGCCCACGATGCGGTCGGGGCCCTCCACGACGAGCGCCAGCGCCAGCATCGGCAGCGGCGGGATCGCCGCGGACCACAGCGTGAGGTGCAGCGCGTTCGGCGCCTGGGCCCGCCGGCTGCAGACGTTCCCGATCGCCCAGCCCAGCGCGCCGCAGAGGGTGAGGGCCACGGGCAGCCAGGCGGCCGTCTGCGCCCGGTGGACCGCGATCGCGGCGAGACCGAGGACGGCGAGGCCGACCCCGGCGAGCTGCCGCGCGGACAGCCGTTCGTGCAGCCAGAACCCGGCGATGAGGACGGTGAACGGAGCGGAGGCCTGCAGCACCAGGGAGGCCAGGCCGCTCGGCATGCCCGCGGCCATCCCCGCGTAGAGGAAGGCGAACTGCAGGATGCCGATGCCCACGCCCACGCCGATCAGCCAGCGCAGGGGAACGGCCGGCCGGGGGACGAGCAGCAGCGCGGGCAGGGCCACGAGCGCGAACCGCAGCGCGACCATGAACAGCGGCGGGAAGTGCTCCAGCGCCAGCGCGGTGGCGGGGAAGTTGATCCCCCAGCACACCGCCACGAAGCAGGCGAGGAGGCGGTCGCGGATCGGCACCCCGCCAGCCTCCGGCCCGATGAACATGAAGGACAAGCGAAAATCTGTGAAGTGACGATGTAGGTTGCCTTCATGGTCGACGCGGGGCCGGGGTTGTGGGAACGGGTCGATCCCTCCCAGCTCGTGCTCCTGCGGGAGCTGGCCGAGCTCGGCTCGGTGACCGCCGTCGCCCGGGCCGCCGCGCGGACGCCCTCCGCGGTCTCCCAGCAGCTCAAGGTGCTGCAGCGACGGGTGGGCGTGCCAGTGGTGGAACGGGTCGGTCGGGGCGTGCGGCTCACCGACGCCGGGCGGGCGCTCGCCGGCATCGCCGCCGGGGTGTCCACCGCGCTGGCCGTCGCGGAGGCGGACTGGCACAGCTATCGCGGGGACGCCGGGGGCACCGTCCGCCTGGCGGTGTTCCACTCCGCCGGGGAGCTCCTCGTGCCCGGCCTGCTGGACCGGCTGGCACACCAGCCCGCGATCACCCTGGAGACCTACGACGAGGACGTCTCCCAGGACGACTTCCCGGCGCTGACCGCCGACTACGACATCGTCGTCGCGCACCGGTCCGACGACGTGGTGCCCCCCGCCCGGCCCCGGGTGGACGTCCGGCTGCTCCTCCGTGAGCCGCTCGACGTCGCTCTCCCGCTGGGGCACCCGCTGGCCGGACGCGACCGGGTCGGCCCCCGCGACGTCATCGGCGAGGACTGGATCGCCCCGCCCGCCGACTTCCCGATCGACCGCGTGCTCACGGCGATCGCGGCCCGGGCCGGGGAACCGGTGCGCGTCGTGCGCCGGACGACCCACCTGCCGCTGATGGAGAAGCTGGTCGCCCGAGGGCACGGGGTGGCTCTGCTGCCCCGGCACACCACGCGAGAGCGCGCCGAGGGGCGGCTCGCCCTGGTGCCCCTGGCCGACCTCCGCGCCGGGCGGCTCGTCGAGGCCCTGTCCCGACCCGACAAGGCGGCCCGCCGGGCGGTGCAGGCGGTGCTCGGCGAGCTCGTGGCGGAAGCGGGGTGCTATCGGGAGCGGGACGTCGGCCGCGCGTGACCCGGCGGGGCCGGGCGCGCCGTCCCCGACGCGTACGTCACAGCAGCTCCACCAGCATCGATCGCGCCGCGGGGGATACTGAGGGCATGGCGATCCCCGTGGGCCTCGGCATGCCCGCTGCTCCTCCGCCCGTCCTGGCCCCGCGCCGGAAGACCCGGCAGCTGGACGTGGGCGGTGTCGGCGTGGGCAGCGACTTCCCGGTCAGCGTGCAGTCGATGTGCACGACCAAGACCGCCGACATCAACGCGACCCTCCAGCAGATCGCCGAGCTCACCGCGTCGGGGTGCCAGATCGTGCGGGTCGCGGTACCCGACACCGACGACGTCGAGGCGCTGCCGATCATCGCGAAGAAGTCGCAGATCCCGGTGATCGCCGACATCCACTTCCAGCCGCGCTACGTGTTCGCCGCGATCGACGCCGGCTGCGCCGCCGTCCGGGTCAACCCGGGCAACATCAAGAAGTTCGACGACAAGGTCGGCGAGATCGCGAAGGCCGCGAAGGCCGCCGGCGTCCCGATCCGGATCGGCGTGAACGCCGGGTCGCTGGACAAGCGGCTGCTCGCCAAGTACGGCAAGGCCACGCCCGAGGCGCTGGTCGAGTCGGCGCTCTGGGAGTGCTCGCTGTTCGAGGAGCACGACTTCCGCGACATCAAGATCTCGGTCAAGCACAACGACCCGGTGGTCATGGTGCGCGCCTACGAGCTGCTGGCCGCCCGGTGCGACTACCCGCTGCACCTGGGCGTCACCGAGGCCGGCCCCGCCTTCCAGGGGACCATCAAGTCCGCCGTCGCCTTCGGCGCGCTGCTGAGCCAGGGCATCGGCGACACCATCCGCGTCTCGCTCTCCGCGCCGCCGGCCGAGGAGGTCAAGGTCGGCAACCAGATCCTGGAGTCGCTGAACCTCAAGCAGCGCGGGCTGGAGATCGTCAGCTGTCCGTCCTGCGGTCGGGCCCAGGTCGACGTCTACAAGCTCGCCAACGAGGTCACCGCCGGCCTGGAGGGCATGGAGGTGCCGCTGCGCGTCGCCGTCATGGGGTGCGTCGTCAACGGTCCGGGCGAGGCGCGCGAGGCCGACCTGGGCGTGGCGTCGGGCAACGGCAAGGGCCAGATCTTCGTCAAGGGTGAGGTCGTGAAGACCGTGCCGGAGTCCCAGATCGTCGAGACGCTCATCGAGGAGGCCATGCGGATCGCCGGGGAGCACGTCGATGCCGGCGAGCCCTCCGGACCGCCGGTCGTCACCGTCAGCTGACCCGTGCTCCGAACGCCCAGCGCCCGCGTCCTCGACGAGGCCGACGAGCCGGCCGTGCGCCGGCTGCTGGCCACCGACCCGGTCGCCGCCTGCGTGCTGGCGGGACGCGTCGAGGTCGCGGGGACGGCGGCGCCCTCCCTGGGGGCGCCGCTCTGGGGCATCGGCAGCGGCCGTGACCTGGACGCGGTCTGCCTGGCCGGGGCCAACCTCATCCCGTTCGCCCGGCCCGGGGCCGAGGGGCCCGCCGCCGCCGCCTTCGCCGAGCGGGCCCGCCGGGCCGGACGTCGCTGCTCCACGATCGTGGGCCCGTCGGCCGCCGTGGCACCGCTGTGGGAGCTGCTGGAACCGTCCTGGGGTCCGGCCCGCGACCACCGGCCCCGGCAGCCGCTGCTGGCGATCGACGGCCCGCCCGCCGTCACCCCCGAGCCGCGGGTGCGCCCCGTGCGCCCCGACGAGCTCGAGGTCCTGCTGCCGGCCGCCGTCGCGATGTTCACCGAGGAGGTCGGGGTCAGCCCGCTGCGGGTCGACGGGGGCGCCGGGTACCGGGCGCGGGTCGACGAGCTCGTCCGGGCCGGGCAGTCGCTGGCGTGGATCGAGGACGGGCGCGTGCTGTTCAAGGCGGAGATCGGCGCGGTCTGCCGGGCCGCCTGCCAGGTGCAGGGCGTCTGGGTCGCGCCGACCCTGCGGGGGCGCGGCATCGGCACCGCGTGCACCGCCGCGGTGGTCGAGTACGCCCGCGCCGCCATCGCGCCGGTCGTGAGCCTGTACGTCAACGACTACAACGCCCGGGCCCGCGCGGCCTACCGCCGGGTGGGGTTCCACGAGGTCGGCGAGTACGCCAGCGTGCTGTTCTGAGCGTGTCGGCCCCGTCTGAGAACCTGTCCGGGTGCGCACACGTCGCGGCCCGGCCCTCCTCCTGACGCTGCTCGTCCCGGTTCCGGCGCTGGCGGCCTGCTCGGGGAGCGAGGACGACGTGCGGGCCGCCGCGCAGGCCTTCCTCGACGACTGGGCGGCGGGTGACGTCCCCGCGGCGGCGGACGCGACCACCGATCCGGCCGCCGCGGCGGCGCTGCTCGGGCAGACGGCCGACGACCTGCCCGGCGCCGAGCTGGCCACCGAGGTCGGCGAGGTGACCGTCGACGACGGCGCGGCCACCGTCGACTGGACCGCGACCTGGGACCTGGCCGCGGCCCCGGAGTGGACCTACGAGGCCACCTTGCGGCTGCGGGAAGGGGACGACGCCTGGGAGGTGGTCGCCGAGCCGGCCATGGTCCACCCCGAGCTGGGCGAGGGCCAGCACCTCGAGCTCGACCGCTCCCTGCCCGATCGTGCGCCGATCACCGACGCGACCGGCACCCCGCTGTTCACCCCGACCGAGGTGGTCAACGTCGGCGTCGATCCCGCCCGCGTCACCGACCTGCCGTCGCTGGCGTCGGCGCTCGGGGCGGCCACCGGCATCGATCCCCAGGAGATCGTCGCGGACGTGCAGGCCGCGCCGGAGGGTCAGTTCGTCCCGGTGATCTCCCTGCGCCGCCCCGACTTCGAGGAGATCCGCGCGCAGGTGTTCGACCTGCCCGGGGCGGTCTTCCCCACCGAGACCCGCATGCTCGCCCCGACGGCGCGCTTCGCGTCGGCCTTGCTCGGGCGGGTGGGCCCGGCGACCGCGGAGATCATCGAGGAGACCTCCGTGGACGGGCAGCCGCGGTACGCCGCCTCCGACCAGCTCGGCTTGTCGGGGCTGCAGCGGGCGTACCAGGAGCAGCTCACCGGGACCCCGGGGTTCACCGTGTCGGTGGTCAGCACCGACGAGGCGACCGGTGACGCCGGCCGCGAGATCGCCTCGGTGGCCCCGGTCGCCGGGGAGCCGGTGCAGACGCCCCTGGTGCCGGAGATCCAGAACGCCGCCGACGCCGCCGTGGCGGGGGAGTCCCGCCCCACCCACCTGGTGGCCGTCCGCCCCGGCACCGGTGAGATCCTCGCGGTGTCCTCGAACGAGGCGGCGGACCCGGGCAACGCGCTGCGCGGCCAGTACCCGCCCGGATCGAGCATGAAGGCGATGACGGCCACCGCCCTGCTGGCGGCGGGTGTGCTGACGCCGGAGACACCGGTCGCCTGCCCGGCCACGACCACGGTCGAGGGGCGGGAGTTCGAGAACCAGGACCAGTTCGACCTGGGCACCGTTCCCTTCACCGAGGCCTTCGCCCAGTCGTGCAACACCACCTTCATCCAGCAGGCCCTCGAGCTGCCGGACCCCGCGCTGGCCGAGGCCGCGGCGGCCTACGGCGTCGGCACCGATTGGGAGCTGCCGGTCGACATCTTCAGCGGCAGCGTCCCGCGCGACAGCACGGGCACGGGCAAGGCGGCCGACGCGATCGGCCAGGGTCGGGTGCTGATGAGCCCGGCCCAGATGGCCCTGGTCATGGCCGGCATCGCCGGCGGCACGCCGGTGGCACCGGTCGAGGTGGTCGGCGCGGAGGCAGCCGGGCCGGCTCCGGCCGGACCGCCGGCCGCGGTCATCGACGCCCTGCGGCCGATGATGCGGGCGGTCGTGCTGTCGGGGACCGCGCAGGCGCTGGCCGACCGGGGCGAGGTCCACGGCAAGACCGGCACCGCGGAGTACGGCACGCAGACGCCGCCGGACTCCCACGGCTGGTTCGCCGGGTACCAGATCGGCGGGCCAGCGGGTGACATCGCCTTCGCCGTGCTCGTCGAGGGCGGGCAGTCCAGCGGCGCCGCGGTTGCGGTCACCGACGCGTTCCTCGGCGCTCTCTGAACGATGCCGGCATGCGGGGGCGCACCCCGAGCGGTGGGGGTGAGGGCGCCTGCTAGGGGGGCGGCAGGCCCGGGAGGGCGCGGGTCACCGGCGTCTGGCCCGCGGCCGCCCGCCAGCCGACGGCCCGCACCTCCGCGGCGCTGAGCGCCTCCATCGCCAGCGTGCGCGTGGTGCGCTCCTCGGCCCGGTCCAGGACCCGCACCCAGGCGGCGGTGACCCCCTCCTCCAGCACCGCGGCGAGGGCGGCGGCGTCCACCGCGGAGAGCACCGGGAACGGCAGCGCGTAGCCGGCCTCGGGCAGCACGGGATCCGTGCCGCGCCCGCCGAGCACGGTGATCAGCTGGTCGCGCAGGTCGCGGTGCCCGGCCTCGGCGGTCGCGGCGGCCACCCGGCCGTCCGCTCCCAGCGCCGCCCCGACCACGCCGTACCCCCACACGGCGGCGTGCTCGGCGGCCAGCGCGGCGTTCAGCGCGGCGTCCTCGGCGGAGGGGCCGGTGGTCTCGTCGTCAGCCATGGCCGATCCTCCTCATGCCAGTCGTGCTTCGTGACCGCGCAGTCCCGCGGCGATGGAGCCCAGCAGCGCCGCCCGCCCTCCGGTCTGGCCCAGGGCGGCGGTCGCGTGGGAGGTGGCGGCGACGCCGACCTGCGCCCGCAGCCAGGCCTGCCCCCCGCCGGGCGGGGGCGCGTCCGGTGGCGTGGTCGCCGACGGGGTGCTGCCCGGGCTGGCCGCACGGAGACGGTCGAGCTGCTCGCCTGCCTGGGTCGCCAGGCCTCCGGCGGCCGCGGCGAGCGCGGGGTCGGCGCCGAAGGCCAACTCGTACGCCCGGACCAACGTCTCCTGGACGCCGACCTGCGCGGCCAGCTCGTCGGCCTGGGCGGCGGTCACGGTGTCGCGTTCCTCGACCGGGGACGAGGAGGTGCAGCCGCCGGCCACCACGGCGAAGCCGGCGGCGGACGCCACCAGGAGGGTCCGGCGGGAGAACGCCCGCCGACCGGGATGAGGGGTGCCAGACATCGCCCTCCATCCTCGCAGCCCGACCGCACCGGCAGCCGGTCGTGCCGCCGGGTGGGCGCGCCGCGTCGTCGCGACGCCCCCCGCCGCCCCGTGCGCCCCAGCGGGCGCGGGGCGACCGGACCGGTCCGGTCGCCC
>NZ_JBJHAA010000038.1:0-17279 GCF_054050795.1 Blastococcus sp. SYSU DS1024
CCCCCCCCCCCCCCCCCCCCCCCCCCCCCCCCCCCCCCCCCCCCCCCCCCCCCCCCCCCCCCCCCCCCCCCCCCCCCCCCCCCCCCCCCCCCCCCGGCCCGGATCAGATCAGTCGTGGTCACTCACCCGCAGGGGCTGCGTCGGCCGGGGCCTCGGCGGGGGTGTCGGCACCCTCGGCGGCGACCGGCGCGAGGCTGATCTTGCCGCGGGCGTCGATGTCGGTGATCTCGACCTGCAGCTTGTCGCCGACGTTCGCGACGTCCTCGACCTTGTTGATCCGCTTGCCGCCACCCAGCTTGCTGATGTGGACCAGCCCGTCCTTGCCCGGGAGCAGGGAGACGAAGGCACCGAACGGCGTGGTCTTGACGACCGTGCCGAGGAAGCGCTCGCCGACCTTGGGCATCTGCGGGTTGGCGATGGCGTTGATGCGGTCCACCGCGGCCTGGGCCGACGGGCCGTCGGAGGCGCCGACGTAGATCGTGCCGTCGTCCTCGATGGTGATGTCCGCGCCGGTCTCGTCCTGGATCGCGTTGATCATCTGGCCCTTGGGGCCGATGACCGCGCCGATCTTGTCGACCGGGATGCGCACCGTGGTGACCCGCGGCGCGAACGGGCTCATCTCGTCGGGGCCGTCGATGGCCTCGCCCATGACGTCGAGGATGTGCAGCCGGGCCGCGCGGGCCTGGGTCAGCGCAGCGGCGAGGACGTCGGAGGGGATGCCGTCGAGCTTCGTGTCCAGCTGGAGGGCCGTGACGAAGTCCTTGGTGCCGGCGACCTTGAAGTCCATGTCACCGAACGCGTCCTCGGCGCCGAGGATGTCGGTCAGCGCGACGTACTCGGTCTTCCCGTCGACCTCGTCGGAGACCAGACCCATGGCGATGCCGGCGACCGGGGCCTTCAGCGGCACACCGGCGTTGAGCAGGGCCAGCGTCGAGGCGCAGACCGACCCCATCGAGGTGGAGCCGTTGGAGCCCAGCGCCTCCGACACCTGGCGGATCGCGTAGGGGAACTCCTCGCGGTCGGGCAGCACCGGCAGCAGCGCCCGCTCGGCCAGCGCGCCGTGGCCGATCTCGCGGCGCTTGGGCGAGCCCACGCGGCCGGTCTCACCGGTGGAGTACGGCGGGAAGTTGTAGTTGTGCATGTAGCGCTTGCGGTCCACCGGCGACAGGGTGTCCAGCTGCTGCTCCATGCGGAGCATGTTCAGCGTGGTGACCCCGAGGATCTGGGTCTCGCCGCGCTCGAACAGCGCCGAGCCGTGCACCCGCGGGATGACCTCGACCTCGGCCGACAGCGGCCGGATGTCGGTGAGGCCACGGCCGTCGATGCGCACCTTGTCACGCAGGATGCGCTGCCGGACGACCTTCTTGGTCAGCGCGCGGAAGGCACCGGAGATCTCCTTCTCCCGGCCCTCGAACTGACCGGCGAGAGCGGCCTTGACCTCGTCCTTGAGCGCGTCGGTGGCGTCCTCGCGCTCGGCCTTGCCGGCGATCTGCTGGGCCTGGGCGAGCTTGTCACCGACCTGCGCCTCGACGGCGGCGTAGACGTCGTCCTGGTAGTCGAGGAACCGGGGGAACTCGGCGACCGGCTTGGCGGCCTTCTCGGCCACCGCGGCCTGCGCCTCGCAGAGGGCCTTGATGAAGGGCTTGGCCGCCTCGAGGCCCTGGGCCACGACCTCCTCGGTCGGCGCGGGGGCACCGCCGGCGACCAGCTGGATCGTCTTCTCGGTGGCCTCGGCCTCGACCATCATGATCGCGACGTCGCCGTCGGGCAGGACCCGGCCGGCCACGACCATGTCGAAGACCGCGTCCTCGAGCTCGGTGTGCGTCGGGAAGCCGACCCACTGGCCGTTGATCAGCGCGACCCGGGTGCCGCCGACGGGGCCGGAGAACGGCAGGCCCGAGAGCTGGGTGGACGCCGAGGCGCCGTTGATCGCCAGCACGTCGTAGAGGTGCGTCGGGTCCAGCGACATGACCGTGATGACGACCTGGACCTCGTTGCGCAGCCCCTTGGCGAACGTCGGGCGCAGCGGCCGGTCGATCAGCCGGCAGGTGAGGATCGCGTCCTCCGACGGCCGGCCCTCGCGGCGGAAGAACGAGCCGGGGATGCGCCCGGCGGCGTACATCCGCTCCTCGACGTCGACCGTCAGCGGGAAGAAGTCGAACTGCTCCTTGGGCTGGCGCCCGGCCGTGGTGGCCGACAAGAGCATGGTGTCGCCCATGGTCACGACGACGGAGCCGGCGGCCTGACGGGCGAGCCGACCGGTCTCGAAGGTGATCGAACGGCTGCCGAAGGCGCCGTTGTCGATCACCGCAGTGGCGGTGGTGACCCCGTCCTCGGGGTCGAACTCGGCGGCGATGGGGCCGCTGGTGGTGGGTGCGGACATCTGTCCTTCTCTCTTCTCGTCGCGCCGGCCTCGTACCGGTTCGCGACTCCTCTTACGGCGAGCGTTCGCCGTCTGCGCCCGGGGCGACCGGTGCTCGATCGAAGCCCTCGGGCCGTGCCGTTCCCCGTCCGGGGAACGGCCACTCCTCCCGGGGGCCACTACCGAGGACCGGCCCTGTGCGGGCGGCCGACGGAGGTCCCGCCTGGCCCGTGCGGCGGGTGCCGCACGAGAGAGGGGACCGACCCGGCGATCCGGAGCGGTCCCCTCGACGTGCTAGCGGCGCAGGCCGAGCCGCTCGATCAGCGACCGGTAGCGGTTGATGTCGGTCTTCGCCAGGTAGTTCAGCAGCCGGCGACGCCGGCCGACCAGCAGGAGCAGGCCCCGCCGGCTGTGGTGGTCGTGCTTGTGCATCTTCAGGTGCTCGGTCAGGTCGCTGATCCGACGGGTCAGCATCGCGACCTGCACCTCGGGCGAACCGGTGTCCTTCTCGACCGTCGCGTAGTCGGTCATGATCTGCTGCTTGGTCGCGCTGTCGAGCGCCATGGTTCGCCTCCTGGGCGGGTGTCGTGTGGCCCCCGGTCTGACTCACGAGGGCAGGCTTCACACAGCCGTGCAGTGCTCGGCGTCCCCACCCTACGCCGTCCACCGCCCCGGACCGCAGTCAGGGCCGCTCCCGGGAGGTGCCGGGTCAGGCCTGCGCGGCCGCCGCGGGTCCGGCCGGCGGGGGGATCAGCCCGGCAGGCCGAGCACCCGACGGGTGTCGGCGACGTCCTGCGCCATCGCGGCGAGCAGGCCCTCGACGTCGGGGAACGCTGCCATCGGCCGGAGCCGGTGGGCGAACTCGACGCCGACGTGCTCGCCGTAGAGGTCGCCGTCGTAGTCGAGCACGTAGGCCTCGACGGTGCGGCGGCTGCCCTGGAAGGTCGGGTTCGTCCCGACCGAGATGGCCGCGGGGAACCGCTCGCGGCTGGCACCGCTGCGCGGGTCACGGGTGACGAGGTGACCGGCGTAGACACCGTCGGCGGGGATCGCCGTGTACGGCGGCGTCTCCACGTTGGCCGTCGGGTAACCGAGGTCCCGCCCGCGGCGGTCACCGCGCACCACGACGCCGTCCACCCGGTGCGGCCGGCCCAGCGCGCGGGCAGCCGAGACCATGTCCCCGGCGGCGACGCAGGCGCGGATGTAGGTCGAGGAGATGGTCACCTCACCGTCGTCCGACGCGTCCTGCGCCAGGGCCACCCCCTCGACGGCGAATCCGAAGCGCCGCCCCTCGGCGGTCAGCGACGCCACCGTGCCGGCCGCACGGTGGCCGTAGGTGAAGTTCTCCCCCACCACCACCTGGGCCGCGTGCAGCCGCTCGACGAGCACCGTGTGGGTGAACGTCTCCGGCGGGAGCTTCATGAACTCCGGGGTGAAGGGCAGCACGCACATGGCGTCGACGCCCAGCTCGGCGACCAGCTCCGCCTTCCGGTCCAGCGACGTGAGGATCGCGGGGTGCGAACCCGGCCGGACGACCTCGGCCGGGTGCGGGTCGAAGGTCAGCAGCAGGCACGGGCGGCGCATCGCCCGGGCGCGCGCGACAGCGGCCCCGACCAGCTCCTGGTGCCCACGGTGGACGCCGTCGTACATGCCGACGGTGACGACGGTCCGCCCGAGGTCCCCCGGGGTGGCCTCCAGCCCCCGCCAGCGCAGCATGTGACCGCCCCCAGCCGCGATCAGGAGACCCGGTGCAGCCAGCCGTGCGTGTCGGCCACCCGCCCGTGCTGGATGTCGAGCAGGGTTTCGCGCAGCCGCATGGTGACCGGGCCGGGCTCGCCGTCACCGACGGCGAAGTCCCCCGTGCGGGCCCGGACCTGGCCGACCGGGGTGATGACGGCGGCCGTCCCGCAGGCGAAGGTCTCGGTGATCGAGCCGTCGAGCGTGCCGCTGCGCCACTCCTCGAGCGTCACCTTCCGCTCGGTCACCCGGTGCCCGAGCTCCCGGGCGACGGTGATGAGCGAGTCGCGGGTGATGCCCGGCAGCAGCGTGCCGGAGAGCTCGGGGGTGACCAGTTCGGCGTCCTCGCCGGAGCCGAGGACGAAGAACAGGTTCATCCCACCCAGCTCCTCGATGTAGCGGCGCTCCACGGCGTCGAGGTAGACGACCTGGTCGCAGCCGAGCTCGCTGGCCTGCTGCTGCGGGCGGAGGCTCGCGGCGTAGTTGCCGGCGCACTTGACGTCGCCGGTGCCACCCGGCGCGGCCCGCACGTAGTCCTCGGAGACGAAGACCGAGACGGGGTGCACGCCGCGCGGGAAGTACGCGCCGGCCGGGCTGGCGATGACGAGGAAGAGGTACTCGTGCGCCGGGCGGACGCCGAGGAACGACTCGCTGGCCAGCTGGTACGGGCGCAGGTACAGCGTCTGGTCGGGCCCGGTCGGCACCCACCCCCGATCGGCGTCGACGAGCGCGTCGACGGCGGCCAGGAACGCCTGCTCCGGGACCGGCGGCATCGCCAGCCGCTCGGCGCTGCGGACGAAGCGCGCGGCGTTGGCCTCCGGCCGGAAGGTGGCGACGCTGCCGTCGGGCTGGGCGTAGGCCTTGAGCCCCTCGAAGATCGACTGCGCGTAGTGCAGGGCGGCGGTGCCCGGGTCCATCGGCAGCGGGCCGTACTGCGTGAGCCGGGCGTCGTACCACCCGCGGCCGGCCTGGTAGCGGGCCACGAACATGTGGTCGGTGAAGTAGCGGCCGAAACCGGGGTCGGCCAGCACCTCCTCGCGCTCGGCCGTGGCGCGGCGCTGCACGTCCTCCACGACCACCGGCACGCCCTCGACGAAGGTCCGGGACGAGGTACGGCTGTCGGCGAGCGTCTCGGTCATGGCTCCTACCCGGGCGTGCGAGGGATCGGCACCGGCGCCGCAGAGGTGCGGAGCCGGCGCCGTCACCCTAGCCCGGCTCAGGCCTGGCTCTGCTGCGCGCCCTTCGGTCCGGCGGTCTCGAGCACCTCGTAGGTCCACACGTGCGCCGAGTGCGGGGCGGCCGAGGCGAGGGTGTCGCCGCCGCCGTCGTGGGCGCGGTCGAAGTCCTGGCTGGACTGCCACGCCTCGTAGGCCTCGACGCTGCTCCACCGCGTGTACACCAGGTACTGGTCGGTGCCCTCCACCGGCCGCAGCAGCTCGAACCACTCGAAGCCCGGCGTGCTCTCCACCGCTCCGGCGCGCCCGCGGAACCGCTCCTCGAAGCGCTCCTGCTTGTCCTTCGGCACGGTGATCGCGTTGATCTTGACGACGCTCATGGTCGTCCCCTTCCCGGACGGCGCGGCCGCCAACCCCACGGCCACCCGCTCGTGCGGCACGCTGGCGCAGGTGAGCGCACCCCGCACCACGGATCTCGGCTTCGCGCGCCTCGACCTCGACCGCGAGGCCCGCACCGGCACCCCCGAGGTGGTGTACGCGGCGGGCAAGACCCCGGCGCAGACCGTCGCCTGCCTCGCCGGCCTGCTCGAGGGGTCGCCGGCGGCGTTCGCCTGGGCGAGCCGGGTCGACGACGCCACGGCCGAGGCGATCCGCGCCCGCTGGCCCGACGCGGTGGTCGACGAGGAGGCGCGGTGCGCGTTCGTGGGGGTCGCGCCGCGCCCGGCCGGCGAGGTGCTGGTCCTCACCGCCGGCACCTCCGACGGCCCGGTGGCCGCGGAGGTGGCCGCCACCCTGCGCGCCTGCGGCGTGGGCTGCCGCCGGGTCGACGACGTCGGGGTGGCCGGCGTCCACCGGGTGCTGGCGGTGGCGCCCGCCCTGGCCGCGGCCGACGCGGTCGTCGTCGTCGCCGGGATGGACGGTGCGCTGCCCAGCGTGGTCGCCGGGCTCACCGACCGCCTCGTCGTGGCCGTCCCGACCTCGGTGGGCTACGGCGCGGCGTTCGAGGGCCTCGCCGCGCTGCTCACCATGCTGACCGCCTGCGCCCCCGGGGTGCTCGTCGTGAACATCGACAACGGGTTCGGGGCCGGGGTGGCCGCCGCCCGGATCGTCCGCTCGGCTCAGCGGTAGCGGACGGGGTCGGGCAGCAGCTCGTTCATCGCGCCCGAGCGGAAGCCCCGGGGATCGAGCTCCACCCGGCCGAAGCCGGGGACGGCGGTGGGCAGGTCCACCCGGGCGGCGACCTCGTCCACCAGCGCCGCGTCCACCTCGACCCGGGCGACGTCGTCCCCCAGGTCGCGCACCCGCAGGTCGCGCACCGGCAGGCCCGCACCCGCGAGGGCCGCGCGCAGCGCCACCTCCGCGCGCTCGACCCGGGCCAGGGCCGCGGCGCTCACCGGCACGCCGTAGGCGATCCGGCTGGCCAGGCAGGCGGCGGCGGGCTTCTCGGCCAGCGGCAGCCCCCAGCGCCGGGCGGCGGCGCGGACGTCGTCCTTGGTGAGGCCGGCTCGCGCCAGCGGCGCCCAGGCGCCGCGTTCGGCGGCGGCCCGGATCCCCGGCCGGAAGCCGGCCACGACGTCGGCGGCGTTCGTGCCGGTGACGACGTCGGCGATGCCGAGCCGCGCCGCCAGCGGCACCAGGACGTCGACCAGCTCGGTCTTGCAGAAGGCGCACCGGTCGCCGGCGTTGGCGCGGTACCCGGCCCGGGAGAGCTCGTCGGTGCGCGGTCGCTCGTGCCGGACGCCGAGTGACGCGGCGAACTCCCCCGCACCGGCGAGCTCGGCGGCGGGCAGGCTCGGCGACACGGCCGTGGCCGCGACCACGCGCCCCGGACCCAGCGCACGCACCGCGGCGGCGAGGAGGACGCCGGAGTCCACGCCGCCCGAGAAGGCGACGACCACCCCGGGCAGCGGGCGCAGCAGCGCGTCGAGCTCGGCCAGCCGGGCGTCGAGGGTCACGGCCGCCAGGCTGCCACCGGCTCAGGCCGGCGGGAAGCCGACGACGACGCGGGCGGTGCGGCCGGCGTCCTCGACCAGCGCCGCCAGGCGGCCCTCGGGGTCCACGGCGGCGTGCAACCCGGCCGCGCCGGTGGCCGGGATGCGCTGCCCGTACCCCAGCGCCCGCGCCTCCTCCGCGGTGAGCGCGCGCTCGGGGAAGACCAGCCGGGCCGCCTCGGTGAGCCCCAGGAAGCCGGGCCCGCCGTCGGCGACCAACGAGGCGGCGGCGTCCTCGACGGTGCCCGCCTGCGCGATCCCGAACGGGCCCGATGCGGTGCGCCGCAGCGCGGTCAGGTGGCCGCCCACGCCCAGCGCCGCGCCGGCGTCGCGCGCGATGGCGCGGATGTAGGTGCCGGCGGTGCACCCGACGGTGACGTCGGCGTCGACCAGGTCCGGTCCCGGGCGGGCGATCCGGTGCACCTCGAGGCGGTGCACGGTCACCGCGCGCGGCTCCAGGACGACCTCCTCCCCCGCACGCACCCGGTCGTAGGACCGGCGGCCGTCGACCTTGACCGCGCTCACCGCCGACGGCACCTGCTGCAGCGGCCCGGTCTGCGCGGCCAGGGCCGCCCGGACGTCGTCGTCCCCGACGTGCGCCGCGGACGTGGTGCGGAGCACCTCGCCCTCGCGGTCGTCGGTGACCGTCGCCTGCCCGAACCGGATGGTGGCCTCGTAGGTCTTGTCGTGGCCGCCGACGTACCCGAGCAGCCGGGTCGCGGTGCCCACCCCCAGGACCAGCAGCCCGGTCGCCATGGGGTCGAGCGTGCCCGCATGCCCGACCTTGCGCACCGACAGGGCGCGGCGGGCGCGGGCGACGACGTCGTGGGAGGTCATGCCGCCGGGCTTGTCCACCAGCAGCAGACCGGGCGGGACGTCGGCATCCGGGCGTTTCGGGCTCACCCGGTAACCGTCTCAGGCGCGCCCACCCAGCGGTCACCCGCCACCCGCACCAGCACGGCGACCAGCCGCAGCGCGATGAAGAGCGTGAGCCCGGTCCAGATGCCGGCGAGCCCGAGGTCCAGCGGGGCGGCGAGCAGCGACAGCGGCAGGAACCCGACCAGGGCCGCCGCGATCGTGACGGTGCGCAGGTAGCCGACGTCGCCCGCGCCCATCAGGACGCCGTCCAGGGCGAACACCACGCCGGCCAGCGGCTGGAAGCCGGCGAGGAACCACCAGACGACGGCGGCCTGCGCGAGCACCGCCGGGTCGTCGGTGAACAGCGGTGGCAGCACCCCGCGCAGCGCGACCAGCGCGGCGGCCACGACGCAGCCGGTGGCCAGCCCCCAGAGCGCGACCCGCCGCGCGGTCGCACGGGCGTCGTCGGGACGCCCCCCGCCGAGGGCGTGGCCGACGAGGGTCTGCGCGGCGATCGCGTAGGCGTCCAGCACGAGCGCGAGGAAGAAGAAGAGCTGCAGCGCGATCTGGTGGGCGCCCAGGGCGGCGGTCCCGGTGCGGGCCGCCACGCCGGCGGCGACGAGGAACGACAGCTGCAGCACCGCGGCCCGCAGCAGCAGGTCCCGGCCGATGACCAGCTGCCGCACGATCGCGGCGGGCCGCGCCCGCCAGGCCGCCCCCTCTCGCAGCAGCGCCCGAACGAACAGCGCCGCGGTGAGCGCCTGCCCGATGACGTTGGCCACAGCCGAACCGACCAGGCCCAGCCCCGCCGGGTGCACCAGCAGCGGGCACAGGACGAGGCTGAGCAGGCTTCCCGCGACGACGTAGCGCACCGGTCGGCGCAGCTCCTGCACCCCGCGCAGCCAGCCGTTGCCGGCCAACGAGACCAGCAGGAGCGGGGCACCGAGCGCGGCGACGCGCAGCCACTGCTCCCCGGCCTCGGCGACCGGGCCCGCCCCGCCGGCCAGCGCCCGGGTCAGCGGCCCGGCCAGCGCCTGGAACAGGCCCAGCACGAGCAGCCCCAGACCGACGGCCAGCCACGTCGCCTGCACGCCCTCCTCGACGGCGCCCGGCCGGTCGCCGGCGCCGGCGCGGCGGGCGGCTCGCGCGGTGGTGCCGTACGCCAGGAAGTTGAGCAGCGCGGCGGCCCACGCCAGCAGGCCACCGCCGACGGCGAGCCCACCGAGCGCGACCGTGCCGAGGTTGCCGACGACGGCGGTGTCCACGAGGAGGTACAGCGGCTCGGCCGCCAGCACGACGAGCGCCGGCAGGGCGAGGGAGAGGACGGCCGCCGGGCGGGACGGGAGCCCCGCCGGGTCCCGCTCAGCGCCCCGATCGGCCTCGGTGCGGGTGCCAGCGCCGGACGTGCGCGGCGTGGGGGGCACCGAGGACCTTCTACGCACCTGGTCGCACGAGCCGGGCGGGGGCCGACGGATCGCAGAGCTCCCGGCGCAATGCCTCGATGGTCTTCTCGCGGTCGAGGCAGGAGGTGTACCCCGCGGCCGCACGGTGCCCGCCACCGCCGAGCGCCATCGCCACGCGGGCGACGTCGGTCCGGCCGCGCGAGCGCAGCGACACCGACCAGGACCCGTCGTCCTGCCCCTTGAGCACGCAGGCCACGTCGGCCTCCTCGGTGGCGCGGACGACGTCGACCAGCGCCTCGAGCTGCTCCCCGGGCAGGCCGTGCTCGCCGGCCTCCGCGGTGCTCGACCAGGTCCAGACCAACCCGGCGCCGACCCCCGTCTCCAGGACGGCCCGGCCGGCGACGACCGAGAGCAGCCCGAGCCAGCTGAACGGTGCGGTGTCGAAGAGGCGGCGGCTGATCGCCGCGTGGTCGATCCCCGTGGCGAGCAGGCGCGCGGCGAGCTCGTGGGTCTCGGGTCGGGTGCTGCCGAACCGGAAGGAGCCGGTGTCGGCGGCCAGCCCGGCGTACAGGCAGGTCGCCAGGTGGCTGTCCAGCGCCACACCGAGGCCGTCGAGCAGGTCGCTCACCAGCGTGACGGTCGCCGGTGCGGACGGGTCCACCAGGCGGACCCGCCCGAACCCAGGGTTGCTCGCGTGGTGGTCGACGACCACGGAGGTCCCGGCACGGTCCAGCAGCGGGGCCAGCTCACCGAGCCGTCCCGGGGAGGCCGCGTCCAGGGAGACGAAGACGTCCGGGGAGGACGGCACGTCGTCGGACGGCACCAGCCCCTCGGCGCCGGGGATCCACCCGAGCGAGGCGGGCAGCGTGAACGGACCGGGGAAGGTGGCGAGCACCCGGGCGCCGCGTCGGCGCAACCCCTCGGCGAGCGCGAGGGTGCTGCCCAGCGCATCGGCGTCGGGCTGCACGTGGCCGGACAGCACGACGGTCGCACGCGACTGCGCGGCCTCGGCCAGCACCGCGACCGCCGACCGGGTGGCGGCCGCCGGATCAGCGGCGGGGCGCCGGTCGGGGGCCGGGGTCACGCGTCGGGATCGGGGTCGGCCATGCGGCCGCCCTGGTGCTCGGTGATGTCGCCCCCGCCGACCGGGTAGCCGGGGCCGCCGTCGTCGGGCTCGTCGGCGGCGATGCTGGGCACCTCGCCGATCTGACCGCGCTTGCCGCCATCCGTCGGGTCACCGGTGTGGGGCATGGGTTCACCGCCCAGCACCGACGTGCCCTGGCCCTCGTCGGGCTCGTACGGATCGGGGTCGTTCTCGGTCACGGTGCGCTCCTCGTGGCGGCGGTGTCCTCGGATCCGTCGTCGGCGGGGTCGGACGCCGGCAGGTCGTCCTCGTCCTCGTCCTCCGCCGGCTTCCGGTAGGGGTCCGGCTCGCCGGCGTAGCTGGCGCCTTCCCGGGCGCGCGCCAGCTCCGCATCGGCGTGCCGGGCCCGCTCGAGCGCTTCCTCGAGCTCCCGAGCGGTGTCGGGCACGATGTCGGCGACGAAGGTCAGCGAGGGGACGAACTTGATCCCGGTCTGCCGGCCCACGGTGGAGCGCAGCACACCGGTCGCACTGCTCAGCGCCTTGGCCGAGTCGGCGACCTGGGTCTCGTCCCCGTACACGGTGTAGAAGACCGTGGCCTCGCGGAGGTCGCTGGTCACCCGGGCGTCGGTGACGGTGACCATGCCCAGGCGGGGGTCCTTGATCTGGGACTCGATCGCGGCGGAGACGATCTGTCGGATGCGCACGGCGAGCTTGCGCGCGCGGGCCGGGTCGGCCATCGGACCTCCAGGTGACGGGATGGATCGGCCCCCGTGCAGGGGCCCGCGCCGAGCTGGCGAGGCGTGGGGGGCACGGGGGTCCTTCAGTCGGTGTCGCTGAACAGCTGCCGGTGCGTCGACAGCAGCGTCACCTCCGGCCGCTCGGCCAGCAACCGCTCGCAGGCATCCAGGACGTCGGTGACCTGAGCTGCCTCCCCCGCCACGGTGGCGACCCCGACCTGCACCCGGCGGTGCAGGTCCTGGTCCCCCACCTCGGCGGCGGCGACGGCGAAGCGGCGGCGCAGCTCGGCCACGATCGGCCGGACGACGGATCGCTTGCCCTTGAGCGAGTGGACGTCGCCCAGCAGCAGGTCGGCGGTCAGCGAGCCGGTGAACACCCGGGCCTCACTTCCCCCCTGCCCTGCGGCGGACACCCCGCGGCCAGGGATTCGTTCCCCCGGCCGCGGGGCGTCCGCTCAGGTGCTGGACCGACTCAGTCGCGCGGCTTCTCACGCATCTCGAAGGTCTCGATCACGTCGTCGACCTTGATGTCGTTGAACGACCCCAGGCCGATACCGCACTCGTAACCCTCGCGAACCTCGGTCGCGTCGTCCTTGAACCGGCGGAGGGACTCCACCGTCAGGTTGTCGGCGACCACGGCACCGTCACGCACCAGGCGCGCCTTGGCGTTGCGCACGATCGTGCCGCTGCGGACCAGGGAACCGGCGACGTTGCCGATCTTCGGCACCCGGAAGACCTCGCGGACCTCCGCCGTACCGAGCTGGACCTCCTCGTAGACCGGCTTGAGCATGCCCTTGAGCGCGGCCTCGATCTCGTCGATCGCCTGGTAGATGACCGTGTAGTACCGGACGTCCACCCCCTCGCGGTTGGCGAGCTCGGTGGCCTGGCCCTCGGCCCGGACGTTGAAGCCCAGGACGATGACGTCGTCGGCCAGCGCCAGGTCGATGTCGCTCTTGGTGATCCCACCGACGCCGCGGTGGATGACCCGCAGCGAGATCTCGTCGTCGACCTCGATCTTCATCAGCGCCTCTTCGAGCGCCTCGACGGTGCCCGAGTTGTCGCCCTTGATGATCAGGTTGAGCTGACGGTTCTCCTTGAGCGCCGCGTCGAGGTCCTCCAGGCTGATCCGCTTGCGCATCGAGGCGTTCTGCGCGTTGCGGATGCGGGCCTGGCGGCGGTCGGCGATCTGCCGGGCGACGCGGTCCTCGTCGACGACGAGGAAGGTGTCACCGGCACGGGGCACCGAGGTGAGGCCCACGACCTGCACGGGGCGGGCCGGCAGGGCCTCCTTCAGCTTGTTGCCGTGCTCGTCGAGCAGCGACCGGACGCGACCGTAGGCGTCGCCGGCCACGATCGAGTCGCCCTGGCGCAGCGTGCCGCGCTGGACGAGCACCGTGGCGACGGGGCCGCGGCCCTTGTCGAGCTTGCCCTCGATGACCACACCCTGCGGGTCCTGCTCGGTGTTCGCGCGCAGGTCCAGCGAGGCGTCGGCGGTCAGCAGGATCGCCGCGAGCAGGTCGTCGAGACCCTGCCGGGTGATCGCCGAGACGTCGACGAACATCGTCTCGCCGCCGTACTCCTCGGCCACCAGGCCGTACTCGGTGAGCTGCTGGCGGATCTTGGCGGGGTTGGCCCCCTCCTTGTCCACCTTGTTCACCGCGACCACGATCGGCACCTCGGCGGCCTGGGCGTGGTTGAGCGCCTCGACCGTCTGCGGCATGACGCCGTCGTCGGCCGCGACCACCAGGACGACGATGTCGGTGACCTTCGCGCCACGGGCACGCATCGCGGTGAACGACTCGTGACCCGGGGTGTCGATGAAGGTGACCGGCCGCTCGTTGCCGTCGAGCTCGGTGACGATCTGGTAGGCGCCGATGTGCTGGGTGATGCCGCCGGCCTCGCGGGCCACCACGTTGGCGTCGCGCAGGGCGTCGAGCAGCTTGGTCTTCCCGTGGTCGACGTGACCCATGACGGTCACGACCGGCGGACGGGCGGACCAGTCCTCCTCGTCGCCCTCCTCGTCACCGAAGGTGAGGTCGAAGGTCTCGAGGAGCTCGCGGTCCTCGTCCTCGGGGCTGACGACCTGGATGTTCCAGCCGATCTCGGCGCCGAGCAGCTGCAGCGTCTCGTCGTTGACCGACTGCGTCGCCGTGACCATCTCGCCCAGGTGGAACAGGGCGGTCACCAGCGCGGCCGGCTGGGCGTTGATGCGCTCGGCCAGGTCGGTCAGCGAGGCGCCGCGGGGCAGCCGGACGGTCTGCCCGTTGCCGCGCGGCAGGCTGACGCCGCCCATGCTGGGCGCCGCCATGGAGTCGAACTCCTGACGCCGCTGCTTCTTGCTCTTGCGCCCGCGGACCGGACCCCGGCCACCGGGGCGCCCGAAGGCACCGGCGGTACCGGCACCCGAGCCACCGCGACCGCGGCCACGACCGCCGCCGCCACCACGGAAGCCACCGCCGGCAGGCGCGCCGGCACCCGGGGCGCCGCCGCCACCGCCGGGACGGAAGCCACCGCCGCCGCCGGGACCACCCGGACGGCCACGACCGGCACCACCGGGGCCACCACCGGGACGGCCACCACCGGCCGGCCGCGGCGGCATCATGCCGGGCGACGGGCGCTGCGGCATCATGCCCGGGTTGGGACGCGGACCGCCGGGACCGGCCGCGGGACGGGGACCGCCCGGACCGGCGCCGGGACGCGGGCCACCGGGCCCGGCCGGACGGGGACCGCCGGCACCGGGCGCGGGGCGGGGACCGCCGGCGCCGGGTGCAGGGCGGGGGCCGCCGGCCGCGGGGCCGGGGCGCGGACCGCCGGCCGCGGGGGCCGGACGAGGAGCGCTGCTGAAGGGGTTGTTGCCCGGACGCGGAGCCGGCCGGGGGCCGGGACGCGGACCACCGGGCGCGGACCCGCCGGCCGGAGCCGGACGGGGCGCGCCGGGACGCGGAGCCGACGGCTGCTGCGGCGGAGCCGCCGGAGCCGGGGCCTGCGCCGCCGGAGCCTGGGGCGCCGGAGCCTGAGGCGCCGGAGCCTGGGCCGGGGGCTGCGGAGCGGGCGCCGCGGGACGCGGACCCGGGCGCGGGCCGGGAGCGGCCGGGCGCGCCGGTGCGGACGCCGCCGGGGCCTGCGGGGCGGGAGCCTGCGGACCAGGCGCCGCGGCCGGAGCCGTGGGCGCGGCCGGCGTGGGAGCGGGTGCGCTCGGGCGCGGGGCTGCCCCGCCGTTGCCGCCACCGGTGGCGGCGCCGAGCGCCTCCCGGAGCCGTCGGGCCACGGGGGCCTCGACGGTCGAGGACGCGGACTTCACGAACTCGCCCTGCTCCTTGAGCTTGGCGAGCACGGTCTTGCTGTCGACACCGAACTCCTTGGCGAGTTCGTGTACGCGGGCTTTGCCTGGCACGGGTCTCCTCTTGGTGAGGCCGGCGGCTTGCCCGCTCGACCTCGTCGTTAGTGGCGCATGGTCATCGTGAGAACTTCACGGCTGAGTCATCCGACGGTGTCCTGTCGACGTGCGGACCGGCCTGGTGCCGACCCGACTGGGTACTGCTGTCGCCCTCTCCCGGCCCGGCCCCGGTGGCCTCCGAGGAGACACCCAGGACGTGGGCCCGGAGCGGACCGGCCTCCGGAGGTGCGCTGCAGCGCAGCGCCCGCTGGAAGGCCCGGCGTCGCTCCGCTGCGCGCAGGCACTCCGCGGTCGGGTGCAGCGAGGCACCACGACCGGGGAGGCGCCGCCGCGGATCGGGGACGAGGTCCCCGGCCACGACGACGACGCGCAGCAGGTCGGTGACCGACGCCCGCCTCCGGCACCCCACGCAGGTGCGGACCGGATTCGACGTTTCGGCCATCTCCAACTCTAGCGCGTGGCCGGTCCGCGTTGTTCCGCGCGGCGGGGGGCCGAGCGGGAACCACCCCCGGGAGCCTGGGATCGGGCCCCCGGAGCCCCGCTCCGCCCCCCGCCCGGCTGAGGCGGCAACCCGGACCGCAGTGGCGGGCGACCCACCCCCGGCGAGGGGGAGGCGTCGGCGTCGTCGGCCTGCGCGTCGCTGCGGATGTCGATCCGGCAGCCGGTCAGCCGGGCGGCCAGACGGGCGTTCTGGCCCTCCTTGCCGATCGCCAGCGACAGCTGGTAGTCGGGGACGACGACGCGCACCGCCTTCGCCTGGGGGTCGACGAGCCGGGCGCTGCTCACCCGGGCCGGGCTCAGCGCCTGCGCCACGAACTCCGCCGGGTCCTCCGACCAGTCGACGATGTCGATTTTCTCGCCGTGCAGCTCGCTCATCACGTTGCGCACCCGCTGCCCCATGGGGCCGATGCAGGACCCCTTGGCGTTCAGCCCGGGCACCGAGGTGCGGACCGCGATCTTCGACCGGTGCCCCGCCTCGCGCGCGACGGCGACGATCTCGACGCTGCCGTCGGCGATCTCGGGGACCTCGAGGGCGAAGAGCTTGCGCACCAGGTTGGGGTGCGTCCGCGACACCGTGACCTGCGGGCCGCGGAAGGTGCGGGAGACCGCCACCACGTAGGCCTTGATCCGGTTGCCGTGCGTGTACGTCTCCCCCGGCACCTGCTCGGCCGACGGCAGCACGGCCTCGACCTTGCCGATGTCGATCATCACGATGCCGCTGGCGTTGCGCCGCTGGTCGGCCTGCACGATGCCGCTGACGATGTCGCCTTCCTTGCCGGCGTACTCACCGAAGGTCTGCTCGTGCTCGGCGTCGCGCAGCCGCTGGACGATGACCTGCTTGGCGGTGCTGGCCGCGATCCGGCCGAAGTCCGACGGGGTGTCGTCCCACTCGCGCACGACCTCGCCGTCGGGGCCGATCTCCTGGGCGAGGACGGCGACCTCGCCGCTCTTGCGGTCCACGTGCACGCGCACGTGCTTCGCCGCCCCGTCGGCGTGCCGGTAGGCCGTCACCAGGGCCGTCTCGAGCGCCTCGATGACCGTGTCGACCGGGATGCCCTTCTCCCGCTCCACCGCCTTCAGCGCGGTGACGTCGATGTTCACTTGTCTCCTCCGTCGTCGTCCGCGAGCCCGGCCTGGTCCAGGTCGTCGAGCTCGGCGGCGTCGTGCTCCGCGATGTCGTCCGCGGTGTCGTCGGTGATGTCGTCGGGGGTGTCGTCGTCGGCGCCGCCGTCGTGGGAGTCGCCGCGGCCGAACTCGACCTGCACCCGCCCCGCCCCGAGCTCCGCCCACGGCACCCGGCGCGGCTGCGGGGGACGCTTCTTCGCCCCCGGCTTCCCCTTCGCCTCGACGGCCAGCGTCACCCCGTCGCCGTCCACCGCGGTGATCCGGCCGGTGAGCTGCTCGACCGACCCGGCGGGGCCCGCACCCACCACCACGAGCCGACCGGTGTTCCGGCGCCAGTGGCGCGGCTCGGTGAGCGGCCGGTCGACCCCGGGACTGGTCACCTCGAGCACGTAGGGGGTGCGGCCCATCCCGTCGTCGTTGCGGTCGAGCACGTCGGAGACCGCCCGGCTGACCTCGGCGATGTCGTCGAGGGTGACACCGGCGTCCCGGTCGACGACCACGCGGACGACGCTGCGCCGGCCGGCGGGGGTGACGACGAGCTCCTCCAGGTCGTACCCGGCCTCGGTGACGACCGGGCGGATCCAGGCGGTCAGGCGGTCGGTGGCGGGGTCGCTCCGCTGGGTTCCGCGAGAGGCGGACACGCTGGCCTCCTCAGGCTCGGTCGGCGGCACGGGTGCCGTGCGCGCAGTTCTGCGGCCCGGCGCCGCGGACCTGCGTCGCTGGCCGGGCCCGGTGTCGAGGGGAAGTGCTCAGGCTACCGCCCACCCCGGGGTCGCGACCCGGGGGGGGGGGGGGGGGGGGGGGGGGGGGGGGGGGGGGGGGGGGGGGGGGGGGGGGGGGGGGGGGGGGGGGGGGGGGGGGGGGGGGGGGGGGGGGGGGGGGGGGGGGGGGGGGGGGGGGGGGGGGG
>NZ_JBJHAA010000039.1:0-16929 GCF_054050795.1 Blastococcus sp. SYSU DS1024
GGGGGGCGGCCCCCCCAGCGCCGCGCCCCGCGGCCCGGCGCCGCCCCCCCGCCCCCCCCCCCCCCCCCCCCCCCCCCCCCCCCCCCCCCGCGGCTGGAGGAGCTGCTCGGCGCGCTCCCGGCCCCGGACCCCGACGCGCCGGTGCGCCTCTGGATCGACCGCGCCTTCACCATCAAGGGCGCCGGCACGGTGGTCACGGGCACCCTCGCCGCCGGTGCCGTCGCGGCCGGCGACCGGTTGCTCCTGGGCGACCGCGAGGTCACCGTGCGCGGCGTGCAGTCGCTCGGCGAGCCGGTCGAGCGGGCCGCGGCCACCGCGCGCGTGGCGCTCAACCTGCGCGGTGTCGCGGTCGAGGACCTCTCGCGCGGTGACGCGCTGCTCACCCCCGGCGCGTTCCGGCTGACCGACGTCGTCGACGCGACGCTGACCGGGGCGCCGGAGGAGCGGCTGCCGGCGGAGCCGGTCGTGCACGTCGGCTCCGCCACGGTCGGTGCGTACCTGCGGCCGCTGGACGGCCGGGCGGTGCGGCTGCGGCTCGCCTCGCCGCTGCCGCTGCGGATCGGTGACCGGCTGCTGCTGCGTGACCCGGGAGCCCGGCGGGTGCTCGGCGCCGACGTGCGCGACGTCGACCCGCCCGAGCTGCGCCGCCGCGGCGCCGCCCGGCAGCGGGCCGCCGAGCTCGTGGCGCAGCCCGCGGGCTCGGACGGTGCCTCGGCCGACCTCGCCCGCCGCCGGATCGTGCGCGCCGCCGACTTCGCCGCGATGGGCTGGCCAGTACCCGCCGGGGCCACCCGGCTCGGGCCCTGGCTGCTGGCCGCGGGGCTGGCCGACGAGCTCGCCGCGCGGGTGCCCGAGATCGTCACCCGCTACCGGCGGTTGCGGCCGCTGGAGCCGGGGCCCCCGGCCGAGGTGGTGCGCCGGGCGCTCGAGCTGCCCGATGCCGAGCTGGTCCCGGCGCTGGTCCGGGCGCCGCTGGTGCTGCGCGAGGGGCGGGTCGTCGACGGCGCGGCGGACCTGCCGCCGGAGGTCCAGCGCGCGGTCGACGCCGTCCGTGCCCGGCTGGCGGCCGATCCGTTCGCGGCTCCGGAGGCGCCCGACCTGGCGGCCGCGGGGCTGGGCACCCGGGAGCTCGCGGCGGCCGTCCGCAGCGGGCAGCTCGTGCGCGTGGGGGAGGGCGTCTACCTGGCCCCCGGCGTCGACGCGGTGGCCCGGGAGCGGCTCGCGCGGATCCCGCAGCCGTTCACCCTGAGCCAGGCGCGGCAGGCCTGGGGGACCAGCCGCCGGGTCGCCGTACCGCTCATGGAGTGGCTGGACGCCCGGGGCGTCACCGAGCGGCTGCCCGACACCACCCGCCGGCTCCTCTAGGCGGCTCGTTCCGGGCTCCGCGCGTCGAGGACGACTCCCGTGCTCCGGCACCTAGCGTGCAGGGGTGATCGACTTCTCCAACGGCTCCGTCTTCAAGCTCAACCCCGCGAATCCCCAGGACATCGGTCCCGCCGTGGCGCCGCTGCTCATCCAGGGCGAGCAGATCGTCGCCTGCTTCAAAGCGGTGCGTGACTTCGTCGTCTTCACGAACAAGCGACTCATCGCCGTGAACGTGCAGGGCATGACCGGCAAGAAGCGGGACTTCACGTCCCTGCCCTACAGCAAGGTGCAGGCGTTCTCGATCGAGACCGCCGGGACGTTCGACCTCGACGCGGAGCTGGACCTCTGGTTCAGCGGGCTCGGGAAGGTCCGGCTGGAGTTCAAGGGCAACGCGGACATCCGTCAGCTCGGGCAGATGATCGCCACCTACGTCCTGTGAGCACAGTCGGTCTCTGCCCAGCCCGGTTGGGCAGAGACCGACTGAGCCGGGAGGTGTCCTGCGTCAGCCGGCGGAGGGGATCCAGCGGGCGGGGCGCTTCTCGCGGAAGGCGGCGATGCCCTCCTGCCCCTCCTCGCCGGCGAAGAACCGCGCCGAGAGGTCGAGCAGGTCGTCGAAGGCGAGCGCCGGCTGCCGGGCGCGCAGCAGCCGCTTCGTCTCGGCCAACGCCGCAGGGGCGCCCGCGGCCAGCGCGGTGAGCTGCCCGGCGAGGACGGCGTCGACCTCGTCGTCACCGGCCACCAGGTCGACCAGCCCACCGTCGGCGGCGGTGGCCGCGTCGAAGACCTCGCCGCTGAGCATGAGGCGGTGCGCCACGTGGGTGGTCATCCGGGGGAGGACGACGGCGGAGATCACCGCCGGCACCAGGCCGAGGCGCACCTCGGAGAAGGCGAAGGTGGCCGACCCGGCCGCGACCACGACGTCGCAGGCGGCCAGGAGCCCCACCCCGCCGGGGGGGGGGGGGGGGGGGGGCCGCGCCCCCCCCCGCCCCGGCGGGGGCGCCGGCTCCTCGCGAACAGCCGGGCGCTCCGCCCCACCCCCCCCCGGCGGCCCCACCCCCCCCCCCCCCCCCCCCCCCCCCCCCCCCCCCCCCCCCCCCCCCCCCCCCCCCCCCCCCCCCCCCCCCCACCACCGCCACCACGGGCTTGGGCGAGGACCAGATCAGCTGCAGCAGCTCCGGGAACTCGCGCACACCCTGGCTCTCCGACGAACCGCCGGCCGCCTCGGACAGGTCCATCCCCGAGCAGAACACCCGGCCGGTGTGGTCGAGCACGACCACCCGCACCGCGTCGTCGGCCAGGGCATCGGCCAGCGCCGCGCGCAGCTGCGCGCGCATCGCCCGCGACAGCGCGTTGCGGTTGGCGGGAGAGTCCAGCGTCAGGGTGGCGACGCCGCGGGAGACGGACACCTGCAGCACTCGGTCGGAGGTCACGCCCGGCATCCTGCCGCCCCCGCTGGCCGGCGCGGCACACTGGGAGCAGATGAACACCGTCCTGCCGCTGATCCACGACGCCGGCCCGCCGCCCGGCTCGCCCGGCCCCGACCGGCTTCCCGACAGCGCCCGCGAGGGGCTGACGACGACGCCGTTCGGCCTGTACGTGCACGTGCCGTTCTGCGCCACCCGCTGCGGCTACTGCGACTTCAACACCTACACCTCCGACGAGCTGGGCCCCGGTGCCAGCCGCAGCGAGTACGCGGGCACGGCGATCGCCGAGCTGCGCCGCGCCGTCGACAGCCTCGGCCCGGACCTGCCGACCGTCTCCACCGTCTTCGTCGGCGGCGGCACGCCGACGCTGCTGCCGGCCGACGACCTCGCCGCCGTGCTCTCGGCCGCCCGCGGGCTCTTCCCCTTCGCCGACGACGTGGAGGTGACCACCGAGGCCAACCCCGAGACCGTCTCGCCCGCCTCGCTGGCCCGGTTGCGCGAGGCCGGCTTCACCCGCGTGAGCCTCGGCATGCAGTCGGCCGCGCCGCACGTGCTCGCCGCGCTCGATCGCCGGCACACCCCCGGCCGCGCCGTCGAGGCGGCGCACGAGGCCCGCGCGGCGGGGTTCGAGCACGTCAACCTGGACCTGATCTACGGCACGCCCGGGGAGACCGACGCCGACTGGGCAGCCTCCCTGGACGCGGTCCTCGCCTCGCCGGTCGACCACGTCAGCGCCTACGCGCTGATCGTCGAGGAGGGCACCAAGCTGGCCCGGCGCGTGCGGCGGGGCGAGCTGCCCATGCCCGACGACGACGTCCTCGCCGACCGCTACGAGCAGGCGGACGCGACGCTGCGCACGGCCGGCTTCGAGTGGTACGAGGTGTCGAACTGGGCCACCTCCGACGCCGCCCGCTGCCGGCACAACGAGCTGTACTGGGCCAACGCGAACTGGTGGGGGATCGGGCCGGGCGCGCACAGCCACGTCGGCGGGGTGCGCTGGTGGAACGTCAAGCACCCCGCGGCCTACGCCGACCGGCTGGCCCGCGGCGAGAGCCCGGCGCAGGACGCCGAGCTGCTCGACGACGACGACCGCGCGCTGGAGGCGGTGATGCTCGGGTTGCGGCTGCGCGACGGCCTGCCGCTGACCGCGCTCACCGGCACCGGCCGTGCCCGGGCGGCCGAGGCCGTCGCGGGCGGTCTCCTGGACCCGGCGGCGCACGCGGAAGGGCGGGCCGTCCTCACCGACCGGGGCCGCCTGCTCGCCGACGCGGTGGTCCGCGACCTCACCGACTGAAAGAGGACCCCGTCCTCCTCGTCCCTCGTACGCTCGGGACGAGCCTCGGGACGGGGCCGGCGGCGGACCGGTTCATCCGAAAGGGCGAGATTGGTACCGCCGTCCTGGGCTATGGTCCCCGTTCCGGCAACGGGGCCGGGTGTTCGGAGGGGGTGGTCGCTGGTGTCCGTGCCAGGAGTGCGTCCGGCGGCGGCCCCACCGTTCACCCTGCCCGGCGGTGCCCTGCTCGCCCTCGCGATGAACCGCCGCGCCCGCGGGCTGCGCGGCCTCGACGTCCTCCGCCGCAGCCAGGACCGGGCCCCGCCGCGTCGCTCCTGACCCCGCCCCGGGGTCCCAGCACCTCTCCGACGCGCCACCGACCGGTGACCGCGTCTTCCCGCATTGCCCCGAGAAGGAGATCCCCGCATGTCTGCCAGCCTCGACAGCACGACCCCCGCCTCGGCGGACCGCTTCCGCACCCTGCTGGAGGAGCAGCGCACCGACTGCGCGCAGCAGCGCGAGGAGGCCTTGGCCGAGTGCGCGACCTCGGTGCCCGACCCGGTCGCCCAGCGCCGCAGCGCCGACCTGCAGCGCACCATCGAGGAGATCGACGCCGCGCTCGCCCGCCTCGACGACGGCAGCTACGGCCGCTGCACCGGCTGCGGCGCCGCGATCCCCGAGGAGCGGCTCGAGCTGCGCCCCTTCGCCCGGACCTGCGTCGCCTGCACGCCCGCCCCCTGAGCGGGGCCGGCGGTCGCGTCTGACGGATGTCAGACGCGACCGCCGACGTCCGGCACTACTGCGTCCCGGCGGCGTGGGGGCAGGCTCGGCGCATGCCTCCTGCACCGGCTCTCGACATCCGCGGGCTGACCGTCCGCTACGGCGACGCGGTCGCCGTCGACGACCTCGACCTCACCATCCCGCGCGGCCAGACCGTCGCCCTGCTCGGGCCCAACGGCGCGGGCAAGTCGACGACGGTGAACGCCGTCCTGGGTCTGCTGACCCCGACGGCCGGGGAGATGCGCGTGCTCGGCCGCAGTCCGCGCGACGCCATCCGGGCCGGCCGCGTCGGCGCGATGCTGCAGCACGGCGGGCTGCCCAGCGAGGCGCGGGTCGGCGAGGTGCTGCACCTGGTCCGGCGCAGCTTCGGCCGGGCCGGGGTGGAGGCCACCTGGCCGCTGGACGACCTCCTGGTCACCGCGGGCATCGCGGGGCTGCTCGACCGTCCGGTGGAGGCGCTCTCCGGTGGTCAGCGCCAGCGCGTCCTGCTGGCACTCGCCCTGGCCGGCGCACCGCCGCTGCTGCTGCTCGACGAGCCCACCTCCGCCATGGACGTCGAGGCGCGCCGGGCGTTCTGGACGACGATGCGCGGCCTGGCCGGCCGCGGGCACACCGTCGTCTTCGCCACCCACCACCTCGACGAGGCCGATGCGGTCGCCGACCGGGTGGTCGTGGTGGCCGGCGGGCGGGTGGTCGCCGACGGCACCGCCGCGGAGGTGAAGGCCGGGGTCGGCGGGCGCACCGTGTCGTTCACGGCCGGTCCGGAGCGCCGGTTCGACGCCGTTCCCGGGGTCACCGCCGTCACCTGGCAGGGGAGCACCGTACGGCTGGCGACCAGCGACGCCGACGCCACCCTGCGGGCGCTGCTGGCCGACGGCGGCCTGCCCGGTCTCGAGGTGCGCGGCGCGTCCCTCGAGGACGCCGTCCTCTCGCTGATCCCCACCCGCCGGCCGAGCACGATCGGAGCCTCCCGATGAGCCCGCTGTTCGCCTTCCAGCTGCGCCGCGTCGGGCGCAACAAGCAGTTCGTCTTCTTCACCGTGCTGCTGCCCGCGCTGTTCACGATCTTCCTCACGAAGATCATCGGAGGGCAGATGACGGGTGCGCCGGCGCGGCAGGAGGCCGCCGCCTCGATCATGGTCTCGATGATGGCCTACGGCGCCATCGGGGCGTCCCTGGGCGCGACCATCCGCCTCTCGTTCGACCGCGCCTCGGGCTGGCTGCGGCAGCTCCGCGTGACCCCCGTTCCGCAGACCCAGGTGTTCGCCGTCGACGTCGCCGTCGGGGTGCTGCTGGCCCTGCCGAGCCTCCTGGTCGTCGCGCTCGTCGGCCGGTTCGTCAACGGGGTGCAGCTGCCGGCGGGCACCTGGCTCGCACTCCTCGCCGTGCTCTGGGCGGGGTCGGCGGCGTTCGTGGCCCTGGGCCTCCTGGTCGGTCTGTCGCTGGACGAGAAGGCCGCCGGTGGCGCCATCGGCATCCTGGGCGTGGTGCTGGCGGCGCTGGGCGGGCTGTGGTGGCCGGTGGAGATGCTGCCGGAGGCGATGCGCGGGCTGGCGTACACGCTGCCGTCGTACTGGTACGCCGAGCTCGGGCGCGGCGTGGTCGGCGGGGGGTGGCCGCCGGCGGTGGCGGTGCTGGCCATCGCCGGGTTCACGGCCGCCTTCGGGGCCCTCGCGGTGTCCGTCGCCCGCGCCCGGCCGCTGTACGCGGTCGCGGGCTGAGCCGACCGCTACCGTGCCCGTCGTGGACGCCCCGAGCCGCTGGCAGCGCCTGGGCTGGGCCGTGCCGTGGCTGCTGTTCCAGGCCTTCCCGATCGCGGACCTGGTCAGCACACCGCGGCCCGTGGCGGTGCAGGTGGTGGCGGCCGTCGCCCTCGTCGCCTTCACCGTCGTCTACCTCGGCGTCTTCGGCGAGGTCTTCGGGAGCCGCCGGGACTGGCCCCGCGTGCAGCTCGTGGTCGTCGCCGTCCTGGGGGTCGGGCTGGCCGTCTGGCTGGGCCCCGCGTGGGCCGGGTTGATGATCTACGTCTCGGCCGCGGCGTCTGTGGCCCTGCCCGCGCGGTGGGTGTGGCCGGCGGTCGTCGGCGCGGCCGCGGTGTGCGCCGGGGTGCTGGCCGCCCACGGCGTCCTCGGCGACGTCTTCATCCTGCCGGTGATCTGCCTGCTCACCGCGTTCGCCCTGCGGGGGATGCGGCAGCTGATGAGCGTCAACGCCGAGCTGGTGGAGGCGCGCGAGGAGCTGGCCCGCAACGCCGTCACCGAGGAGCGGCTGCGGTTCGCCCGCGACCTGCACGACCTGCTCGGGCACAGCCTGTCGCTGATCGCGCTCAAGAGCGAGCTCGCCGGCCGGCTGGCCGAGCGCGACCCGGTGCGCGCCCGCCAGGAGATGGCCGACGTCGAGGCCGCCGCGCGCCGGGCGCTCGCCGAGGTCCGCGACGCGGTCAGCGGCTACCGCCAGGTGAGCCTCGCCCAGGCGCTGGCCGAGGCCCGCTCGGCGCTCTCGGCCGCGGGCATCGCGCTGCGGGCACCGGCTCCGGGCCGACCGCTGCCGGCGCCGGTCGACGCGGTGCTCGGCTGGGTGGTGCGGGAGGCCACCACGAACGTGCTCCGGCACAGCGCCGCCCGGTCGGTCACGGTGAGCCTGGCGGAGACGGACGAGGACGTGGAGCTGAGCGTGACCGACGACGGCCGGGGCGGGGACGCGCCCGCCGGCGCCGGCCTGTGCGGGCTGGCCGAGCGGGTGGCCGCGGTCGGGGGCCGGCTGACGCACGGGCCGGTCGACGGCCGCGGGTTCCGGCTCACCGCCTCGGTGCCGCTCAGCAGCGCGGTCCGCGCCTCGCCCGTGGCGGCGTCGTGATCCGGGTGCTCATCGCCGAGGACCAGACGATGGTCCGCGGGGCGCTGCGCGCGCTCCTGGAGCTCGAGGAGGACATCGAGGTGGTGGCGGAGGTGGGCCGGGGCGACGCCGTGACGGCGGCCGCTGTCGAGCACCGCCCCGACGTCGCCCTGCTGGACATCGAGATGCCCGGCGCCGACGGCCTCGCAGCGGCCCGGGAGCTGGCGACGGCGCTGCCCGGGTGCCGGGCGGTCATCCTGACCACGTTCGGGCGGCCGGGGTTCCTGCGCCGCGCCATGGAGGTCGGCGCCGCCGGGTTCCTGGTCAAGGACGCGCCCGTGAGCGAGCTGGCCCAGGGCATCCGGGCGGTGATGGCCGGTGAGCGGGTCATCGACCGCGACCTGGCGGCCGCCGCCCTGGCCATCGGGGCCACGCCGCTGTCGGCGCGGGAGGCCGACGTGCTGCGCGCCGCCGCGGACGGGGCGACCGTCGCGGACATCGCCGGCCGGCTCTTCCTGTCGGAGGGCACCGTGCGCAACTACCTGTCGTCGGCGATCGGGAAGACCGGCGCCCGCACCCGGGTGGAGGCGGCCCGCGTCGCGGAGGAGAAGGGCTGGCTCTAGGTCAGCCGTCGCGCGGCCCGGGCACCGGTGGCTGCGCCGGGAGCGACGCCGTGCTCGGGCCGTCCGGCGTCTGCACGGGGGTGAGCGCGTCGAGGTCGAGCACCCGCACGTGGATGACGGTGCGCTGCTGCAGCGCCGCCCGGAGCGCCCGGTGCAGCCCGTCCTCCAGGTACAGCTCCCCGTGCCACTGCACCGCGTGGGGGAAGAGGTCGCCGTAGAAGGTGGAGTCGTCGGCCAGCAGGGCGTCGAGCGCCAGCTCCCGCTTGGTCGTGGTCAGGGTGTCCAGCCGCACCTGCCGGGGTGGGATCATCGCCCAGTCGCGGGCGGACAGGCCGTGGTCGGGATAGGGGCGCCCGTTGCGCACGCCTTTGAAGATCAGGGGACCGACCTCCGCTCTCCGCCCCGGCCCGGGGCACCGACCGTCCCCACCCTAGTCGCCGCGGGGACGACCGTCGCCGCTCGCGCAGCCCGGGCGGGGCGGCTCGCGAGCCGCGCGACGACGGGCGCGGGCGGACGTATGCTGGCCTGGCACTCTGTCCGTGCGAGTGCCAGCCGGGGTGACCCGGGGCCGGCGTCGGTCCCGCCCCCGGGGCGCGGCACGGCGCGTCGACCGGTACGGGGAGGTGTCACCGTGGCGCACGACGAACGGCGCCTGGAGGTGCTCCGGGCCATCGTCCAGGATTTCGTGTCCACCAACGACCCCGTGGGCAGCAAGGCCCTCGCCGAGCGGCACGACCTGGGCGTCTCCCCGGCGACCATCCGCAACGACATGGCGGTGCTGGAGGAGCAGGGCTACATCACCCAGCCGCACACCAGCGCCGGCCGGGTGCCCACCGACAAGGGCTACCGGCTGTTCGTGGACCGGCTCTCGGCGGTGAAGCCGCTGTCGGCCGCCGAGCGCCGGGCGATCGAGCGCTTCCTCGACGGCGCCGTCGACCTGCACGACGTGCTCGGCCGGACGGTGCGGCTGCTCGCGCAGCTCACCCGCCAGGTGGCCGTCGTCCAGTACCCGACGCTGTCGCGCAGCGCCGTCCGGCACCTCGAGGTGGTGCAGGTGGCGGTGGGCCGGCTGCTGCTGGTGCTGATCACCGACACCGGCCGGGTCGAGCAGCGCGTCGTCGACTGCCCCGCCGACGTCGACCCCGCCGCGGTGCCCGAGCTGCGCGCCCTGCTGAACTCCGCCTTCGCCGGGGTGAAGCTGGGCGAGGCCGGCGACAAGGTGCCCGGGCTGCTGGAGACCGCGCCGCCGCACCTGCGGGGGCTGGTCGCCGCGGTCAGCGCCACCCTGGTGGAGACCCTCGTCGAGCCGAGCGAGGACCGGCTCGTCATCGGCGGGACGGCGAACCTCGCGCGGGGTACCGCCACCGACTTCCCCGGCACGCTCCGGCCCCTGCTGGAGGCCCTCGAGGAGCAGGTCGTCGTGCTGCGCCTGATGAGCGAGGTCGACGCCGGCACCGTGCTGGTGCGCATCGGCGAGGAGAACGCCCACGAGGCGTTGTCCGGCGCCTCGCTGGTCACCGTCGGGTACGGCTCGGGCGACCGGGCGCTCGGCGGCCTCGGGGTCGTGGGGCCGACCCGCATGGACTACCCAGGAAACATGGCCGCGGTGCGAGCCGTGGCCCGCTACGTCGGCCACCTGCTGGCCGAGAGCTGAGGACGAGACTCTTCGATGGCGACCGACTACTACGGCGTGCTGGGCCTGGCCCAGGGAGCGACCGATCAGGACATCAAGCGCGCCTACCGGCGGCTGGCGCGTGACCTGCACCCGGACGTCAACCCGGATCCGGAGGCCAAGGAGCGCTTCCAGCAGGTCACCCGCGCCTACGAGGCGCTGACCGATCCGGAGAAGCGGCGGATCGTGGACCTGGGCGGCGATCCCTTCGACGCCGGCGCCGGGGGTGCCGGCGGGTTCGGCGGCGCGGGGTTCGGCGGCCTGGGCGACATCATGGACGCCTTCTTCGGCGGCGCGGCCACCCGGGGCCCGCGCAGCCGCACGCGGGCCGGGCGGGACGCGCTGATCCCGGTGGAGCTGGAGCTGGACGAGACCGTCTTCGGCACGACGAAGGACCTCACCGTCGACACCGCCGTGCTCTGCGACACCTGCGCCGGCGCCGGGACCGCGCCGGGGACCCACCCGGCCACCTGCGGCACGTGCTCGGGCCGCGGCGAGGTGCAGAGCGTGCAGCGCGGTTTCCTCGGGCAGGTGGTCTCCAGCCGCATCTGCCCGACCTGCTCGGGCACCGGCCAGGTCATCCCGCAGCCGTGCCCGAAGTGCGCCGGCGACGGCCGGGTGCGGGCCCGTCGGACCCTGTCGGTGAAGGTGCCGGCGGGCGTGGAGGACGGGATGCGCATCCGGCTCACCGGCCAGGGCGAGGTCGGCCCGGGTGGCGGGCCGGCCGGCGACCTGTACGTCGAGGTGCACGAGCGCCCGCACGAGGTGTTCACCCGGGACGGCGAGGACCTGCACTGCCGGGTCACGCTGCCGATGACCTCCGCGGCGCTGGGCACCACGCTGAACCTCAAGACGCTCGACGGCGAGGAGGAGCTCGACATCCGCCCGGGCACCCAGTCGGGCAGCGTGCTCACCCTGCGCGCCCACGGGGCACCGCGGCTGCGCGCCACCGGGCGCGGCGACCTGCTGGTGCACGTCGAGGTGCAGACGCCGACGAAGCTCGACGCCGAGCAGGAGAAGCTGCTGCGCGAGCTCGCCGCCCTCCGGGGGGAGGACCAGCCCGGGGCCAACCGGGAGGCCCAGGGCGGCCTGTTCTCCCGGGTCCGCGACGCCTTCCACGGGCGCTGACCGATGAGCACCGAGGCCCCCGAGCTCGACGGCGTCCCGCTGTTCCTGGTCGAGGAGCTGCCCGACGTCCCGGAGCTGCTCGTCGCCGGCCAGGAGGGGCGGCACGCCGTCGACGTGCTGCGCCTGCAACCGGGCGAGCGGGTCCACGTCGGTGACGGCGCGGGCACGGTGGCCGAGGGCGAGGTCGTCGCCGCCGGCCGGCACGGTCTGGCCGTCGCCGTGCGGAACCGGTTCGAGGTGCCCGCGCCCGACCCGGAGTTCGTGCTGGTGCAGGCCCTGCCGAAGGGGGACCGGGGCCCGCTGGCCGTCGACCTGGCCACCGAGCTCGGCGTCGACCGGATCGTGCCGTGGCAGGCTGCGCGCTGCGTGACCCGCTGGCGCGAGGACCGCGTCGAGAAGGGGGTGGCGAAGTGGCGTGCCGCGGCCCGGGCGGCGAGCAAGCAGTCCCGCCGGCCGCGGCTGCCCGAGGTGACCGCGCCGATGAGCACCCGGGAGGTCGCCGGGGTGCTCGCCGAGGCCGACCTCGCCGTCGTCCTGCACGAGCAGGCCCGCCGGCCGCTGACCGAGCTGGCCGTGCCGTCCTCGGGCACCGTGGTGATCGTCGTCGGTCCGGAGGGCGGGCTCTCCGACGGCGAGGTCGTCGCGTTCCGCGCGGCCGGGGCCGAGCCGGTGCGGCTGGGCCCGGAGGTGCTGCGCACCTCCACCGCGGGCGCCGCCGCGATCGCCGCCTTGTCCGCCACCACCCGCTGGCGCTGACCGCCCCGCGTCGATGATCAGGTTCCCTGATCATCGAGCGTCCTCCCTCGCGGCAGGCGGTGAGGGTGGACGCTCGGGGGTGAGGGAGGACGGCGTCGCGGCGGTCAGCGCACCGCCGCACGGGCGTGGTCGCTGACCAGATCGACGAGGAAGGTCAGGAGCACGATCGCCGCCAGCACGGTGGTGACGCCCGCCCAGTCGAACGCCGACATCCGGGCCGACAGCAGCACCCCGATCCCGCCGGCGCCGAGCAGGCCGACCAGCACGGTGTCGCGGATCGCCACCTCCCAGCGGTAGAGGGACAGCGCCAGCACCGGGCCGGTGAGCGCCGGGGCGGAGCCGTAGAGCCAGCGGCCGACGGGGGAGGCTCCCATGGCGCGCAGCGCCTCGGCCGGGCGCCGGTCGATCTCCTCGACGGCCTCGCCGACCAGCCGGCCGAGCACGCCCAGGGTGTATACCCCGAGGGCCAGCGCTCCCGGCAGGACGCCGGGGAGCAGGACGAACAGCACGACCAGTGCCCACACCGGCGGCGGGACGGCGCGCAGCAGGAGCAGGGACAGCCGGGTGAGCACGCCGGCGGCGCGGCGGACCGGCCCGGACGGACCGGGGGGACGCGCCGCGAGCGCCGCCAGCGCGACGGCACCGGCGGCGGCGAACGCGATCGCCAGGACCGACATCCGGAGCGCGTCCAGGGCGGTGGCCCAGACGTCGCCGAGCAGGTCGCGGTCGACGGCCGGCGGCCACGCGGCCGAGGCGACGTAGGCGACCTGCTCGCGGGTGCGGGCGTCGACCAGGGCGGTGGGGGAGAGCGCCAGGTACCAAACCGCCCACCCGACCGCGGCGACGACGGCGAGCACCGCGCCGGTGAGCAGCGGATCGCGCCGGGACACCGTGCTCCGGGGCGCCGCGACCCGGCGGCGCACGGCCCGGCCGCCGACGTCGGCCAGCAGGCACAGCAGCGCGAGTGCGTAGACCGTCGTCCAGACCTGCTCCCAGCGCAGCGAGGTGAACGACAGGGCCAGCTGGTAGCCCAGCCCGCCGGCGCCGATCAGGCCGAGGACGACCGCCGAGCGGACCGCGCACTCCAGCCGGTAGAAGGAGTAGGAGAGCAGCCCGCCGGCGGCCGCGGGCAGCAACCCGTACAACGCCGCCGTCCCCCGCCCGGCGCCGGCCGCCAGCAGTGCGTCGTAGCTGCCGCGGGGCACCTCGTCCAGCAGGTCGGCGAAGACCTTGGCGGTGATCGCGCCGTACGGGACGGCGATGGCCAGCACGCCCACCCACGGGTCGAGCCCCAGCACGTTGACCAGCAGCAGGCCCCACACCGCCTCGTGCAGCCCCCGGGGCAGCGCCAGCACGCCGCGGGTCAGCAGCCAGCCGGTGCGCCGCCCTCCCCAGGCGGTCCGGGAGACCGGGACCGCGGCGAGCGCGCCGAGCAGCACGGCCAGCCCGGCACCGAGCACGGCGTAGGCGACGGTGACCAGGGTCGAGCCCGCGACGACGCGGAGGAACTCGCCGCCCAGCTCCGGGCGCAGCGCGGCGGAGAGGAAGCGGCCGGCCTGGGCGGTGCCGGCCGGGTTGAGCACCGGCCCGGAGAACAGCCCGCTGCCGGCCAGTGCCCAGCCGAGCAGGGCCAGCCCGGCCAGCGCCCAGGCCCACCGCCGCCGGTCCCGGCGCAGCCGTGGCTCCGGGGGCGCCGCCCGGTCGAGGACGGCCGTCACCGGGTGACCCCGTAGAAGCGCTCCAGCTCCGCGACAGTCAGGCTGCGGGCGGGGGCGTCCAGGACGATCCGGCCGGCGGCGAGGCCGACCACCCGGTCGCAGTGCCGCAGCGCCAGGGCGGGGTCGTGCAGGCAGGCCAGCAGCGCGCCGCCCCGGCCGGTCGCCAGGTCGCCGAGCAGGCCGAGGGCGAGATCGGCCAGGGCCGGGTCGAGGGCGGACGCCGGCTCGTCGGCGAGCACGAGGTCCGGCTGCTGCACGAGCAGGCGGGCCAGCGCCACCCGCTGCCGCTGACCTCCTGACAGCCGGTCGGTGCGCTCGTACATCCGGTCGGCCAGGCCGACCCGGTCCAGGGCCTGCCGCACCGTCGACGGGTCCTGCGGGCGGAGCAGCGACCACGCCGCCCGGCCGGCCGACCACCGACCCAGCCGCCCGGCGTTGACGTTGTGCACCACCCGCAGCGCGCCGGTCAGCTCCAGGTGCTGGTGGACCGTGCCGGTGCGGGCCCGCAGCCGGCGCAGGTCCCGGCCGTGCAGCGCCGCCGGGTCCTCGCCGAGGACCCGCACCTGTCCCGCGGTCGGGGTGACCGCGCCGTTGAGCACGTTCAGCAGCGTCGTCTTGCCCGCTCCCGAGGCGCCGACGACGGCGACCCGCTCGCCCGCGGTCACCGCGAGGTCCACCCCGGCGAGGGCGGGTGTGCTGCCGAAGCGGACCTCGATGCCGGTGAGCCGCGCGATCTCGGTCAGTTGACCAGCCCCAGGTCACGGCCGATCTGCTCGATCTGGTCGTAGTTCGCCGCCTCGGTGGGGACGAACGCCCCCGCGCCGAACAGCTCGAGCACCTCGGCGTCCTGGGGATCCTGCGCGGACAGGCCGGTGAAGTACCCCGTCAGCCGGTCGGGCAGGTCGTCGCCGAACCGCTCGATCGCGCCAGGGCCGAGGAGCCAGTGGTAGTCGTGGTAGGCGGGGGTCCGCGCGTAGCGGACGACCGCCGGGTCGATCTCCCCGGCGGCCGCGCGGGACTCGTAGACCTGCTCGTTCAGCACGCCGGCCTGGTAGCTCCCGGAGGCGACGAGGGACAGCGTCGCGTCGTGCGAGCCCGAGAACCCCGGGCCGCCCGGGAAGCCCTCCGGGTCGACGCCGGCCTCGCGCAGGTAGTAGGCGGGCATGAGCCGGCCCGAGGTCGACGTCTCGCTGCCGTAGGTGAAGCGCAGGTCGCCGAGCGGGGAGAGGTCGTCGGACGGGGACAGACCCGTGCCCGCGTTCACCACGAAGACGGAGTGGAACTGCTCGTCGATGTCGCGCTGCGCGATCGGGACGGCGCCGCGGGTCTGCAGCCGCGCCTGGACACCGGTGAGACCGCCGAACCAGACCAGGTCCAGGTCGCCGGTGCGGAACAGCGAGACGGCGGCGGCGTAGTCGGTGACCGGTCGGTACTCGACGTCGATGTCGAGCGCCCGGGTCATGGAGTCGGCCACGGTGCCGTGGAGCCGCTGCAGGACCTCGGGGTCCTGGTCGGGGATGGCGCCGATGCGCAGCGGCCCCGGGGAGGGCGGTGCGGCGTCGGAGGTGCGGCCGCAGCCGGCGAGCGCGGCGGCGAGGGCGGCGCCGGTGCCGGCCAGCAGGGCGCGGCGGGAAAGGTGGGGGAGGAGAGCGGAACCGGGGACGGGGCCACCCGACCGGGCGGCGCGAGCGGTGCGCACTACGTCCTCGCGGGGGGAAGGGCAACGGGCATGGCGGACTCCTGGAGCGGGAGAGGTGGGCGCCCCATCCTGTACCGGGCGTGCCGGGAGCGGCGCGCCGTGCTCCTGACGCGCGCTGCCCGGGGCCCGGGTCGGTCACGTTCTGAGCACGCTTGCCAGGTCCCTGCGGGAAGCCCGGTCGCGGGTGCCTACTGTGACGGCCGTAACCCGGCCGACCGGCCTCGGTCGGCCCACGATGCCCGGGTGGCACGGGCAGGGCCCCGTCCGCCCCGGGGAACGCGCGGCCGCCTCGGCGGTGCGCGGTCGTCGTGCTCGACAAGGGAGAGACATGCGCACCAAGCTCCACACCGTCGCCGCGGCCGGCGCCGCGGCCCTCCTCCTCGCCTCCTGCGGCTCCGGTGAGTCGGGCGGCGGGGGTTCCGCGGCCTCCGGAGAGCTGACCGGCGAGGGCAGCGGCGAATCGTGCACCATCGAGGGCGAGGTGCCCCTGGGTGCGGTGCTCAGCCTCACCGGTGCCGCGGCCAGCTACGGCGAGTCGCAGCAGCGGGGCCTGCAGCTGGCCGCCGCGGAGCTCGCCGAGCAGGGCGGTGTCACCTACGACCTCACGATCGAGGACGACCAGACCGACCCGCGCCAGGCCATCACCCTGTTCGAGGAGTTCGTCTCCGACGGCGTGAGCCTGATCATCGGGCCGACGCTGTCGAACGCCGCCGTCCAGGCCGACCCGATCGCCCAGGACGCCGGCGTCCCGGTGCTGGGCATCTCCAACACCGCCGAGGGCGTCACCGAGATCGGCGACTACATCTTCCGCGCCTCGCTCACCGAGCAGGCGGTGATCCCGCAGACGATCGCCCAGGCGACCGAGCAGTTCGGGCTCGAGAACGTGGTCGTCATGTACAGCAACGACGACGCCTTCACCGAGTCCGGCTACGAGGCGTTCGCCGCAGCGCTGGAGGAGGAGGGGGTGGAGATCAGCGAGACGATCACCTTCTCCAAGTCCGACACCGATTTCCGCGCCCTGCTCACCCAGGCCCGGGAGAACGACCCCGACGCGCTGGTCGTCTCGGCGCTGATCGAGGCAGCGGTGCCGCTGGTGACCCAGGCCCGTGAGCTCGGCATCGACGTGCCGATCATCGGCGGCAACGGGTTCAACAACCCGCGGCTGATGGCCGACGCCGGCGAGGCGGCCGAGGGCGTCGTCGTCGGCGCCGCCTGGAACTCCTCGTCCGACAACCCGGAGAACCAGGCGTTCCTCGAGGCCTACGAGGCCGAGTACGACGCCCAGCCCGACCAGTTCGCCGCACAGGCCTACGCCGGGCTGAAGCTCGTCGACCACGCCGTGCGCGCCAACTGCTCCGCCGAGCGCGACAGCATCCAGGAGGCGCTCGGGGAGATCGAGGACGTGCCCACCGTCCTCGGCGAGTTCTCCATCGACGAGAACCGGGACGCCGACCACCCGGCCGTCGTCCAGATCGTCGAGAACGGCCAGTTCGCCGTCCTGGAGTGATCCGCGAGGCGCCGACCGGCCGGCTGACCGGTCGGCGCCGCGCCGCCACCCTGCCGGGGGGGGGGGGGGGGGGGGGGGGGCGCGCGGCGGGGGGGGGGGGGGGGGGGGGGGGGGGGGGGGGGGGGGGGGGGGGGGGGGGGGGGGGGGGGG
>NZ_JBJHAA010000040.1:0-8095 GCF_054050795.1 Blastococcus sp. SYSU DS1024
CAGAACTCAGTCTGGCTGTGACCTCCAGCAAGGCAGGCTGGCAGTGATCCGGTGGGGACCCGGGGTGCGCCAGTGACCTTCTCAGTCAGTCACCGGCCCGTCGAGGGTCCTCCAGTGAGGAAGGACCCCGCCCCCTCACCCCTGGCAGGCTCGGGCCGAGCCTCCGGGCGGGGCCCATCGAGATCCCGCGACCCCGCGCACGCACGTGCGGGGCCGCGGGATCTCGGCATGCGGTGGGGGCGAGCCGGTGACGCGCGGGCGAGGTGGGTGGCGCGGACACGCCCGGGAGATTCGAGCCGGAAAAGGACCCATCTGCGGGTCGAACGCGGTCCGAGCCTGCCGATATCCACCTCGTGACCCCCCGCTCGAGGACTCGCCGCCCGGCCCGTGCGCCGTGGCCCGGTCCCGGGGCGTGGTACCGGGGCGGTGCCCGGTGAGCGCGCTACCGACCGGCGACGCCGGATCCCCGGCGCTCGTGCCGCACTGGCTGGACACGACCGCCCGGGAGCTGCTCGCCGCATCGGTGCACACCGCGCTGGACGGGAGCTCGGTGCACCCGGTGGCCACCATCCACCTGCAGGACGTGCTGACCGAGCTGCACGTGGCCGCCGCGCGTGAGGCGGTGTGGCCCGCCTCGACCGCGCGGGTCCGGCTGGCCACCGGGTGGGACGAGGACGTCCTCCCGGTCCGGCTCAGCCGGGCCGAGCTCGCCGCGGTCCTCAGCCTGCCGGCGCTGCCGGCCCGGCTGCGCGGCCTCCTCGGTGCCGGGGGCCGCCCGTGAGCTCCGGACGGTTCGGCCCCACCTCCTCCACGCGCCTGTTGCAGCGGTTCCGGACCGCGCCGGTCGACGTCGTCGACCTGCACGACGTGGCCGCGCAGCTGCTGCCGCGGCTGGCCTCCCAGCGCCTGCGCCTGGGGCTCGTCCGGCGACCGGGGGCGGGCACCGTGCTGCACGTCGAGGAGGACGAACGCGTGCAGCGGGTACCGCTCACCGATCTCGCCGAGGACATGAGCCGGGCGGGGATCCCGGGCACCGCCGCGGGCATCGCCGCTGCGCTGGGCACGTGGGTGGCCCGGCGGCCCGTGACGGACGCGGCCGCGGCCGGCGAGGGGATCGCCGTGCTGGACTGGTCGGACCGGTCCGAGACGGCGGTGGGCTGGACCGTCGTCGTCGTGCGCGGCGAACTCGCCGTGCCCTGGGTCCCCTCGCCGGCGGCGCGTACGGCCGAGCTGCACCGCGTCCGCTCCGCGGCGACCGGCCGGGCCCACGACGTCCCACCGGAGCTGCGCGTCGAGGGGCCGTTGGCCCTGTGGTCGCACCGCACGGTGCCGGTGCTCGCCTCGGCGGCGCTGGTGGCCCCGGAGCGGATGCGGCAGCGGATCGCCGCCGCGGGGCTCGCGCTGCCCGACATGCACGTGGTGGTGACACCGCACCGGCCGGTGGTCTGCACGGGTCCCGGGGTGGCGCGCCGGCTGGCCGGGCAGGCCAGCGAGTCCAGCGTGACACTGCCCTGGCGGGACGTCGCCGACCTGCCCTGGATCTGAGCGCCGCCCGCCGCTCAGGAGATGTAGCCGTACTCCCAGTGCCAGGGCTCGGGCTTCTCCGCACCGGGCCGGGCCCACTCCGGCTGCACGAAGCCGAAGCGCGCGGCGTTGGCCGTCATCCAGTTCCACTGCGGGGTGTGGGCCACGTTGACCCCGCCGCCGAGGTCGATCGCCAGCGCCCAGCCGTGGTTGGACGTGCCGGGCACGGCCGCCAGGGTGGGCTTGGCGCGGTAGGCCGCCACCTGGCCACCGAAGGAACGGTAGGAGTCGGTGAGGTGCAGCGGGGTGCCGAACTCAGCGGTGAAGGCGGCGTCCAGCCGGGCGTAGGCGGCGGCCGCGTCGCACCGCAGCGCGTGCCTGGCCACCCCCAGCCGGCACAGCGCCTCGGCCGGGATCCGGCCGTTGGACCAGCCGCCCCACGCGGGGCTCACCGGCCCCGGCGCCGGGAGGGGGGCCCCGCACGGGCCGGTCCCGCCGCCGGCGGGGAGCGCCGGGTTGGGCTCGACCGGGCGCGGCAGGGTGACCCGCACCGCGGACGAGCCGGCCGCCATCGAGCGGACGGCCACCTGGTAGGACGCGGCCGAGGCGCCGATGACCTGCCCGTCGCCGAGGTAGATGCCGACGTCCTGCCCACCGGGGGCGAAGACCAGGTCGCCGATCTGCACGTCGCGCTCCGGCACCGGTGCGCCGGACGCCCACTGGGCCGCGGGGTCACCGGGGAGGGCGTACCCGGCCAGCAGCCAGGTGCCGGCGGTGAAGCCACCGCAGTCGTAGGTCTCCGGCCCCGACGTTCCCGGGACGAACGGCTTGCCGAGCTGGGAGAGGGCGTTGCTGACCGCGGCCACGGTCTCGGCCGGCAGCACCGTCACCGGCTCGCTGCCGATCACGGCCCAGGCCACGCCCGCGATCGGCCGGCCGTCGGCGTCCAGCGCCGGGGACAGGCCCGGGGGGAAGGTGGCGGCGTCGGCCAGCGCCGCCGCCGGTGGCGGCGTCAGGCCCGCAGCGGCCAGCCGCCCGAGGTGGTCCTGCCAGCGCCGCGTCGCGGCGTCGTTGCGCTGCTGCTGGGGCCCGGCCGCGGGGATCGCCCCGAGAGCGGCGAGCCGGCCGGTGACCTCAGGGGGGAGCTCGCCCACCTCCTCGCGCACCGCGGCGAGGACGCCGGCGGCGCGCCGTTCGGTGGCCCGCAGGGTGGCGCGGGCGCCCGCCACGCGGGAGACGGCCGCCTGCAGCCGGACGGCGGTGCGCTCCGCCCGGACCACGCTGCCCTCCAGAGCCCGCCCGGCCCGGTCGGCGACGGCCAGCCGGGTGAACGTCGCGGAGGTCGTGCCGGGCCGGTCGAGGTCCAGGCCGAGCACCGGGTACCGGCTGGTCGCGTCGGCCCGGTAGAGCTGCGCCGCGCCGGCGCCGACGGCCTGCTGCGTGGTGGCGAGCTCGGCGCGCGCCGTCTCCTCGGCGGTCAGCGCGTCCGCCAGCTGGTTGCGGGCCAGCTCCACCTCGCCGGCCAGCCGTTGGTACCGGTCCGCCTGCTCCAGCAGCGAGCTGCGCGCGGTGAGCGCCAGCGCGGTGGGGTCGAGGGCGGAGCCACCGCCGTCGGGGGCCTGCGTCCCGGGCAGCAGCAGCGCCAGGGCGGCCGGGACGAGCAGGGCGCTGGTCGCGATGACGCCCAGGCGGGCCGACCAGCTGGAACCGGGACGCCGGGTGCGGCCGGTGCGCCGACGCCGGGTGGGGGTGCGTGGGGTCGTGGCCCGGCCGGTGGCGGGGCGCCGGCGGGCGCCCGCGGCCCCTGTCGCCGGGCGCCGGGAGCCGGTCCCGGCGGAGCGGGTGGCGGTCCCGCCGGAGCGGGCGGCGACGGCCGCCCGGGCCGCGGCCAGCTGCTCGGGTGTGACGCCGGGGCGGGCGGCGGCCGCCTGACGCAGGGCCAGCGCCTCCCGCAGTGCGTCGGCCTGCGCCGGGGTCAGGGGCGGCCGGGCCGGGGAGCGCTTCGCACCGGTGCGGGCCGACGAGGTGCGGGCAGCCGACGACCGGGGGGCGGTACGGGTGGCGCCCGCCGTGCGGCCGGCGCCGGCGGACGACGCGGTGCGCGGGGCGGCCGAGCGCCCGGGTGTCCGCGAAGCAGGCACTGCGTCCCCCGGGCGATCTCGTCGTGACGGATGGGGCTCCTGGTGCTGCTGTGGTCAGGAGCTTCCGCACATCCATCGACGCGCCGGGGGAGGTGCTTGAAGAACGAGGGGGAGGAGGTCACCCGTCCGGGGTGGGGTGAACCTCGGGGGAGTCGCCGGGCAGCGGAGCGCCGGGCAGGCGGCTCAGGGCGCCCACCAGGCGCCGTGCCGGTGTTCCAGGGGGATCCGCAGCTCGCCGCCGTCCTCGGTGGAGACGACGAACTCCAGCTTCGTGATGCGGACGGGCGGGCCCTCGCCGTCGGGCTCCAGCAACCGGCCGGTCGCCAAGGGCATGGGCGGCAGGACGAGGAGGTCCTCGTCGGGGAGCTCGGCCATGCACGGTCCTCTCGAGATGGGTGGCGCACCCACCGTAGGGATCGCACCCGGGAACGCAACGGGCCGGGTGACCCAGGAGGGTCACCCGGCCCGGAGGCCCCGTCCAGGGCACCGCCGCGAGCGTGCGAGCGGTGGCGAGGACGGGGTCCTTTCTCAGCGCGCGTCGACGGGGACGTACTCCCGTTCGGCCGCGCCGGTGTAGAGCTGCCGGGGACGCCCGATCTTCGTGCTCGGGTCGGCGATCATCTCCCGCCACTGCGCGATCCAGCCGGGCAGCCGGCCGAGCGCGAACAGCACGGTGAACATGCGCGTCGGGAAGCCCATCGCCTGGTAGATCAGCCCGGTGTAGAAGTCGACGTTCGGATAGAGCTTGCGCTGGATGAAGAACTCGTCCTTCAGCGCGATCTCCTCGAGCTGGCGCGCGAGGTCGAGCAGCTCGTTGTTGCCGCCGAGCTTGTCGAGCACCGTGTCGGCCGTCGACTTCACGATGGCCGCGCGGGGGTCGTAGTTCTTGTACACCCGGTGGCCGAAGCCCATGAGCTTGACGCCGGGCTCCTTGTTCTTCACCCGCTCGACGAAGCGCGGGATGTCCCCGCCGTCGGCCCGAATGGCCTCGAGCATCTCCAGCACCGACTGGTTGGCCCCGCCGTGCAGCGGGCCGAAGAGCGCGTTGATGCCGGCGGAGACGGAGGCGAACAGGTTCGCGTGCGAGGAGCCCACCAGACGGACCGTGGAGGTGGAGCAGTTCTGCTCGTGGTCGGCGTGCAGGACGAAGAGCATGTCCAGCGCCTTGGCCAGGTCGGGGTCGACGTCGTAGGGCTCGGCCGGGAAGCCGAACGTCATCCGCAGGAAGTTCTCCACCAGGCCCAGCGAGTTGTCCGGGTAGAGGAACGGCTGCCCCACCGACTTCTTGTACGCGTACGCGGCGATCGTCGGCAGCTTCGCGAGCAGGCGGAGCGTGCTGATCTCCACGTGTTCCTCGTCGAAGGGGTCCAGCGAGTCCTGGTAGAAGGTGGAGAGCGCGCTGACGGCCGAGGAGAGCACCGGCATCGGGTGGGCGTCCCGCGGGAAGCCGTTGAAGAACTGCTTCAGGTCCTCGTGGAGCAGGGTGTGCCGGCGGAGCCTGCCGTCGAACTGCGCCAGCTGGTCGGCGGTGGGCAGCTCGCCGTAGATCAGCAGGTAGGTGACCTCGAGGAAGCTCGACTTCTCCGCCAGCTGGTCGATCGGGTACCCGCGGTAGCGCAGGATCCCGGCGTCACCGTCGATGTAGGTGATCGCCGAGGTGCACGACGCGGTGTTCACGAACCCGATGTCCAGTGCGACCTTGCCGGTCGTCGCCAGCAGCTTGCTGGTGTCGAGGCCCGGCGCGCCCTCCGTGGCCGGGACCTCCCGGAGGGGGAGCTCGCCGCCGCTCCAGCGCAGGGCTACGTCGTCGGTGCTCGCTGATTCGCTCATCAGATCGGCACGTTACTGGGTGCCGGGGCGTCGCGGGAGGCTGACGGGCGTGTCCCGCCCGCATGCCGCGGCCGGTGCCAGGACGGGGTCCTCGGCAGGGACGAGGTCCGCGGCCGGTCCCGGCTCCCCGGGGTGAGTGCGTCCTCCACCTGGGCGCCAGCCTGCTGCAGGTGGTCGGTGGGGTCGGCCGCCACGGCGACTCCGGCCCTGGACCGCCCTCGCGGGCACCGACCACGCGCCGCGGTCAGGACGGCCGCACAGGTCGGGCGAACACGTTCACCTGGCCGAGGTAGCCGGCCGGCAGGGGGAAGGGCAGCACCTGGCCGTCGCTCTCGGCGAGGGCGCTGAACTCGAAGTCCCCGGCGCGGCTCAGCAGCGCGATCGAGTCCTCCTGCGTCCAGCCGTGGTCCGCGGCGGCCACGGGCGTGTACTCGTAGACGACGGTGGGGCGGACCGCGGCGATGAACTCCAGGGCGCCGCGCAGCACGCTCGGTTCGTGGCCCTCGACGTCGATCTTGACCAGCGTGACGCCGTCGAGCTCGCCGGCCGCGTGCAGGGTGTCCAGCCGGACCGCCGGGACGGTGACCTGCTGGCACTCGTTGAGCAGGCTGAAGGAGTGCCGTCGCGCGGAGGCGATCGCGCTGTTGCCCGGGGTCGCGTGGAAGTCAAGCGAGCCGTCGGTGTCGCTGACCGCGGCGTTGTAGAGCGTCACGTTCGCGACGTCGTTGAGCGCGATGGTCGAGGCGGCCAGCCGCAACGTCTCCGGCGAGGGCTCGAAGGCGAAGACCTGGCCGGACGGCGCCAGGTGCGCGGCCATGCTCGCCGCCACCACGCCGATGTTGGTCCCCACGTCGACGTAGTCGCCCGGACGCCGCGAGAGCTCGCTCCGGAGCGCGTCGATGAGGGTGCTGTTGCAGGCCGGGTCGACGGCGTGCAGGGCCGACGGCCAGTCCCGGGCGTCCCCCAGGTACCGGATGCCGCCGGCCTGGGTGCCGGTGAAGTACGGCTGGTCCGCGGGGACGCCGGCGCGGCTGCGCTCGAAGTCCTGGACGAACTGCGCGCCCACCCGGGAGACCAGGTCGGTGCCGTGCCCCGAGCGCTGGAACTCCGCCTCCGTCAGCGCTGCCCACGTGGCGCTGTGGTCGCCGATCTGCTCCTGCACGTCGGCGAGGACCTCCCGGCAGTCCGCGAGGCGGAGCCTGGTCAACGCCGGCGGGTCCGCGTCGGCCCCGCCCGGGAGGTCGAACACCCAGGTCGCCAGGGCACGTCCGTCGTGCCACCAGCGGTGGCGGGGGACGACGGCCAGCCAGGGTCCGGGCAGCAGCATGGCCGGGTCGTCGGCGGTCACGAGCTCCAGGTCGATGTCCGGTCCGGCGGCGAGGGCGGCCTCCAGCAGCGGGACGGCGCGGTCGAGGTCGGCCTCGGGCACCGCCACCATGGCCTGCTGGGCCACCCCGGCCGCCAGGAGCTCCCGGAAGGCGTGCACCGTCGCGCCGACCTCCGCCGGGTCGAGGACGGGAGCGGCCAGGGCGACGGGGTACTCGCGGGTCCAGACGTCCAGTTCCTGAGCGAGCCGCTCCCGGACGGCGGGGCCGTGCGCCCGCTCGGGCAGGCCCAGCGAGCGGGTCTCCGGCGTCGGCCGGAGGAGCTCCACCAGCGCGGTCACGGACAGGTGGGCGGCCTCGAGCGCGGCGCCGTAGTTGGGCGTGTCGATGAGCTGGTGCACCCGGCCCGCTGCCTCCAGCAGGGCTCGGGCCTGGGCCCGCCGCGCGTGCCCCGGCCCGGCCAGGAAGCCGTTGCGGGCGCCCCAGTCGGCCAGCCGCGACCAGTCGCGTTCGCCCCGGCCGAGGTAGCGCGGGTTGGACGAGTTCTGCCCGCCGTGGGAGCGGAACCGGCTGAGGGAGCGGGGGGTGTAGTAGGCCGGCCCCTTGGCGAGCAGGTGCAGCCAGAGCTGGACGTCGTTGAGCACGTCGACGGTGCGCCCGTCGACGATCCAGAGCTCCTCGGGGTCGACCTCCTCGCGGCGGAACAGCACCGTGGTGGGCTCGCCGATCACGTTCGTGCAGTTCAACAGGACGAGGTCGCCCAGCGGCGGGCCCTCGACGAGCCCCGGCCGGTCCATCACCTTGGGGAACTCGTGGCCGGGCACGGCCTTGCCGTCCTCGTCGATCAGCACCCGGTGGGAGAAGGCCATCGTCGCCTCGGGGAAGGACTCCAGGCCGCGGACCAGCTCGCGGACGCAGTCGGTCGCGAGCACATCGTCGTGCATGAGGAACTTGACGTACTCACCCCGTGCCTCGGCCAGCAGCCGTCGAGGGTTCTCCAGCGGACCGACGTTCGGGTCGAACCGGAGCACCCGGACCCGCGCGTCCTCGGCGGCCACCGACTTCAGGATCTCGGCCGTGCGGTCGGTCGACCCGTCGTCGCCGACGATCACCTCGATGTTGCGGTGGCTCTGCCCGAGCGCGGACCGCAACGCCGCCCGGAGGAACCGTTCGCCGTTGTACGTCGGTACGAGGATGCTCACGAGGGGATCGGTCGGGACCGCGGCTGTCCGGTCGCGCCCGGCCGCCCGGGCGGCCTCCAGGACGCGGCGCCGC
>NZ_JBJHAA010000041.1:0-7584 GCF_054050795.1 Blastococcus sp. SYSU DS1024
TCGAGGAGATCTGGGTCAACGAGCCGGGCCGGGTGTTCGTCGCCCGCCGGGGCCGCAGCGAGCTGACCACGACGATCCTCGCGCCCGGTGAGCTGGCCGACCTGGTGGAGCGGATGCTGCGCACCTCCGGTCGACGGATCGACATGTCGACGCCGTTCGTCGACGCGATGATGCCCGACGGCTCCCGGCTGCACGTGGTCATCCCCGTGTCCACCCGCTAAGCAGGCATCATCGCCCCGTCACTCTGCGTTAGCCGCGCCCGTAACGGGGTCGCGCTAGGCGTTTCAGCAGGTTCGGTGCTCGTGGTCTGATCGTCCGCGTGAAACTGATGCGCCCCTCGACGCTCGTTTTCCTTCACCTCTGTCTGGCTGTCACCTGCGTGGCGGCATGCGCGCGCGAGCAGGGGGAGGCAGGCGAGACGGCGGCGGACAGCAGTGCGGCTGTTCGAAGCAGCTTCGCTGCGCAAGCTGAGGCGGCGGTAGACGCGTTGTGCAACGAGTGGCGATACGACCCGAACCTCAGCATCGACGCCAACGAAGCATCCCTTCGGGACCTCGCTGAGAGTTTCGAGCACAACGAGACTACGGCGGACATCCAACGTCAGGCTTGGATTGAGTGCCCCGAGAACTTCGAAGAGTTCTGGGCCGCGAGAGAGATCGTGCAGAACCAAGAGCGCGAGGCTGCTGCCAGCGAGTACAGCCAACGCCCCGTCCCCCAGCCGACGCCAACGCGGACGCCGGGCAACGGCGGCGCCTCGCAACCGACAACTGTCGGCAGCCCTGAACTGAGGAACTACCTGGCCGGAAGGGGTGTGGATGACTCCCTCGTGCGACAGCTCGGTGCGATGGCGGACATCACCGGGTACGGGCTGTCCCCAGGCAACCCGTTGCCCTTCGAGCAGGCGCAGGGGTTCGCTGTGGCAATCATCGATCGCTGTGATGAGGTATCCAGTGGCCAGATCACGTGGTCGGACGCGGTCAACGAGGATGTTGGCGACGGGGCTCCAGTGTCGGATGCCCAACAGATGAACAGCTACCTGCAGAGCACGTTCTGTCCGCGCGTCTACTGACCCGACATCACCCGCCGGCACATGGCGGTCAACATCCGCAAGTTCGTGCTGCAGGCCCACTCGCTGGACGAGCTGGTGGCGCTGGGCACGCTTCCCGCCCAGGCGACTCGCTTCCTGGAGGCCGCCGTCGCCGCCGGGCTCAACATCCTGGTCTCCGGCGGCACCCAGGCCGGCAAGACGACACTTGCGATCTGCCGGGCGCAGCTGGCTCTCGAACCCGCCCATTAGGTATCCCCGGGCGCACCATCTGACCTGCGGGGATGGGCCCTGTGGTCGCGGTGTGGTCGCAGCGTCCGTGGGTCAGTCCAGGGTGCGGACCTCCTCGGTCGGGTGCCAGCGCACCTCGGCGCCCTGCTGGCCCTCGTCGAGCGGGCCACCCCGGTGACTGCGGTCAGGAGTCGCGCCCAACAGGGCCGGGAGGGTAGCGGGCGGTCCGAGGCGCGATCAGGGGCAAGCTACGGTCGAGGTCATGCCGCAGTACCGCTTGATCCTCACCCCGCCGGAGACCGTCATCGACGAGTTCGAGAGCCCGGACGACCAGCAGGCCGTGGGCGTGGGCATGGCCAAAGCCACGACCCACCGGCGAAGCAACTCCGTGTCCCGGGGTCGGGACTTCCAGCTCCAACGTCGTGACGGCGACTGGGAGCTCGTGCTCGGCTGGACCGGTCTCACCGGCGGCTGAACGGGAGACCGACGGGTCGCCGCCCGAGCCGTGCCCTACCCGCCGAGGCCGCTGCCCGCTGCCCGCTGCCCGAGTTCGCGGGCCCGCGTTGCCCCGGTCCTTTCGTCCTCCATGCGGGTCCAGGCGTTCCTGCTCGAGCAGTAGGCCGACCGGCCGGTTGTTGGGCAGGATCGCCCGGTTCACCGACCGGTGTTCTCCGTGGTGCGCAACATCTTGAACAAGCGCGGAGTGCGCCGGCGAGCCGCCGGAGCGGCCGTCGTCCGCGAGGCTTAAAGACCCTGTCGGAGTACGTCCCAACCCTCGCCCAACGACCCAACGGCGTAGACGCCCGCAGGTAACGTCCGGACCTGTGCCGCGGAGCCCCGCGGCGGGTACTGGGGGAGTGACTGTTGGCCGACGTGTACATGTACGTCGACGAGACCGGCAACCTGGACCTCACGGGCGGTCCGGGAGCCAGCCCGTACTTCGGCATCGGCACGGCCGTGTTTTCCGGGGACCACGCCCAGTCGCTGTGGGAAGGCGCCGAGTTGCGGTTCGAGATGGAGCGCGCCGGCCACAACATGCCCCGGGGCTTCCACGCCGTCGAGGACAACCGCCACGCCAAGGAGCAGGTCTTCGACCTCATCCGCAAGCAGGGCCCGCGCTTCGACTCCACGTTCCTCGAGAAGTCGAGGGCCTATCCGCGGGTGATCCAGAGCGGCGAGGTCTACTTCTACAAGCTGGCGTGGTTCCAGCACTTCAAGTACGTCGCGCCGCAGATCACCAGCGCCGGAGACCGGCTCCACGTGGTGGCGGCGACCCTGGGGACCGCGGCGCGGAAGACGGCGGTGCGAGCGGCGCTGGAGGACGTCGTCGCCCAGGTGATGTGGCACCGCGAGGTCACCTTGTGCGGTGGGACAGCGCGACGTCGTACGGGCTGCAGGTGGCTGACTACGGACTGTGGGCCACGCAGCGGGACTTGATCAAGGGCAACTGCTGGTGGTACGACCAGGCGGTGAAGCCGACCGAGCGGTCGCGGTTCACACCGTTCGGTTAAGTAGGCGCCGGCTACTCCGTGAAGGAGAGAGACCCCCTGGGTCTCTTGTCACCGGCTGCGCTCACTACAGCATTACCCCCGGACAGTTACAAGCTCATCCTGGCAACCCCCGCTCCATCGGATGACACGCCGAGCGACGACTACGGTGTGCTGTCGAAGCGCCTGGACAGACTACGGAGGGTCATCGAAGCCCGAAGCAGTCGGCTCGGAACCAGACCGTCAGCCGGTGCCCGCATCATGTGCCGGACGCGGTCGGTGCTCAACGCGAACGCCGAGGGGTCCCTGGTCATGCTGCCGCAGACCGGGCCAGCTGTCGGAACGCGTCCTGTGCTTTGGCTGCACCCGCACGGAGAGGTGTGACAGGGCGCGATGTGGTCGCGGTGTGGTCGCGCACTGCGCGCCAGCCGGGGAGCGGTGGCAGCAGTGGCCGATACCAATTGCGCACCTGACCAGGCACGACGTTAGGTGGCGTCACCGCCTGATACGTCCCCCTCAAGACTTTTAATCCGCTGGCGGGCACCTGGGTATCACCGCGGGAGGGCGACCCACCCGTGCCGGGACTACGTATGTCGGTGCATACAGATGTCGCTGTCCATTTCACCGGCCTCATCGACCCGGAGGTGGCCCTCCGCATCTCGGACGGTGCCGATCGGTCGGTCGGGCTGCGAGCTGCTTGAAGGCTATGAATAGTGGGCTATCGGTACTGCCGGGCCTGAGCGTTCAGGACATGTTCCCGCCACTCCTCCCCGAGCGGGACGACCTCCACCTGCACCTCAATGGACCGCAGTGCCGCCGCATACCAGGACCCCCGGGAACGGTCGGGCCGCCTCCTCGTCGCTCAGACACAACACCTTGCGGTGCACCACCTCAGCTGGGACGCGACGTACACGAGCTTGAGTGCGTCCGCCAGCACCTTGTTTCGCGCTGGCTTCGTCGGCCCTGATGCGCCCACGCCTCAACCAGGACGGCCGGGTCGGAGCCGACCCCATCGACCTCCACGACCGACCCGCGTGACAGGTGCAGCCGCGCCGGCGTCAGCTTTCGCACGAGCAGGATCGTGTGTGATTCGTAGGGGCTTAGCGCGCCATTCGCTTGAGGTCGGCGAGTTGACGTTCGAAGACTTTCCGCTCTTGATCAAGTCGATCGATTTGGCGGCTCGTATCCCTGATTCGTTCTTTGACCTGAGCCTTCTCTCGATCTGAAGATGTCGGCTGCCGCTCCATCATCTTCACCTGCTGCTTAAGATTGTCGACACTCCGCCTTCTGTCGGAGACGGAACGCTCAACGTCCTGAATCTGTCGGCGAAGTTGTGGGTCTATGGCCACGGCTGATTTGACTCCCTTGTGGTCGTTCTGCATGTCGCGATAGGTCTGTGTTCCCGAGGTGCGCCATACGCGGCACTCGTTATGGCACACCGGTAACCGCTGGGAATCCCATGGAGTGCGGTGTCTATCTAGACAGGTGGCCTAGCTGTCGGGCAAGTATTCGGGGGCAGCTACTCAAGAACCTTCTCGACCGCCGCCAGGAACCTGTCGCGTTCGCTCGCCGTCTCCATTGCAGCCATCTTGTTGGCTCGCTCCTTGAAGCGACGGCCTTGCATATGCCACTCCAGGCGCCCCAGAAGGATTCCGCCGGCTCCAACGAAGTCGATATTGTACTTAAGGATGCCGTGGTGCTCGATGAGAACCTCGTCGGCCTCAAAGCCGCGCACCATCGAAAAGTCGATCGTCCGATACTTCAATCCGCCGCCGAACATCTTCCGCTTACCAACACTTTCGAAGATGCCCATGGGGTGTAACGCTACAAGAGCTGTGCTTTCGGTTAGTGCTTCAGGGTTGCGCTCACTGAAGCGTGCCCAGCTCAGGGTGACAACGTCATTCGGGTCAACGCCAGCTTCCCGCAACCCCTGCGAGTATCCGGGCCAATCGATCTTGACCGGCTGCTCGGATCCGACGGGACGGGTTGTGGCCAACAGCTGATCGAAGTGATCGATGCCAATCACGGCGCCTCCTCAGCCTGCAACTCAAGGGGCTCGGATCCTGGCATGGAACGGTGGCCCGGTCACCGCTTGTCGCCACGGTGGTTCGCGAATTCGTAGCCGGACCTGTCACCCGGGCTGCCGCTGTGGCGATGCACCCGCGTTCGTGGTTCAGGGGCTTCGCTCCTTCGGCCGACCTCTCGAAGGTCGAGGAAGTCACGGCTGTACCAGGTGTCGGGCAGAGGCTGGGGTCGCGTCACGGGCTGGACCGTGGCGCCGAGTGCTGGACGACGCCATCGGCGGTAGACGTGGCGCCCACCGGTGCTGTCAAGGGCGCGCTGTCGGGAGGGTCGTCCAGCCTTCGATTTTAAGGCAGCGATAACGCATGTCGGTTCGCGCAGGTGTGGCTGCTCAACTGCCTGTGCGCCGCCGTTCCGGCCCGGGAGCGGGTGATCACCTGCGAGGAGGTCTTCGACCTCTCGGTGCCCCTCTCCCGAGGATCGCGTCGGCAGCCCCCTCTGGTCGTCGGCCCGGTCATTGGTCCCGGCGAGCGTCTACTCATTGGCGTACTCGTCCCGTTGATCAGCACGCGCTTGAGCTCCAGGCGATAGTCGGACGACATGGCTGTCTCCAAGCGGGCCAGGCGTGCCTGCCCCCACTTCAGACACGCCGAGCGCGACCAAATCGCGCCTGCTGGCGGACGCTCGAAAGCGCACCGCTGAACGCAGGCTATCCGGCGTTACTGGCTGGCCTACCTTCGTGTGAGGCCAGCAGCCCCTTCGTCCTCCACCAGGAAAAACTGATGCGGTTCAAATCCGTAGACCGCGCCGACCAGTGCCCTCACGCGAACGTTATCTCCCTCGGAGAAGTCCTCGAGGGGGCTCTCGTGGCCATACCAACCGAGTTGGAACACGGGCCCGTCGTGCGCGGAGTCACCTGCATCACCGGCCACAACGTTGATCGTCGACTCGCCGTTGTGCTCCCGCGGATTGATGTAAACGTCCGCCACGAAGCCATCGAACTCGACGACCTGGACGCGGTACTTCTCGGAGAAGGCGTTCACGTTGTGACCGGTGGCAGGGCCGCTCAAGAGGGCAGCTAGTTCCGGGTTGTTCTCGACCGTCAGGACGCCCGTGTCATCAGACTGGTGGGAGTCGGCGTCGGTCTGCTCGGTGGCCGGGTCGCGCGACTGGTAGGTATTCGTTCCTGCTTCGGGCTCAGTCTCCACCGGTTCCGGTGCCTGGCTCGGCGCCTCGAGGGGCCCTTCGCTCGCCACGCCTGCGGCCTGGGTGGGTAACGCGGTCGGCTCGGAGGTGCCGCCACCGCCCTGGTTCGCCACAACGAGGCCCACAATCACCGTGAGCACTACCAAGCCGCCCGACACTGCCAAAGAGAGCTGCTGCGTCGTCGGCTTCAGGCGGCCGAAGGCGGGCCAGCTCCTGGCGATGAACGCCGCAAGTTGCTGCCAGGAATTCGACGGCTTCACACGCCGGAAGGTCATCTCGGTTCGCAATGCCCCCGGGCGTTGGGTGTCGAGCTCCCAGCCGGCCTTCTGCCACTTCGCGATCGTCTTGGCTCCGGTGCCGCGGATTGCTTGCACGGACTTGAACTCGTACCGCCCGTCGTCGCCCACCGTGGGGCCCCCGGGTGACATAGCCGGCTCATCGCTCGTAGACCCGTCCGGACGCATGGCCCTTCGACCTGTTGTCCCGTGGACGATCTTCGACGACATCGCTCGCTCCTCTGGAAATCCGGCCGCATCCGCGCCATCGAGAAGCCTTCCAGCGGGCTGTGCTCGACTTCGTTAGGCAGTGGACCGTGTTCGTCCCCCGCGTCTCGTGCACCGCGGCCGTCACTCGTCGGATCCTTGGCCCCACACCGTCGAGAGGGGGCCTCCTCAAGACCATGCGTAGTTCGATTGTGTCCCGGCTACGCGTGCCGCTGCCCAGCGTCGGCGCGATGTGGGCTCGCCAGCCCAGCCTCTCGTGGCCCTGTGATGGCCTTGTCGGAGGTATCCCCGAGACTGCTGCGTGGACGTCCCCCTGCTGATCGACCGCCTGGACACCTTTGCCTCGAAGATCCACCAGTACTTGGCGCACGAGGGGTCCGAGCAGGAGATTTCCGACGCCTTGGACTACCTGGTGATGGCCGCTCCTGTAGTGGAGGCGATCCTGGACCATCTGGGTCAGGAGTACCTCGCGCAGAACATCGATGACTCATGGGCCCAGTCGGGCCGTGCCTTTGTGCACCTCAGAGGCCCCTGCCTCCGAGGCATCGGGCATCTCCAGGATCTGGAGATCATCGAGTCCCTCAAGCCCAAGGGCTCTGAGCTGAGTGCTACGAGCCTCCACCCGTGGGTCTGGGGCGCGGCTGCATCGCTGTGGGGTCTCCGGGAGGGGGCCTCCGCCGGGATCTCGGTGGTGGTCACCGGCGACCGGGCGCTGGGCACCGGGCGGCTGTCGTCGCTCACCGACAGCCGGCTGGTCGAAGCACTCATGTCCCGGGCAACCGGCTGGAGGACGAGCCCGACGCGTAGCCCAAGTCTCACCAGCTACCCCTAAAAGTCAGCCCGGACCTCTTCGTCCCAGTGACTGACGACGTGCACCACCGCGTCCCAAATGTGCGCCAGCTCGGAGTGCGCGACGCTCTGTCCTCGGAGGTCGGTGAACTGCACGGCCAGCGGCCAGTTCAGGTGAAGTGACCCCCGTCGGCTGAACACCTCCAGACTTGGCACCAGCCAAGGAGGGAGGGCCCGAGTGGGCCGACGGAGCAAGTACCCCGAGGAGTTCCGGCAGCGCGCCGCGCAGCTGGTTCTCGAC
>NZ_JBJHAA010000042.1:0-5271 GCF_054050795.1 Blastococcus sp. SYSU DS1024
GTCGAGAACCAGCTGCGCGGCGCGCTGCCGGAACTCCTCGGGGTACTTGCTCCGTCGGCCCACTCGGGCCCTCCCTCCTTGGCTGGTGCCAAGTCTGGAGGTGTTCAGCCGACGGGGGTCACTTCACTGCGACAAGCCGCCCTGCTACAACCCCGACGGCTAAGAGACCTTCACTCCGAGGTCCGTCGCTGGCCGGCGGATGTCGGCTGCAGCAGTCCGGACCAGCGCCTTTCGCCGCCTCTGCAAGGAACTCCTCGTCGAGCGCCATGAGGGCGTCGAGTGCGACCGGCGGCTGGCCGGGGCCTGCTGGTGCGTCTTCCTGGCGCGTCGTCCGCGCACCGTGGGCGCGGTGCGGCTTGGCGACGTCGGTCAGCCACCTGGCCTGGGCCGCGAGCCGGTCTACCTCCTGCGCGTCGCCTCGAACGCGGAGTGAGTTCCGGCCAGCAGGTGACCCACTTACTTGTGCGGTTTATTCACCTTCGGGCTGAGCTTGACCCCTGCCTGAAGTGCGTTCACGTCGTGGCCCCTCAGTCGCTGCTCCAGATTTCGCGCGCTGCGTGGTTGTAGGCCTCGGGACGACCCTGCAGGTCAAAGCGGAACAGCGCCATCTCTTGAATGTCGGCCCAAGCTGCGGCCTTAGGGGTGTATCCCGCCAAAGAGAAAAAGATGGAGTCCTTTCGATGCGCCTGGCACACCCCAAAGTGACGCTGCACGACCGGTAATCCGGTGGGGGCTGTCTCTGCCTTTACCTGGCAAAGTGCTTCGTCGCTGATGACATCGATACCTTCGTCAGGCCCGACAGGTGTAACTGTGACGTTTGAGTAGCCGAAGTGGGACATCCAAGCCGCAGCGGACAGTTCCGCATCCCGCGGACTTCTAATCAGTCGGTCGGCGGGCATGTCACTAGATGCTGGGTCAGGTGCCTGGCGCTCTACCCTTCTGTGGTCATTCAACCAGTCCAGGAAGCAGGCGTCCGTCCCGGATAGATGCCACGCCTTGAGGGTCTCCACTTCCCATTGCCAGCCGGACTGGCGAGCCGCCGACGCTTGTCCTACGACGCGTTCACGGTCCGCTTGACGTAGTTCATCGAGCCAAGCCAAGCCGTCAACCGGTGCGCCCAGTTCTGATGCTCTACGACCCCGTCGCCCCATTGCACTCCCTTCGTGAACGCAGCTTACGGCCGCAGGAGGCCTGCGCATGGCGTAGCGGTGCCCGAGGTGGGAGGTCGAGTGTCCGGACGACTTGTGTACTCGGCGCATCTCCGCACTAAGGCTGCCGCTGTCCGACCTGACGGCACGATCACCCGCCGCGCACTGGGCCGGGTGCTCGCAGTCGACGGGCGCCGCGTGGGATGAACGGCGGGCCGCGGTTTGCAACTGACCGCCACCGCAGGAGTGCAGCGTCGCTCCTGGCCGCCGTCGGTGACGTGATGAAGTGGCCTGACCGGCGACGTTGGACAGGGCGAACGACCGGAGATTCCCGAGATTGGCCCGGGCGCGCTGTTGCGGCGCGGCGCCTAGTTCCGGTTCTGTGCGCTCGCATGAGAGCGTCTCGCGATATGACCGACCTGAGGCCCACCGGCTCGTGCTTTTGTGGATGCGGTGGAGCTACGAGCCGAACCGCCTTCTTCGTGCAGACACACGACCGTAACGCCGAGAGTGCGGTGATCCGGGAGCAGTACGGGTCGATCGCGGCCTTCGTTGTTGCTCATGGCTACGGCCCGGATAGGGCGGTTCCGGGGTCGGGTTCCCGTCGCTAGGGCGCAGGTCGCCCGCTCGTCGGGCGCGAGGGGGCGACCTACGCCCGCGCAAGCCGCACCTCGCAGCGCGCCGGCCGACCGGCGACGTTGGACAGGGCGCACGGCATGAGGTGCAGGAGGAAGGGCTCGCGGCGCTGCTCGACGAGGGGCGTGATTGGCGGCGTCTTAGGCCTTCGTCAGAGAAGTGATCTCGAAGTCGAAGTCCGGTGACGTCATGCGACTCTCCTGGAAGAGTGACTGCGGGTTCAAGCACTTGTTTCCAGTCAGCTCGAAGATTCCGTCGAAAGTGACGGTGTCCCCCTCCTGAAGCTCGCGCGCCATCTCGAAGACTGGATCGTCCTCCCGGATGTTACCGGTGCGGAGGTCGATCTGGTCTCCGATTCGAATCTCTAGCTCAAGTCCCCCGAAGCCGGTGGACAAGTCGCCAATCTCCCCGACCCAGCCTTCGGCACTGGCCAGGCTGGAATCGCACAACTTCTGATCCCGCGCCGCCTCGACCTCATCCTTGGTAATTTCGTTCGGGGCGTCATCGTACTGCTCGCGGCCCTCCTCGAGAGCCTGGAGGAAAAGTCTTTGCTCGGGGTTGGTGACCTCATTGTCGTCGATGGCAACGATGAGGGCTATCGCGAGGGGGACTAACAACGCCATTGCGGGGAGGAGTCGTGGCACAGGGGGACCATAGGCCGTTCAAGCGCATACGTTCGTTAGACTCGCAGAATCGGGCCGGGAGCCCGCACGGACGACCGGGTGCTCGACGTGATCCCCCATCGGGTCTTCATCTGGAACCTCGTGGCCTCGCCCACAGTCACCGCTCCTAAGCTGACTGCCGAACGGGTGCAGCGCATCCTCGTCAAGCCGCTTCAGCCCGGCGACACCTGTGTAGTCGCTTCAGCTTTCGGCTCCGGGTGCCGCTGCCCGACGTCGTCTCGATGCAGACCCGCCAGCCCAACCTGGAGGGCGCCGGGGAGATCCCGCTGCGCCGGCTGGTGAAGGAGGCGCTGCGGATGCGGCCCTCCCGCATCGTGGTGGGTGAGGTGCGGCAGGAGGAGTGCCTGGATCTGGCGCAGTCGGCCCGAAACAGTACGGGCCCCGCGGCTAGTTTCCCCTGATAGACGGATACTACTTCGTAAGCAGGACGTCCACGCTCTTGCAGTCGGGGCAAGCCGCCAGGGTGTAGAGGTTCGTCAGGAACTCGTTGGCCCGATGCAACTCGTTGCCGGCTGCGATACGCCGCCCTGAGGCACCCATGGTGAACGAGGCGCCGGTCTGCTCCATCTTGAGCCCGGCCCGCTGCATGCGGCCACCCGCGCTCTGCTCTTTGGCGATCGCGTTGCTGACCTTTGAGTCAAGCTGCCACTGGCGGCTGCACTTTCGGCAGCGACTCGAAACGGTGTCATTGCGGGTCATTTTGCTCATGCCTCGCCACTCCCTCAGAGGCGCAGCGGTGGCAACGGAAGGACTGCCTACGGTCGGGTTTGATTCCGACTCTTCCTGCCCCTTATCGGCGAAGTTCAGGTAGACGCCGTAACAGCCAAGCCCGAGTAGTGCTACTCCAACCCATTCCATCCCCGTGAGCCTTCCTGTGAAGTCGCTGAGTGAAGGCCTGTGTTGACGCCTTCACTCAGCCGTACATAGGCCGTACAAACGTCAGAAGGGCACGGGCTGCACGGCGCTGATCTCGGATGTAGCGTGCAGCACGCTGCGTTCGGGGTCAACGCTCGGGGTTCGAGTCCCGACAGCCTGACGAAGTTGACGGGCGACAACTTCCCGCACTCGGGTCGTGTGGGGGTCTTACCCGAGGTCTCGCACGATGCCGGTGATGGCCGCTTCCAACGCATCGACCGTCTGCTCGTCGAGCATGGCTCGGCGCTCGTCGGTCTTGCTGCTGACCATCCCACCGGCCAGCTGCCGCAGGTGCCCGCGCTCCGCGGTGTAGACCGCCAGCACCGCGCCGTCGTCGGGTCGCTTCGCCAGCTCGCTCTCTAGCCAGTCGATGCGCCCCTGGGTGCGGTGCAGTTCCTCTTGAAGTGCGTCGGTGGCAGAGGTCGAGCGGGGGATGCTGAGCCGGCTGGCCAGGTCGACGGCCTGGGCCTCCGCATGCGCTCGGCGGCCTTGGCGCGTGTCCTCGGCACCGATCCGCCGTGCATGCGGCACCGCTCCTGGCCGCGCATGGCGGGCTGCGTGCAGTTGCCGCCGTCGCGCCATCGAGCACCGCACAGTCGCATGTGATCCACGGGTGCGTTCGTGTATGTCCGCGCCTGTCGGGTGCCCCCGTGCTGCACGCACATCGGCTGGTCGGGAACCGCGATGTACGCGCAGCCGGGAGCCGCGCAGCGCGGATCGCGCCGCCCCATCAGACTGCGAGCTCGGCCGCGCGAACGACGCCGGACGGGGTGAGCGCCTGTGCGATGCGGAAGGCCCCGCCGCCTCGGAAGATCGCGGCCTCGAACGTCTCGGTGAAGGTCGAGAAGTCGTTGGCCGCGTTGAGCGTCGAGTCGCGCACCAGGCCGAGGTCGAGCGTTCCGCCGTCGAGGAAGGCGAACGCTCCCGCCGGAAACATGTACGAGACCACTTCGGTCGGCCAAGCGTTGACCGGCCCCCGAGCCTGCGCGTCGAACTCCTGCCCGGCCTCACCGTCGAGCGCCCACGTCGGCGCGAGGTTGCGCGTCGCCAGGTAGGCCGCCAGGTCGGCGTCGCTCACGCCGACGGTCGAGTCGCCGGGCTCCTGCAACGCCAGGTCCGACCGCAGCAGGCCACGCGCCCACGCCGGGAGGATCAACTGCAGCGGCGCGTTCGGGTCCGCCCACGGCCGGTTGCGCATCCCCGTCGCCGCACGATCCAGCAGCGGAAGAAGCACGCGGGTCGCGCCGAGGCTGCCGCCCTCCTGCGCCTGGCCGGTCACTGACGTGGACAGCGCGCCGAGCTGGGTGAGGGGCTGCTGTTCGGCGATCTTGGCGTGCGCGGCCACGGCCAGGTCCATCACTCGCTGCACGAACTCGGGGTACGCGCGGGCGAGCATGTTGCCGAAGGTGAAGATGTTGGTGACCGCCTGGACGTTCACCACCACCTCGCCGTTGGGCACCACGCGCAGGCTCGCCTTCCGCACGGCCGGATTCGTGGCTGCATCCACGTCGCTGGCCACGTTGCAGGTCCCCACGGCGCCCTGTAGGTCGCCCAGGGCCGGTGGGCGGATGAGCCGGATGCCGCCCGGTGAGCGAGCTGGTCGGAGCTCGTCCGTGCCTGCGGCCCCTTCGTGTCGGAACGCGGTTGTGCCCGCTCATTCACCCGACCGAGTGCTCGTGCCCCCGATCGGGCCGTGGTTTGTCCACAGATCGCCTGACGTCACCCCATCGGACCGGCCCGTTTTCCTTACAGTCCCGAGCGTTTCGACGACTGCTCGACGGCTCGACGGGGGATGGCGTGCCGACTGCTCTGGACGTCGTGGACGGCGAGGTCCGCGAGCTGATCCGCCGGCGTGGGCTGGACCCGTTCACCGACCCGGGCCCGGTGCG
>NZ_JBJHAA010000043.1:0-4407 GCF_054050795.1 Blastococcus sp. SYSU DS1024
GAACACCACGAAGCTCTCCGGGGCCGGGCCGACGAAGCGGTAGCGCGTCATCTCACCGCCGTACTGCAAGGGCGTGAAGGGAGGAACGCTCGTGACGATCTCCACCTGTGCGTCCGGCACGACCTCCAGGACTCGGGGGTCGATCGCCACCATGTGCGCGGCGGTCGCGTGGAGGGCGGCGTGCTTGTCAGCGTTGTTGAGCCGGGTGAGGACGACCAGCGGGTGCTGCTTCGCGCCTTGAGGGTCTCGGCTGAGGTCGACCCCCTGGTAGGGCTGGAGGCTCTCGAGCAACTCGAAGTCCGCCCGGCTCACGTTGGCAAGTGGACCGCCGGCTGGGTAGCCCGCCGCGACATCTCTACGCCAGGCCGACGGCTTAAGGCAGATCGGGCAGGCGTTGCCGTGCGAGGGACTCTCCCCGTTGCGGAGCACCAGGACGGAGACCAAGTTGTCGAGGGCGCTCCGGAGGTTGTGGGCTACCTCTCCCAGCAGCGCCCCCAGGCGGGAGAGGGCATCTCCTCCGGCTTGAACAGCGACGAGAAGGTGCCGTCTGGGTTCGCCGTAGCACTGCGCGCTCCGCGCACGTCCTCCCACGGCTCGGTGTATCGAGCACTCGGGAGACGTCCCCGAGCAGTAGGTCGAGCATCCCCCGAGCCCGGCCAATCTGGAGCTTGGTACCGTCCATGACGGTGTCCGGGTCGGTCCGGTGCAAGTTCCCCATGAACGGAACTCTCGCGTTCACCCCTGACAGGTCTCGGCGGCGCGCCGCCCGGCCCCCGGTGGAGTCTCGATCACTGAGGGCTAGACGCACGACATCGGCAGGGGACAGATGGTTTGTCTGATTCAGGGACGGACCGGCAGCCTCACCTGTGCGTTTTTCTACGTTCGAGCTCTGTGTTGCTTCCTCGCTAGCGTTCGACGACTGACTTCGGTTCGGCAGCGGAACGGTTACGGTCGATGCGTCACTGATGGCGGATGGACGGGGAACCAGGGTGAGTAGTAGTGCGACCGAATCGCCCGATCAGCAGCACCGCGGCGGGGTGCACCGGACGGTCAACCGGTGGCTGTCCACCATCGCGCTCCTGCTGTCGATCATCATCCTGGCCGCGATCATCATCGGTGGGGTCCGGTTGATCACCGCTGCGAACGAGATCGGCGACCGACTGGGAGAGCTCGGGGGGAACGACTCGACCACGTCCGACTCGTACGACCCTGGCGACTACAGCTATGACAGCGGCACCGGCCTAAATGAGGACGGCACTCCCTATGTGCAGCCTGACGACGCAGACCCCGGCAGCTACATCGGGCCGCTGAACCCGGATGGAGCTCCATGCGTCGGCTACGGCTGCACTCCTGAGCAGGACGCTGAACTTGACGCTCAGGAGGGTGCCGTCCCAGGGAGGGACGGAGCCGGCGAAGGTGGTGACCTTGAGACGCGTTGCTCGGACGGCACGGCAACGGTCGAGGAATGCTTCGGGCCGGGCTCGGACGAGAATGACAATGGCATCGCCGACGTAAACGAGTAGCAGCAAGCGATGGCGCCGTCGGCAGCCGCAGCCGCCAGCAAATTCCGCCTTGCAGTAATCGCCCAGAGACCTGGCGTCGCTGGCTGACCCGGGTTGGCGCGTCGCCGGTGCGGCGAACTTGTGCAGCGTCGTTGGCTTTGGGCTGCCCCTGGCGTTATCGCATGGCGACCTGGCCCGACCTGTTGAGGGCTTGGTTTACTGACTCAGGTCTCTACTCTCTGGGACTAGCGGGGACGGTCGTCAAGCGCGTTGGGCGAGCGTTCCCACCAGTCGATTTGCGCGCCTTCCTGACCTCCCAGGAGCAGGTCTTCGAGCGGCTTCGTCACCCGACCCTCGCCGACCTGGCGAATCCACGTGTAGGTCGGGCGATGATCGCCTCTGTGAGCGAGCCCCAAGTGTTCACGAAGCCGCCTATCTAGGCTGTCGGGTCGGGTGCAGTGGCCGATATTTCGGCGCAGCTCGTCGTCGAGCGGGTCATCGCCGACCAGGTGGAGCGCGTAGATGTCGGCTTGGACCATGTTCTCGGGCTTGGCTCTGCGCATCCAAGTCACCTTCCCGTGAGGGATGGGGGCAGCTGTGCGCACCGCTGCCAGACGTGGTGGCGCTGTACGCCGGCGGGGGCCAACCTCGCTGTGACGATCCGTTGCCAGTTCTGCCGGCTGCAAGAGGCTCGCACTGGGGGAGCTTTACTGATCGGGGTCGGCGCGCTCGCCGCTCGCCGCTCGCTGCTCGCCGCTCGCCGCTCGCCGCTCGCTGCTCGCCGCTCGCCGCTCGCTGCTCGCCGCTCGCCGCTCGCCGCTCGCCGCTCGCCGCTCGCAGGCCAGTCAGCCGTCGGAGACATCCAGTAGCGCCTTCAACTCTTGCTGAGCCTCGAAAGCCGCATCGGCAACCCTTGCGAGGTGGCCCGCCCCGAGCGTCGACAGACTTCTGGTCGGATGCATGACAGGGTTACGCAGATCCCTGACCTTCAACAAACGCTTGTGAAGATCGGAGGTCAGTATCCTGCCTTCCTTCTCAAGCAATGCCACCATGTCTCCGAGGCCGAGGCACTCGACGGCGTGCGTTTCCCTCCCCGACGCTCGCGCCTCTTCGTATGCCAGTCGAAGACTGAAAGCTGCGCCTTCCGGGCCAGTCCCGACTTGGTGACACGGGATGCTCTTGACCACGTCGGACTCTCGCACCGACACTCGAATTAGCGACGACAAGGACATCTCAACGGCGGATATGAGCACATGAAAGTGGCATCGTGCCGCATGGCGGTCCAGGTCACTCGGAGTGATAAAGCCCTCGAGGCCGCCACGACCAACGGTGAAGCAGAACCCGGTCTCTGCCAGGTGCGGTAAGACGTCATTGATGCTGCTGACGGCCCCAGCGAAGCGACTCGCATCTAAGGCGTGGTAGCAGCCCTTGATCTTGGTGCCGCCTTGCAGGTTTTTCGTTGCTACCCACCCCACCCAGCGACCGCGATCACGAAGCGGCGCTTGATCGAAGTCGTGTTCTTGCAGACGAGCATGGGCCTGCTCGGCGGGCTCACGAAGATCAACAGCTACGACGGTCGCATCGTTCAAGGGCGTGGCCAGATGATGGGCCGCAAGTGCGTGGATCAAATCCACAAGCCGCACCCTCCCAGACGGCCAGAGCCACCGGCCCTACTCGGCTACGGACAACCCGGACGGATCGTGATGCATACCCCCTGGCCTTCCCAGCCCCGGAGCAGGCGGTCAGGGACGCCTGCGCGGGACCTACACAGGCGGCCGCGGTCACCCCGCCCGCGCGTAAGCCATTCGACCGCCGCGCCAGCTCGGGGTGGAAAGTCCCAGCGGGGTGTGCCGGGCAGTGTCGCCTGCTCTCGTATCTGCTGGTCTAGCCCCATGTCGACCCGTGTGCCGTTCCCGCCTTGAGGCTCGTGTCCCCGTTTCCTGTGCAGTTGCTCCATCTTCGGGGGGGCTACGTGTGGCGCTGCCGCACGCGGCTGCGAGGTCCTCGTGCAGCCGCTTCAGGGTCAGTGAGGAGTGCTCCTGGCGCTTCCAGGCTGAGAACAGACCGAGCAGGGGGAGCGGGCGCCCCTGGCAGGTTAGGCGCTATCGCACGCTCGTGATCAGATGCGCCTTGAACATTGCGAACTCTTCGTCGGTGAGGGCTCCTGCCGCGTGTAAGTCAGCGAGCTTCTTCAGCTCGTCCACCAGCGACACGGACGTCGCGGCCTGGACCGGCGGAGCCATCGGTGCGGTCACTGAGCGTTGCGCCACATCGATGAGCTGGCGCAGGATTGCGACGCCTTCCTGGGCCGGCTCATAAGGGCGGTTAAGGGGGATGGCGTTCGGCGCCTTGTAGGGATCTTCATCCCCGTTCTTCCAGACGTTCGTCTTCGTGCCGCTTTGGCCCGGCGACTGCAGGACGACCGCTCCGCTCATCATGCCCGTGTGGATCTGCACACCTACGAGGTTGCGGTAGTCCCAGGTCGTCAGCTCAGACCCGAAGCTGGCACCAGCCATGAAGCCCTTCTTGTAGACGAAGGCCCGCCGCTCCGTGCCGATGATCGCTTGATTCGACGGACCGGTGATGATGACCTGTACGTTTTCGTCTGGTCCGAGATTTTGGTCGAGAGCCTCGTTGGCCTTCCGGTGCAGTCGAGACCTGTCCGTCATATCTATCGTCGCCATGGCGCCGAGGTTACGGTTCTGCTTCGGCGGTTCGATGCGACACGCTCGGCACGGGGCCCGTCCTCTGTGCGACGGGCCCCTTCGGCAGCGGCGGCGTATCGACGACTGGCTCGGCGACACGGTTGCTGGGACCTTGGGTGGGCCGCGTGGCTGGCCTTGGACGGTGGCCGACAGCATCGAAGCCCTGATCGAGAGGATTCGGGCACGCTTGTTCGGCACCA
>NZ_JBJHAA010000044.1:0-3724 GCF_054050795.1 Blastococcus sp. SYSU DS1024
CCCGTGGGCGCGCCCGCGGGGCGTTCCCCCCCCCCCGGCCCCCCCCCCCCCCCCCCCCCCCCCCCCCCCCCCCCCCCCCCCCCCCCCCCCCCCCCCCCCCCCCCCCCCCCCCCCCCCCCCCCCGGAGCCGGTGGTGCTGGACCCGGTCGAGCTGCGCGGCGGGCTGGAGGCCCTGCTGTTCGTCGTCGACGACCCCGTCGACGAGGAGACCCTGGCCGCGGCGCTGCGCTGCCCGGCCGAGCAGGTCCGCCAGGGGCTGGCGGAGCTGGCGGCGGGCTACGACGAGCGGTCGGCCGGCATCACCCTGCGCAGGGTGGGGGAGGGCTGGCGGCTCTACACCCGCGAGGAGCACGCCGCCGTCGTCGAGCGGTACCTCGGCGAGGGGCAGCGCAGCCGGCTCACCCAGGCCGCCCTGGAGACCCTCGCGGTGATCGCCTACCGGCAGCCGGTCACCCGGGCCCGGGTGTCGGCGATCCGCGGGGTCGGCGTCGACGGCGTGATGCGGACCCTGATCGGGCGCGGCCTGGTGCACGAGGTGGGCAGCGATCCCGACAGCGGGGGCGGGCTCTACGCGACGACGCCGCTGTTCCTGGAGCGGCTGGGGCTCGCCAGCCTCGCCGAGCTGCCCGAGCTCGCGCCGCTGCTGCCCGAGACCGCCACGCTCCTGGACGAGCACCCCGACGCCTGAGCGACGCCCCGCCGGGTGGCCCGGCGGGTCAGCCGCGGCGCGGCGGGAGGAAGCAGACCGCCGCCGCCAGGAACGTGGCGATGCCCGCGCCGAGCACGGCGGGCAGCACGCTGCCCGCCACGCGGTCCGAGACGCTGCCGCTGGTCGCCCAGAACACGACGAAGAGCACGAGGGAGACCACGGCGAGAGGCGCGCCGACGCGGGCGTCGCGACCCCTCGGGCCGGCGGCCGGGAGGGGGGAGCGCAGCGAGACCAGCAGCAGGACCAGCGACGCCGTCGACAGCCCGAGGGCGAGCAGCGCGGCGAGCCCCGCGCCGATGTTGGCGCCGTCGGCCGGGTCGCCGGTGACGAGGGCGAGGACGAAGAGACCCCACAGGGCCGCGGCGACCGCCGCGAGCCACAGACCGGTCGTCCGGGTGCGCTGCACGGCGCCATCCTCGTGCATCCGGTGAGCCGGACCGGGATCGTCACCGCGGGGTCACCCGAAGGGGGAGGAGTGCGCGGCCCGGTGGGTGGGAGACTGGTCGCGATGAACACGCCGACCCCGAACGACGAGAGCACCACCGCGGCCGGCGAGGGCTGGTCGGAGGACATGGAGCTGGCCCCCGCGCACCCCGGTGACCGGCCGGCGCCCGACGAGCCGGGCGAGCGGCAGGGGGAACGGCTGCAGAAGGTGCTGGCCCGGGCCGGCGTCGCGTCGCGCCGGGTCGTCGAGGAGATGATCGACGCCGGCCGGATCAGCGTGAACGGCGCGCAGGTGCGCGTGCAGGGCATGCGGGTGGACCCGCTCCAGGACAAGATCGCCGTGGACGGCGCCCGCCTGGAGATCCGCGACGACCGCGTCACCTACGCGATCAACAAGCCCGCCGGGGTCATCACCGCGATGAGCGACGACCGCAACCGCCCGACCGTCGGGGACATGGTGGGCGACCTCGCTCCCGGGCTGGTGCACGTCGGTCGGCTGGACCAGGACACCGAGGGCCTGCTGCTGGTCACCAACGACGGCGAGCTGGCCCACCGGCTCGCCCACCCCTCCTACGGCGTGCGCAAGACCTACCTGGCGCAGGTCTCGGGCTCGGTGCCGCGGGACCTGCACCGCCGGCTGCGCGCCGGGGTCGACCTGGAGGACGGGCCGGTGCAGGTCGACTCGTTCCGGGTCGTCGACACCCACGCGGGCCAGTCCGTGGTCGAGGTGGTGCTGCACGAGGGGCGCAAGCACATCGTCCGTCGGCTGCTCGCCGCCGTCGGGCTCCCGGTGTCGCGGCTGACCCGCACCGCCGTCGGGCCGGTGCAGCTGCAGCGCATGCGCAGCGGTTCGATCCGGAAGCTGTCCCGCCAGGAGGTCGGCGCGCTGGAGGAGCTCGTCGGGCTCTGACCGCGTCGCGGCGGGGTCAGAGCGCCGTGGACAGCAGCCCGAGGCCGAGGGCGGCCATCACGACGGCGATGCCGGCGTCCAGCACCCGCCAGGCGGCCGGCCGGGCGAAGAGCGGGCGGAGCAGCCGCGCGCCGTACCCGAGCGCGCTGAACCAGACGAGGCTGCCGACGACGGCGCCCCCGGCGAACCACCACCGGCGCGACCCGTGGCTCTCGGCCACCGAGCCCAGCAGCAGCACCGTGTCCAGGTACACGTGCGGGTTCAGCCAGGTCAGCGCCAGGCAGGTCGCGACCGTGGCGGCCAGACCGGTCCGCCGGCCGCCGGTGTCGACGGCGATCGACGACGGGCGCAGCGCGCGGCGGGCCGCCAGCACGGCGTAACCCAGCAGGAAGGCGGCGCCGGCCAGCCGGACGACCGTGATCGCGTCGGGGAGGCGGGCGCTGAGCCAGGAGTTCCCCGCGACCCCGACGAGGATGAGCACCGCGTCGGAGACCGCGCACACCGCGACGACCACCGGCACGTGCTCGACCCGCAGCCCCTGCCGGAGCACGAACGCGTTCTGCGCCCCGATGGCCACGATCAGCGAGAGGCCGAGGCCCAGCCCGGCCACCGCGGCCAGCAGTCCTGTCGTCACGTGCAGCCACGCTAGGCAGGGCCGCCTGTGCAGTCCAGCTCATGTTCCTCACGCACCATTAGCATCGCTGTCCGTGGACGTGGACCTGGCGCAGCTGCGCACCCTCGTCGCGGTGGTCGACGAGGGCACCCTGGAGGCGGCGGCGCGGCGGCTGCACGTGACGCCGTCGGCGGTGTCCCAGCGGTTGCGCGCGCTCGAGGAGGCCACCGGCCGGGTGCTGGTGCGGCGCGGGCGGCCTGCGACGGTGACCGCCGCCGGCGAGCCGGTGCTGCGCCTGGCCCGCCAGATCGGCCTGCTCGTCGCCGACACCGGCCGGAACCTCGACCCGGCCGGGGCCGGGGCCGGGGCGCCGGTCGTCCCACTCGCGCTGAACGCCGACTCGCTCGCCACCTGGGCGCTGCCGGCTCTGGCCCCGCTTTCCGGGGAGCTCCGCCTGCACCTGCACAGCACCGACCAGACCCGCACCAGCGCGCTGCTGCGCGACGGCACCGTGATGGGGGCGGTCACCTCCGACGCCGAGCCGGTGGCCGGCTGCCGCGTGACCCCGCTGGGCGCCATGCGCTACCTGCAGTGCGCGGCGCCGGGCTTCCTCGACCGCTGGCTCCCGGACGGGCCCGACCCCGCGGCCCTGGCCCGGGCCCCGGTGGTCGTCTTCGACCGGGACGACGACCTGCAGCACGCCTACCTCCGCCGCCACCTGCCGACGACGGCGGACGTGCCGGTCCACCTCGTGCCCTCGTCGGCGGACTTCCTCACCGCGGTGGCCCTGGGCTTCGGCTGGGGCATGCTGCCGGAGCTGCAGCTCGAGGCGACGGGAACGGGCGGGGGCCGAGCCGTCCGGTCGTTCGACCCGGCCGGCGCCGTCGACGTGGAGCTCCACTGGCAGCAGTGGCGGCTGGAGTCCGCGCCGCTGGACCGGGTGGCGCAGGCCCTGGTCCGGTCGGGGGGGGGGGCGCGCGGGGGGGGGGGGGGCGCGGCGCCCCCCCGCGCCGGGGGGGGGGGCGCCCCACCCCCGCGGGGCGTCCCA
>NZ_JBJHAA010000045.1:0-2974 GCF_054050795.1 Blastococcus sp. SYSU DS1024
CGGCGGGTCCCGACACCCCCGCCGAGCCCCCGGCCGACGCACCCCGGGCGGGGGAGTCCCCACGACTGATCTGATCGGGGCCGGGGCGGGTGCTGACGCACCCCCCCCGGTTCCCGTCGGGACGACCGCGCTGCTCGACCTCGACGAGGTCGGGGGCCGGGTGGAACGCACCGAGCTCCCCGGGGGCCTGCGGGTGCTCACCGAGAGCATGCCGGGGGTGCTGTCGGCGACGCTCGGCATCTGGGTGGGCGTCGGCTCGCGGGACGAGACCCCGGCCGTCGCCGGCTCGTCGCACTTCCTCGAGCACCTGCTCTTCAAGGGGACGACGTCACGCGGCGCGCTGGAGATCGCGACGGCCATGGACGCGGTCGGCGGTGAGATGAACGCGTTCACCGCCAAGGAGCACACCTGCTACTACGCGAACGTGCTCGCCAGCGACCTGCCGCTCGCGGTGACGCTGCTGGCCGACCTGGTCACCGACGCCACCAACACCGCCGCGGACCTCGAGTCGGAGCGGACGGTGGTGCTCGAGGAGATCGCCATGCGCGACGACGAGCCCTCCGACGCGGTGCACGACCTGTTCGCCGAGGTGCTGTACGGCGACACCTCCCTGGGCCGCTCGGTGCTCGGCACCGTCGAGTCCATCGAGGGGCTGACGCGGGACGACGTCGACGGTTGGTACCGGTCGCGCTACGCCGTGCCCTCGATCGTCGTCACCGCGGCCGGGCGGGTGGAGCACCAGCAGGTGCTCGACCTCGTGACGGCGGCCTTCGGCGACCGGCTCTCCGGCGGCGGTCGCCCGGCCCCCCTGCGCACCGGCGACCTGGACCTCGAGCGGCCGGCGCGGGCCACCGGTCTGATTTCCCGGCGGACCGAGCAGACGCACCTGCTGCTCGGCACGCCCGCGATGGGTCGGCAGGACGAGCGCCGCTACGTGGCGGCCGTCCTCGACGCCGCCGTCGGTGGTGGGATGAGCTCGCGGCTGTTCCAGGAGATCCGCGAGAAGCGGGGCCTGGTGTACAGCGTCGGTTCGGCGCTCACCCACTACGCCGGCGCGGGGGCGTTCTCCGTCTACGCCGGCTGCTCGAAGAAGCGGGTGCCCGAGGTGCTGCGGCTGATCCGCGAGGAGCTCGGCCGGGTGGCGGTCGACGGGCTCACCGCCGAAGAGGTCGCCCGGGCCCGGGGCCAGCTCAAGGGTGGGTTGGTGCTCGGGCTCGAGGACACCGGCTCCCGGATGAGCCGGCTCGGCAAGAGCGAGCTCTCCTACGGCGAGTACGTGCCGGTCCGCGACGTGCTGGCCCGCATCGAGGCCGTCGACGAGGGACAGGTCCGCTCGATGGCGGCCGAGCTGTTCGGCCAGGAGACCTGCCTGGCCGTGGTCGGCCCCTACCGTGAGTCCGACCTCGACCGGCTCTGACGTGCGCGACGGAGGGCAGGCACTGCCCCGGGTGGCGTTCGGCCTGGTGCTGGTGGCGTCCCTGGTGGTCCTGTTCCTGCCCGCCTCGGGCGTGCCCACCGCGCCGCCCGGGACGGACAAGGCGGTGCACCTGGCGCTGTTCGCCGTGCTCGCGGCCACGGGCCGGTGGGCCGGGGTGGGGACGCCGCGGCTGGCCGCGGGGCTGGTCGCCTACGCCGTCGTCAGCGAGCTGGTCCAGGGGATCGCCCCGCTGGGCCGTTCCGCCTCGGTGGCGGACGGCGCCGCCGATCTGGCCGGCGTCGCGGTCGGCCTGGCGCTCTGGGGCTGGCGCGCCCGCCGGGCACGCTGATCCGGGGGGCTGTCTTGCGTCGTGGCCGTCGGCCGGGAAACCTGACCGGGTGACCACGAGCGCGTCCGACCTCCAGCCCGGCTCTCCCGACCGCGACTCGTCGCTGATCCCGGTGGGGGTGCTCGGTGCGCGCGGGCGGATGGGCACCGAGGTGGTCAAGGCGGTGAACCAGGCCGACGACCTCGAGCTCGTGGCCATGGTCGACGACGGCGAGTGGCTGTTCAACGTGGCCGACGCCGGAGCGCAGGTCGTCGTCGACTTCACCCGTCCCGACGTGGTGATGGACAACATCCGGTTCTGCATCGACAACAACATCCACTGCGTCGTGGGCACGACCGGCTTCGACGAGGCCCGCCTGGCCACCGTCGCCGAGTGGCTGGAGCCCAAGCCGGAGGTGGGCGTGGTCATCGCCCCCAACTTCGGCATCGGGGCGATCCTGCTCATGCGCTTCGCCCAGGAGGCGGCCCGCTTCTTCCCGTCCGTGGAGGTCGTCGAGCTGCACCACCCCGACAAGGTGGACGCCCCCTCGGGGACGGCGGTGCGCACCGCCCGTCTGGTGGCGTCGGCCCGCCGGGCGGCCGGGATGGCCCCCGTCCCCGACGCGACGACCGACGAGCTCCCGGGGGCGCGCGGCACCGACGTCGAGGGGGTGCGCGTGCACGCGGTCCGGCTCGCCGGGCTCGTGGCGCACCAGGAGGTGCTCCTCGGGGCGGCGGGGGAGTCCCTGACCCTGCGGCACGACTCGTACGACCGCGCCTCGTTCATGCCGGGTGTGCTCCTCGCCGTCCGGGAGATCGGCCGGCGCCCTGGCCTGACGGTGGGCATCGAGAGCTTCCTGGGCCTCTGAGGCACGCCCGCCCGGTACTCCCCGCGCGCCCCGGCGCTGGTGGGGGCGCGCGGCCGCACGGGTGTGACGCGGACCGCTGTGCGGGGGCTTGCGCGCGGGCCGGAGAAGTCGTGTATGGTTCTCCATGCGCCGCGCGGCCCGGAAGGGCCGCCGGACCGGGGCCCGGGTAGCGGGTCACTGGAAACCGGCGTAGAGTTGGACATCCAGCCAGGGACGAAGCCCGCGAGGGTCTACTTCTTGCGCGTCCGCTCCTTGAGAACTCAACAGCGTGCCGAAAGTCAGTGCCAAGTAATACCCCGTGCCATGGCTCTTGTGGTTGTGGCAGGGATTCCTTTGGTTGATTGATATCGCGAGTGTCAGC
>NZ_JBJHAA010000046.1:0-2017 GCF_054050795.1 Blastococcus sp. SYSU DS1024
TGGGGTGGTGCTCGAGGGTGGAACGCTGACCAGTTCGGCCGGCAGCTGTGGCTGCCCCTAGTACTGCACACACCTGGTGTGTGCGTGGAGCGGGGTGGTTGCGGGGTGGTCGGTCGTAGGCACGCTGTTGGGTCCTGAGGGAGCGGGTGACCGTTGTTCCTCGTGTCAGGGCCTTCCTGTTCTCGTACCGCCCGGTGTGTCCGGGGCCGGCGGGGATGTGTGGGGGGTGGCTGGTCGTACGTTGAGAACTGCACAGTGGACGCGAGCATCTTCTGACTCTGTTTGCAGAGTTCAAGTGTTGTAGGCCCGTCTCATCATTTCCTTCCGGGGGTGTGGGGCGGGATTTTTGTGTGGCCAAGTTGTTAAGGGCACACGGTGGATGCCTGGGCACCAGGAGCCGATGAAGGACGTAGGAGGCTGCGATAAGCCTCGGGGAGCTGTCAACCGAGCGTTGATCCGAGGATTTCCGAATGGGGGAACCCCGCACCAGTCATGTGGTGTGACCCGCGCCTGAACACATAGGGCGTGTGGAGGGAACGTGGGGAAGTGAAACATCTCAGTACCCACAGGAAGAGAAAACAACAGTGATTCCGTGAGTAGTGGCGAGCGAAAGCGGAAGAGGCTAAACCGATCGCATGTGATAGCCGGCAGGCGTTGTGTGGTCGGGGTCGTGGGACAGTTCTGCATCCTCTGCCGGGGATGCGGGGAGTCATAAAGGACTTGTGTTAGTGGAAGGCCTCTGGAAAGGGTCGCCGTAGAGGGTGAGAGCCCCGTACACGAAAACGCAGTCCCTCCCGAACTTGTTTCCCAAGTAGCACCGAGCCCGTGAAATTCGGTGTGAATCTGGCGGGACCACCCGCTAAGCCTGAATACTCCCTGGTGACCGATAGCGGACAAGTACCGTGAGGGAAAGGTGAAAAGTACCCCGGGAGGGGAGTGAAATAGTACCTGAAACCGTGTGCCTACAAGCCGTGAGAGCCTTATGCCACTTCGTGTGGTGGGGGTGATTGCGTGCCTTTTGAAGAATGAGCCTGCGAGTTAGCGGTACGTGGCGAGGTTAACCCGTGTGGGGTAGCCGTAGCGAAAGCGAGTCCGAACAGGGCGTTTGAGTCGCGTGCTCTAGACCCGAAGCCGAGTGATCTACCCATGGCCAGGTTGAAGCGCGGGTAAGACCGCGTGGAGGACCGAACCCACCAGGGTTGAAAACCTGGGGGATGAGCTGTGGGTAGGGGTGAAAGGCCAATCAAACTCGGTGATAGCTGGTTCTCCCCGAAATGCATTTAGGTGCAGCGTCACGTGTTTCTTGCCGGAGGTAGAGCACTGGATGGCCGATGGGCCCCACAAGGTTACTGACGTCAACCAAACTCCGAATGCCGGTAAGTGAGAGCGTGGCAGTGAGACTGCGGGCGATAAGGTTCGTAGTCGAGAGGGAAACAGCCCAGATCATCGGCTAAGGCCCCTAAGCGTGTGCTAAGTGGAAAAGGATGTGGGATCGCAGAGACAACCAGGAGGTTGGCTTAGAAGCAGCCACCCTTGAAAGAGTGCGTAATAGCTCACTGGTCAAGTGGTTCCGCGCCGACAATGTAGCGGGGCTCAAGCACACCGCCGAAGCCGTGGCATTCACACGTTAGCCCGCCGACACCTCTCGGGGTGCCGGCCAGGTGTGTGGATGGGTAGGGGAGCGTCGTGTGGCGGTGGAAGCGGCGGAGTGATCCAGCCGTGGACGCCACACGAGTGAGAATGCAGGCATGAGTAGCGAGAGGGGAGTGAGAACCTCCCCCGCCGGAAGACCAAGGGTTCCTGGGCCAGGCTAATCCGCCCAGGGTGAGTCGGGACCTAAGGCGAGGCCGACAGGCGTAGTCGATGGACAACGGGTTGATATTCCCGTACCCGCGAAGGAACGCCCATGCTGAACCCAGCGATGCTAACCCACCGAAGCCGGTGCGCCCACTTGTGGGCAATCCGGTCTAGCTGGGGACCCGGACTGGTAGTAGGCAAGCGATGGGGTGACGCAGGA
>NZ_JBJHAA010000047.1:0-1734 GCF_054050795.1 Blastococcus sp. SYSU DS1024
GGGGTTCGTCGTAGACAAACACCAGGCCCTCCCCCCCCCCGGCCCGCGCGCCGGGCACAACCCCCCCCGCCCCCGGCCCCGGCCCCGGCGCCGGTTGCGGCTCGGGGGTGGGCGGCGCGAGAGGCGAGGACGGCGCATCCTCGGCGGGCACCGCCGGCACCGGCTGCTCCTCCACCGGGCGCTCGCCGACCCGGGCGGCCAGCTCGGCCGCGACGGCGTCCCAGGCGGCCGGGTCGGCGTCGCCGCGCTCGGCCGCCTGCTCGCGGGTGGCGGCCAGCTCGGCGGCGAGCGCCTCCCAGGAGATGGGCGCGGGGCCCGGGTCGGTGGGGTCGTCGGTCACCGGTACTCCTCGTCGGCGTCGGGGGCCGGGGCGCCGGCCGGATCGGGAACGCCCTCGCCGGTCCACCGCACGTGCAGCTCGCCCAGCGGCGTGAGCTGCTCGAAGACCACCCGCTGCTGGCGGTACAGCTCGAGCAGCGCGAGGAAGCGGGCCACCACCTCCAGGGTGTGCCCGCAGTCGGCGGTGAGCGCCCGGAAGCTCGCCGTCCCCGAACGCACCAGCTGGTTGCGCACCAGCAGCAGCTGTTCGGAGACGCTGACCGGAGGCGCGTGCAGGTGCGCGACGCTGACCGTCTCCGGCACCTTGGGCGCCAGCGCGCGGGCGGCCAGCGCGGCGAACTGCGCCGGCGTGATGTCCAGCAGCACCTCGGGGACGAGCTCGGCGAACCGCGGCTCCAGGGCGGCCTCGCGCGGGTGGCGGCGGACGGCGTCGGCCTCGCGCTCGCGCAGGAACGCGGCCGCCTGCTTGTAGGCCTTGTACTGCAGCAGCCGGGCGAACAGCAGGTCGCGCGCCTCCAGCAGCTCGAGGTCCTCCTCGTCGTCGACGTCGGCAGCCGGCAGCAGGCGGGCGGCCTTCAGGTCGAGCAGCGTGGAGGCGACGACGAGGAACTCGCTGGCCTGGTCGAGGTCGAGCTCGTCGCCGAGCACGCGCAGGTGGGCGATGAACTCGTCGGTGACGCGGGAGAGCGCGATCTCGGTGACGTCGAGCTTGTGCTTGCCGATCAGCTGCAGCAGCAGGTCGAACGGGCCCTCGAAGTTGGTCAGCCGGACCGTGAAGCGGGCCGGAGCGGTTCCGTCGGCCTGATCGGCCGGCGGAACCGCTCCGGTGCTGTCGCTCACGGACGCCGAGGGTAAGGCCCCCGTGCGGGGGCCCGCCGCGAGCATGCGAGCGGTGGGGGGCAAGGGGGTCCTTCTACTTCTCCTTCAGCCGGCGGACGAGGATCGCGTCGTCCCCGCGCTCGGCCAGGTCGGCCAGCAGCACCGACACCGCCTCGCGGACGATGCGGCCGCGGTCCGCGGCCAGGCCGTGGTGGGCGCGCAGCGTCAGCCGCGCGGACTCCAGGGCCAGCAGCTCCTCGGCGGAGATGTAGACGGTGATCTTCTCGTCGTGCTTGGTGCGCTCGGCCCGCCCGCGGGCCGGCCGCCCGCGGGTGGCCACCCGGGGCTGCAGCACCGGAGCCGGTGAGGGCTCGGCCGGTGCGGTGCGGAAGGCGGCCAGGTCGTCCCCCGGCTGCGCACCGCCCGGGACGAGGGTCAGCCCCGCGGCCGCCTCGGCGGCGGACTCCCCGACCCGGCGGGCGGGGGGGGGGGGGGGGGGGGGGGGGGGGGGGGGGGGGGGGGGGGGGGGGGGGGGGGGGGGGGGGGGGGGGGGGGGGGGGGGGGGGGGGGGGGGGG
>NZ_JBJHAA010000049.1:0-1686 GCF_054050795.1 Blastococcus sp. SYSU DS1024
GGTAGTCCTACCGGTGAGTGGTAGTACCGGGGCAAGGGTGTGGCCCGTCCGATAGGTAAATCCGTCGGACATACAGGGTGAGGCCCGACGCATAGCCGATTGAGGCGAATTGGATGATCCTATGCTGCCGAGAAAAGCCTCTAGCGAGTTCCGAGCGGCCCGTACCCCAAACCAACTCAGGTGGTCAGGTAGAGAATACCGAGGCGATCGAGCGAACTGTGGTTAAGGAACTCGGCAAAATGCCCCCGTAACTTCGGGAGAAGGGGGGCCATCTACTGTCAACACCCTTGCGGTGGGCAGCGGTGGGTGGCCGCAGAGACCAGTGAGAAGCGACTGTTTACTAAAAACACAGGTCCGTGCGAAGTCGTAAGACGATGTATACGGACTGACGCCTGCCCGGTGCTGGAACGTTAAGGGGACGGGTTAGCCGCAAGGCGAAGCTCAGAACTCAAGCGCCAGTAAACGGCGGTGGTAACTATAACCATCCTAAGGTAGCGAAATTCCTTGTCGGGTAAGTTCCGACCTGCACGAATGGCGTAACGACTTCTCAGCTGTCTCAACCACAGGCTCGGCGAAATTGCACTACGAGTAAAGATGCTCGTTACGCGCGGCAGGACGGAAAGACCCCGGGACCTTTACTATAGCTTGATATTGGTGTTCGGTTCGGCTTGTGTAGGATAGGTGGGAGACTGCGAAGCGGGCACGCCAGTGTTCGTGGAGTCGCCGTTGAAATACCACTCTGGTCGAATTGGATGTCTAACCTCGGTCCGTGATCCGGATCAGGGACAGTGTCAGGTGGGTAGTTTAACTGGGGCGGTTGCCTCCCAAAATGTAACGGAGGCGCCCAAAGGTTCCCTCAGCCTGGTTGGCAATCAGGTGTCGAGTGCAAGTGCACAAGGGAGCTTGACTGCGAGACCGACGGGTCGAGCAGGAGCGAAAGCTGGGACTAGTGACCCGGCACCGGCATGTGGAAGCGGTGTCGCTCAACGGATAAAAGGTACCCCGGGGATAACAGGCTGATCTTCCCCAAGAGTCCATATCGACGGGATGGTTTGGCACCTCGATGTCGGCTCGTCGCATCCTGGGGCTGGAGTAGGTCCCAAGGGTTGGGCTGTTCGCCCATTAAAGCGGTACGCGAGCTGGGTTTAGAACGTCGTGAGACAGTTCGGTCCCTATCCGCCGTGCGCGTAAGAGACTTGAGAAGAGCTGTCCCTAGTACGAGAGGACCGGGACGGACGAACCTCTGGTGTGCCAGTTGTACCGCCAGGTGCACTGCTGGTTAGCTACGTTCGGCAGGGATAACCGCTGAAAGCATCTAAGCGGGAAGCTCGCTTCAAGATGAGGTCTCTCACCGGGTCAACCGGGTAAGGCCCCCGCCCAGACCAGCGGGTTGATAGGCCGGAAGTGGAAGCACCGCAAGGTGTGGAGCTGACCGGTACTAACAGGCCGAGGGCTTGACCACACACACCCACAACACATCTGGGTCTGTACCAGGGTCACTATTGAGCATGTCTCGCGTCCACTGTGCGGTTCTGAACGCACGAACCAGCAACGGTTCGAAGTTCACAGAGTTACGGCGGCCATGGCGAGAGGGAAACGCCCGGCAACATTCCGAACCCGGAAGCTAAGCCTCTCAGCGCCGATGGTACTGCCCTGGAGACGGGGTGGGAGAGTAGGACGCCGCCG
>NZ_JBJHAA010000050.1:0-1265 GCF_054050795.1 Blastococcus sp. SYSU DS1024
GTGAAGTGACCCCCGTCGGCTGAACACCTCCAGACTTGGCACCAGCCAAGGAGGGAGGGCCCGAGTGGGCCGACGGAGCAAGTACCCCGAGGAGTTCCGGCAGCGCGCCGCGCAGCTGGTTCTCGACAGCCGCCGATCGGTGCGTCAGGTCGCCGCGGAGCTGGGGGTCAATCACGAGACGCTGCGCAACTGGGTCGCCGCTGAGCGCCGGCAGCGGGCGGAAGGCCCGGCCGTGCTGGGCGCCGATGAGCGGCTGGAGCTGGCGCGGCTGCGGCGCAAGGTCGCCGAGCTGGAACTCGAGCGGGAGATCCTGAAAAAAGCCGCGGTCTTCTTCGCTCGGGAGACGGGCCGGTGAGCCGCGGAGTCCTCTGCGAGTTCATCGCTGCGGAGAAGACCACCTACGGCGTGCGCCGTCTGTGCCGGGTGTTCGGCGTCACCCCGACCACCTTCTACACCTGGGCCCGCCGCGCCGGCGGGCCGACCGCCGCCGAGCTCGAGGATGCCTACGCGATCCACGCCGCCCGCACCGCTTGGATCGCCCACCGGCGCACTTATGGCGCTCGCCGGCTGACCGCCGAGGTCCGCGACCGCGGGCACGCCTGGAACCGCAAGCGGGTGGCCCGGCTGATGCGGCTGGGCGCGATCGAGGGAGTCCACCGGCGGCGACGGGGCAAGTACGGCCGCCGCCATTCCTCCACCGCGACCGCCCCGGATCGGGTCGAACGGAACTTCACCGCCACCGCACCCAACCAGCTCTGGGTCGCCGACATCTCCTACCTGCGCTCCTGGGAGGGATTCGTCTACCTCGCCGTGGTCGTCGACGCCTACTCCCGCAAGGTGGTGGGCTGGGCGATGGCCGACCATTTGCGCACCGAACTGGTCCTCGACGCCGTCGGCATGGCCATCACCACCCGCAAGCCGCCGGCCGGCACCGTGCACCACACCGACCGCGGCAGCCAGTACACCTCCTACGAGTTCGGCAAGGCGCTGCGCGCCTCGGGACTGCTGGCCTCGATGGGCCGGGTCGGCTCGGCCTTCGACAACGCGATGGCCGAGTCGTTCTTCGCCACGCTGAAGGAGGAACTGATCTACCGACGCTCCTGGCCGACCCGCCACGAACTGGAGATGGAGGTCTTCTCCTACATCGAGGGCTTCTACAACCCCAGCCGCCGGCACTCCAAGCTGAACAACCTCAGCCCCGCCGACTACGAGAAGATCCATCTGACACGAAACGAGGTGTCCGCCTGACGGGGGTCACTTCACAG
>NZ_JBJHAA010000051.1:0-1113 GCF_054050795.1 Blastococcus sp. SYSU DS1024
TGTACTGCCCGGACAGGTTGGTGCACCGCGTGGTGAGTGATCGGTCTTGATGTGAGGAGGGACCTCCGGGTTCTGTTTGGGAGCCGCCAAGCACCCATCCAGACCCCAGGAGGTCCCTCGTGGTCCACCGTAATGCGCCGCTGACCGAGACCGGACGCCTTCGACTGGCCCGCTGTGTGGTGGAGCAGGGCTGGCCGATCGCCCGGGCCGCCGAGCGATTCCAGGTCTCACGTCCGACCGCTACTCGCTGGGCTCGGCGCTACCGGGAGCAGGGCGCGGCCGGTATGGCCGACCGCTCTTCACGGCCGGCCAGCTCGCCGCGGCGCACACCGCAGCCGGTGGTGCGCAAGGTGGTGCACCTGCGGTGGAAACAGCGGCTAGGTCCGGTGGCCATCGCCGGCCGAGTCGGGCTGGCGCCTTCGACCGTGCATCGGATCTTGGTCAGCTGCCGGATCAACCGGCTCTGGCACGTCGACCGGGTCACCGGCGAACCGATCCGCCGCTACGAGATGACCCGGCCCGGGGAGCTGGTCCACGTCGACATCAAGAAGCTCGGCAACATCCCCGACGGCGGCGGCTGGCGCATCCACGGCCGGGAGCGGGGCATTGCCAACCGGCAGGCGCACCGTGATTCGACCCGGCCGCGCAAGGTGCATGGCCGACCGAACCTGGGCTACTGCTACGTGCACTCCGCCGTCGACGGCTTCAGTCGATTGGCCTACTCCGAGGCCCTCGACGACGAGACCGCGACCACGGCCCTGGCGTTCTGGACGCGAGCACGCGCCTTCTTCGCCAGCCACAGCATCACCGTCGAGCGCGTGCTGACCGACAACGGCAGCGCCTACCGCAGCCACGCATGGCGAGACGACCATCGACGGCTGGGCATCCGGCACTCCACCACCCGAGTCCGTAGGCCACAGACCAATGGCAAGGTCGAACGGCTCAACCGCACGCTGCTCGAGGAGTGGGCCTACAAGCGGCTCTACACCTCCGAGACCGCTCGCCGGGCTGCCCTGTCAGGCTGGCTGCACCACTACAACAACCACCGGCCCCACACAGCGCTCGGCAACCTCCCGCCGATCACCCGCTGCACCAACGTCTCCGAGCAGTACA
>NZ_JBJHAA010000052.1:0-723 GCF_054050795.1 Blastococcus sp. SYSU DS1024
GCCATCGCCTCTTCGTCGAGGACGGCGGCCTCGGCGGCGGTCGGAAAGCGGCGCAGGAACGCACGGGCGACGGGGCTGTGCAGGTCGAAGAACAGCCCGACCGCGCCGGGAAAGGCCAGCTCCAGGGTGTGGCGCAGCTGATTGGCCAGCCCGACGCGCACCTCGACCAGGTCCTGGCGGGCACGGATCAGTGCGCGCAGACCCGTCGTGGCGGGTGTGTCACGGGTCAGGTCGGTGTAGCGGTGCCCGTCGGTGCGCATCGTGTCGGCCAGCAGGTAGGCGTCGAACCGGTCGTCCTTGCCTGCGCCGCGGTAGCGGGAGCGGAGGTTCTTCACCTGCCGCGGCGGCACCACTGCCACCGGCAGACCGGCGTCAAGCAGTGCCTCCACGACCGGCCCGTCCGGGCGTTCGATACCGACCCGGATCACGCCCAGCTCGGTCAGGCGGGTCGTGAGCCGGGTCAGCCCGGCGCGGCTGTGGGCCACGGTGTGGCGCCACAACACCGCGCCGGCGGCATCGACGACGCAGACGGCGTGGTCGGCGCTGGCCCAGTCGATGCCGGCGAACAGCGCACCTGTCGGCAGCGGGGTGACGGTGGGATCGTTCATCTGTGCCTCCTGGCTGTTGCAGCAGCGGGGAAGCACCCGGTGGTCTCGGGACGTGCACGCCGGTCGCTCACTGATCGGCGCTCGAGGCGCTCAGCCCTGTCGCCAGTCGGCACGT
>NZ_JBJHAA010000053.1:0-556 GCF_054050795.1 Blastococcus sp. SYSU DS1024
CCGACGCCCGCCGGCACATCACCCTGGCGCTGCTGGCCGCGATCGACGCGATCGAGGACCAGTCCGCTGAGTTGACCCGCCGGATCAAGGAGGCCCTGGCCCTGCACCCGGACGCGCCGATCTTCACCAGCCTGCCGCGCGCCGGCCAGATCCGAGCCGCTGCGCTGCTGGCCGAGATCGGCGATGCCCGCGGCCGCTACCCAACCGCCGATTCACTCGCCGCGGCAGCCGGCGCCTGTCCGGTCACTTTCGAATCAGGCAAACACCGCGCCGTGGGCTTCCGCTACGCCGCCGACGCCAAACTCCGCCGGGCGCTCACCGACTTCGCCGACGACTCCCGCCACGCCAACCCCTGGGCCGCCGACATCTACCGCCGAGCCCGGGCTCGCGGCATGCGCCACCCGCACGCCGTTCGCGTCCTGGCCCGGGCCTGGACCGGCGTCATCTGGCGCTGCTGGCAAGAACACAGCGCATACGACCCAGCCCGCCACGGCGCCCACAACCGATACCTCACTCAGGGCGCCGCGGCAGCGGCTTGACACAGGGCTACTCAGTC